>NZ_FTOO01000002.1 GCF_900156755.1 Alicyclobacillus vulcanalis
CAATCCAAGCGTCTATCCTGTACTCCATTTGGGGTCGCATGGACTTGTGGGTTTGGTGGTCTCGTGTGTTTAGTTTTCAAGGAGCGTTCCCGCGCTCTCGCGCGGTCTTTCGCGCCGCCTCGCGGGCGGCGAGAATGATACTATCACCCTCCCGGGCCCTGTGTCAAGGCGGATCGCGAAAAATTGTTGAGCGTGTGTGATAGGGTCACCGTGAGACTCCTCAGCTCGGAAGGGAAAAGGGAGTCGCTCACGCCGCATCCTTCGGGCCGCCGACCTCTCTCCTGTCCGCAAGCATCGTCCGCCCAAACGCCATCGTACCCGTCCTCGCGAGACGCGGGCCGGGCTGCTCTGGCAGACGGACGCGAGTACCGAATCTGTTCAGCCCCGCAGTTCCCCGTGCATGATGCGATCGACGACGCCACCGGGCGAAGGGACTGTCTTGCCCCACGAGTGCCTCGAGGGCTCATGGTGTCTTGGGCCCTGCCATCATGGCCAACGGTATTCCCGTCCCGCGCACGCGGATCGCTACGGTCCGCTCGTGCGAGCTGAGAGGACGCTTTCCCAGCATCACGAGCCCTTGCGCGGCAAGTTTTTTGAACACAAAGAAGGAGTCCACCTGTACATGAGAGAAAGAAGCTGGTATCCACAACCATTTCTAAGGGATGAAGGCCAACGTCTACAATCGACGAACATGTACGCAGCTTCACCGACGTCTGGAGAGTGATTTGCGGTTTCGTTACCAGTGTGGCCTCCCTTCACGGATCTGTTCCGTCGGTCTCGACCCTAAGCCACGTCTTTCGGACCATCGCGGACGAAGGGATTGCGGCGACGTGATTTGCCGAGTTGGTTGTCGACTATCCGATTGGCATGGCTGCGCGTTCAGCGTCGAACTACGGAATGATCGTGAAGAGACACATCGATGAGGACGTCCTTCGATATCCGAATCCCCATCGCGGCTGAAGGAATGTTTGGCGCTTGTCGACCTGCATGTGCGGGATATCAACAAAATGAAGGCGCATGTGTACATCAACGCCGTAGTACGCTTGACATCGGCTCTGGAGATAGGCCGGGCAAATGGCATCGAGGAAGTGGCTGCCGTCTCGTTCCGAGTGACGAAGATCCGCGCGGCCAGGATCAGCTTGTCCGTGCGCCTCCCCCCATCCAACTGCCCATTCATGACCCGCGGCTTCTCGCGTTCGCCCGTCCGCTTGAACGCTCCCTCTTCGGGCGCAAACGCGAAAGCGCGCCGAAGCAGGGCCGACGTCCTGTTCTTCAGCGCGCGTCCAATTTTCGACGGTCTCAAACGCGAGACCGCATCACCAGCTCAAAGCTCATTCGAAGGCCTCAAAAGTGCTGTCCTCATGAAGGATACGACATCAGCTCAGCCTTTGCTGCCGTGATAATAATCCAACAGGCAATCTTGAACCCATCGCTTGTTCTCCGTGTCGGCAAACTCGCGCTTGCCCTCCATGTCCGCACTCGTACGCAGCTGGTCCGTGAACATCGTGTCGTGCACGTCGCTATTTTTCATCGGATGGCTCCTTGTCACCTTGACCACTCCCCTGGGTTTGTGTTGTATGTGATGTACAACAAATGATGTATAACAGTTTTGCTTTAAGCTCATTGTATTAGTTACACCATAAAAAGTCCAGAGATTTTTCACCCAATTTCGAATCGAAGTCTGCGTCCACGTGGACTGGCTTTCACAAGCGGAATTCCCGCCTCATGGAGAAACGGATGGGGACGTCGTGGTCGACCTTCGACCGTGCAGGGGACAACAGCGTGCAGTTCATGGCGCGCTCTTGTCATGGCTACGTAAATCAGGCGCCTTTCTTCATCCGCGTCGGCAAGATTCACGTCGTGCGAGACCGCCATATCCAAGACGATTACGACATCCCACTCTTTTCCCTTGCTGTCGTGAAACGTGCGGAACTCCATCCGATTTGCCATCACACGCCATTCCGTCCCGCACAACTGTTGTAGTGCAGCCCATGCAGCCGCGAGCTGATTGCGCGTGCGGGCGAGGCAGGCGACCGAATACCCGCGCCGCACCGCCGAAGTCAACAAGCCGTGCGCAAGCACCCATTGCTCGGTTCTGTCCGTTACCTCGTACGCTTGGCAGACGCCCTCCGCATCTCGAACACCCCGCAGCGGCTTGTGCACCCGCGTCTTGACGTGATGAATGAGCTGTGCGGCGTGACGCAAAATGCTCCGATCGGACCGGAAATTCAGCGTGAGAAGATGCTGACGCGCGTAAGGCAAGGCCTCGACAGCGCGCTGAAGAAACTCCGGCGAAGCGCCGCGAAAACCATAGATGGATTGGTCGTCGTCGCCAACCACAAAGCCGAGCGCTTCGTTGCGGGCTAGCAGAGAAGTGAGAAGGTTCCACTGCACTAGGTTTGTATCTTGAAATTCATCGACGAGTATGTAACGCGCCTGGAACAGGCGGATGGATGGGTCACACGGCTGTTGAAACAAATCGAGGGAAGCGAGCAGAATGTCGTCATGATCCCAGCGTCGGCTTGCACGCTTTCTGAGAGCATAGGCCTGCAGAATTTTTCGCGTCGGCGCGTCGATGTCTGGCACTTGTCCACCGACCATTCGGCTGTGAAGCGTGAGATAAGATTGGAGTTCGTAAGCACTTACCGCGCGCCGTTCTCCAAGAACCTCGCACACTGCATCGGCCATCAGCGCATACTGGTCGCGCTGCGTCAGCACGGGATACACCGGCCTGTCGGCTTCGAGCAATGCCCGAAAAAAGACCGCGTGAAATGTGCCCATCGCGCACGACTCAACGTCTTCGGGTCGAAGCTCTTTGTGGGCGCGCAACTTTTGCCGCATGTGTTCCGCTGCCTGTCGAGTGAACGTCATGGCGAGAATGCGCTGCGCCGGGATGAGCCGCGCGGCGATGATTTGCGCCATGTGTTCGGTCATCACCGTCGTTTTTCCGCTCCCTGGCGCTGCCACGACTACGGACGACATTCGTTTGGGCTCGATCACGGCCCACTGTTCCTCGGTCCACATCGACATCCCCCTTGGTTGATTCAACAGCTTAGGACGCTCGTCGTCGATGACGAAGGGGATGAATTGCTGCGCTTGAGGAGATCGTGCGCAGGGTCTTCGAGGTCCGAAGCGACAGGTGTGATATCATGAAACGGTCAAGGGGGAACCACCGTGGCCATTTATGCCATTGCAGATTTGCACCTCGACACATCTGACAAAAAGCCGATGCACGTCTTCGGCCAAACCTGGCGCGATCACGCCGAAAAAATTGCTCATCATTGGCGCCAACGGGTTCACGATGACGACGTGGTACTCATCCCGGGCGATATCTCGTGGGCCATGAAACTTGAAGAGGCCGCCCCTGACTTGGCGTGGATTGGGCGCTTGCCAGGCCAGAAGATTCTCATTCGCGGAAATCACGACTATTGGTGGGGCGGGATTCAGCGCGTTCGCCAGGCGCTTCCCCCTCACATGTACGCCCTTCAAAACGACAGCCTCGTCGTAAACGAGGTGTGCTTTGCGGGCACACGAGGATGGACGCTCCCCCACCACCCGTCGTACGTGCGGGAACAGGATGAGGCCATTCTTAAGCGGGAAATCCTGCGGCTCGAGTTGTCGCTGAAGACGGCCATCAAACACGGGAAACCGATTGTGTGCCTCATGCACTATCCGCCCGTGGATCCTGAACACGGGCCTTCGGCGTTTCACGAGCTCTTGGTTTCCTACGGCGTGCGGGGCTGTGTGTACGGTCACTTACACGGCCCCGCACACCGCTTCGCGTTTAACGGCGTGATCGACGGCGTCCACTATCAGCTTGTGAGCTCCGATTACCTTCAGTTCGCACCCTGGTGTCTGCCAGACGATTGGTTGGACGGATAAATCGGCGGTTAGACTTCGACGTAAAACACGCCATAGCCGAGAGTGTCACCGAACCGTGTCATCCAAGCCAGGTGTTCGGCCAACGCCTGAGCGACTTCGGCATCCATGAACGCAGCAGGGTCCATGCAAGCGCTCGGCGACTGCGCCGGAAGCTGCTGTGCGAGATCCCAGATGGACCCTGCGCGTAGGACAGAAGGCCTCATTCCGGCCGCATGGAAGTGTTGCAACCACCGTTCGAGCGTCGGAACTTCCCGTGCGCCGTACACGCGCGAGGCCTCCTCGTGCCACCCCACCGGTGGATCCGGTGGCGCCACCATTTCGACGAAGACGGCGAAACCGCCTCGTCGCAGCACTCGCCTCGTTTCCTGTAGGGCGATCGGGATATCCATGAAGACGAGGATCGATTCGCCGATCACGGCGTCGAACGACGCGGCAGGCCATGGCAGATGCTCTGCGCTACCCACCACGGCATTCACCGGGATAGCCCGACGTTCGGCCTTGCGCCGCAAGCGCTCGATCATTTCTTGCCGCACGTCCAGTGCCGTCACGCGGGCGCCCCGCTCGGCGAGCAAGAGGGCGGTCGCTCCCGTTCCACACCCGACGTCGAGCACGGCAGCTCCTGGCTGTAAGGGCACTCGATTGAGCCACCATACCGTGAGGTCGATGCCTCCCGGATGAGCGGCAGTCACGTCGGCTCGGCTCAATGCATCCAAGTAGTCCATCTTCGACGGCCCCTGGCGGATCGTACGCTGCCCATCCGCGATAGGGCCGGGCGGTTGCACCGCCCCCGGCCCTGCCGAATGGGCCGTCCAACGAGGGAGGAGCGGACCTTGACAGCCATCGTTCGAGTCTATGAAGCCTGTGTTGAACCGCCTGGCGACGTGATGTTTATGCCGTCAGCTCTTCTGTTGGTCCTTGCCAACGGGCAATCCCAAATCTACAGCGAAGGCTCCATGCACAATTTTTGGCGGTCGGCGTGCGCAAGACACGCGTGGCGCGACCTTGAGGCTGGAAAAGTCGTCGACGGTCATCACATCCGCCTGACCGACGTGACGGACGAGGTGGAACAGCTTCTGCCCCGCGATGCGTGGACCTCGCGCAACATCGTGCGCGCGTGGTACGAATGCAATCCGCGCCAGCATTTCTACTTGCGCAGGCACATCCAACGCGGGGGTTGATGTGCCATCCCAGCATGTCACACGTCGCCAAGGATGGCTTTCACGCGCTGTCGCAGCACATCGGCCGCGATCGCAAAGCCTATGCCCTGTGAGCTCTGCGAGACGGCCGTGTTCATGCCGATGACCTCGCCGCGCAGGTTGATGAGCGGTCCGCCGCTGTTTCCGCGGTTGATGGCCGCATCGGTTTGAATCAGGTTGGGATATTCGCGATCGCCGATCTGCAAAGGCCGATTCTTTGCGCTGACGATCCCGACCGTCACCGTGTGATCGAGGCCGAGCGGCGATCCGATGGCCACCACCCATTCGCCCACCTGCACGTCCTTGCTGTGTCCGAGTCGCAGCACGGGCGATGGCACGGGAAGATTGGCCCACAGCACCGCAATATCATGCTTTCGATCTCGGCCGACGAGCTCGGCCTCCACCAAATCCTTTCGGCCGAATGCGCGCAGCATGATGCGGTCCGCTTCCGCGATGACGTGTTCATTGGTGAGAATGTAGCCCTTGGGATGGAACATGAAACCTGTTCCGATGTTGAGCGCTGCGCGCCCTTCCCGTGGCAACGGGCGCTCCCACGGAAAGAACAAAGCGCGATCGCGATAGGGGGTTTGGATGACTTCGATGCCGACGACGCACTTTTTATATCGTTCCACGAGCCGGACGAAGTTGGGGAGATGAAGTGCATTTGCGCGTTTGCCCGGCGTGGAATGGCCTTTTTTCACTTTGTCATCACCCCTTGGCGGGATCGAGGCCGATCCACGATGCGCTTCATTGTATTCGCCAAGGGGAACGCGCGTGCCGCGCGGCTACGCGTCAAGCGTCCGATATCGCACCCCGTAGTTGCCCCGCCGCGTGCGATAAACTTGGACACTGGACGCGTCGAGCCGTGGGCGCGCACCGGAATCGCGAAGGGTGGTCGCGACGTACATCGCGACAGCCTTGGAGTCGTACAAGCGAGCCTCATAAATCCAGGTCATGCGCACCCCTCCCGCCCTAGTTTGCCCGGGCAGCCGGGGAACATGAGGCGCTGACGTGATCGGCGACGACCTCGTGCCCCGCCCATCGCTTGACATTGAGCACCCCGCTGTCAAAGACAAGGTATTGTCCCTTGATGGCCCGCACCACGCCGCCGATAGGCTCGTCCGATCCAAGGCCGAGCGCCGTGAGCCGCAGCGCAAACTCCGCCTGCCGCGGATAGGTAAACCGTTGGACCTTGACGTCAGACACCAGATACCCGCGGTACGCATCATCCATCGCTGCCTGCACCTCTTGCACGACCTCGAGCAGCGGACGATCCGGCCCGGATTCATCGGCAAGCATCTTTCGCCAATTGGTCTTATCCGCCATACCGCGGGCGATGTGGACTTCGATCTCGCCGGCGGTCTTGCGGTCCGGGACCTCCGCGATCACGGCGGCTTCTGATGCACCTTGGTCCATCCAGCGCCTCAATTCACGCCCCTTGCGCGTGATGCCGACCTTGAATCCGCTGCTCCAGGCGATGTACACATAGTGCGGCACCATACAATGGACGCGCGCGAAGTCGTCGTCCCGGCACGTGCCCAAGTGAAAGTGACATTCATGCGGCTTGACGATGCAGAGATCGCACTCCGCGAGCGTCTGCACGCAGGGAAAGCAGTAACCGTTCTGGTACAGCTTCTTTACGCGCCTCCCACAGGCGATACAACGCCGCTCTCCGGTCGGCCTGAAGAACAGCGTATCGCCGATCGAGACCGGCACGGAACACGGCCCTTCGGCGGTCGCGTACCGCAGCCTGTAGGAGACGGGCGTATCGAGGCCTGGCTCGAGCTCACGCAGATCTCCCGTCCACAACATAAATCCGTCCCCCAAACCTCACACTACAACCGCTGCAAGCATCCGATGAACAGGAAGAGGGAACGCCGAATGTATCTTGCGCTCGCAGTGCTTCCAGGGCTGCTTTTCCTCGCACTGATCTACACGTACGACAAACTCCATCCCGAGCCGAAGCGGGAGATCGCCAAGTTGTTCCTTCTCGGCGCGCTGGTGGTCTTACCCGCAGGCGTGATCGAACGGACCTTGCTCGATCACGCCCCAACACAGCCAACCACCTGGCGCGGGATCTTCGCCACAGCCTTCTTCGTGGCTGGCATGGTCGAAGAGTTCTTGAAAGCAGCTGTTTTTGAGCGCACCGTGCTCGATCGCGGCCGGCTTCAGGCACCGGTTGACGCGATCGTCTACGCCTGCGCGATTGGCCTTGGATTTGCTACGGTCGAAAACATTCTGTACGTGACGAGCTCTGGCTTTTGGACCGCGGTGGTGCGGGCAGTGACGGCTGTACCGGCGCACTTCATGTTTGCCATTATCATGGGCTATCAGTTCGCGAGGGCGCGATTTCTAGGTACGTCCAGAGCCTGGGGCTACATCGCGCCGGCCATTGCCCACGGCGTGTACGATACTTTCGCCCTGGCCGGATCGCTCATCGCGGACTTCGTGCTCGCGGGCGTCCTCATCCTGCTCTGCGAGTACAGCGTGCATATCCTTCGGCGCGCCCGTCAGCCGTGGCGGATCCGATGGACGTGAGTCTATCGAAGATCATAGCCCTCGGTCCCAAAAGGCCGAGGCCCATTCGCCACGCCGCGAAACACCAACAACCACGCCCGCTGCGCGCGGTAAAGGCTCATCTCTGTCCGCTCATCCAGCATGAGCAGCTGAAATAGATTCATATTCGTTTGACAATATGGGCTCAGATGTTCATCCTGCAGGCGGAGGCCGAGCACTCGATGCCGGTCTCGCTCGCCAATTTCAATGCCGCCTTGCCCCCGAATGTCCCCAATGTGAACTTCGAGTGGCCGCGTATCAGCTCGCGTCGCAGCGAGAGCCTCATACAGTTGACGAAGAGCCCGCGCTTTGCGACTGCGATCCGTGACGAGCACGTAATGAATCTTATCCGAATCCACAACATCCCCTCATCTGTCTAGCACCTTAGACGCGATAGGTCGATCCTCACTGCTGTTACTATACTTCACCCGGGCGGAAAAGAGAATCCACCGGGCCTTCCTGTCCGAGCAAATGAGGGACCCACTCCTCCGCATGATCATGCACCCACGCAATGGGGAGATTGCGCCTTCTGGCGATCTCGTACAGGGTTCGAACGGGCGTCATCTGGAGTTCTGTGCCCACGACGAGCAGCCCGTGAGCCTCGCCAAGCCAATCCATGGCACGCGCAATGTGCCGCACCTGCTCGCCCTCGAGCGCAAATCCCGGGCGAAGTAGGTGCCCGCACGTCGGACATGAAGGTAACAAACTCCGCCAAATCAAAGCGGATTGAAAAATGCCAGCGCAGGAAGGACACCGGAGTTCACGCAGATTGCCGTGGAGTTCAATCACGCGCTCGCTGCCTGCAGCCCAGTGCAATCCGTCGATATTCTGTGTGATGATCGGGAGGTCGGCTTGCGCGAGCGCCAGGTGCGCCCGATTCGGCCGTTTGCGCTGCCAATCGCGCACCATCTGTCGATATGCCCGAAACGCATCGAGCGGCCGCTTTTCCCAGATCCACGGCTCGAACAGGCTGCGAAGCGGCACGCCCGCAACCTCATCGTTGACGGTCGGCAGGCCACTTTCAACGCTGATGCCCGCCCCCGTGAGTGCGAGCAGTCGAGACTTGGGCCAAGTCCACAAATGTCCACTTACCCTCTTGGCAGATGGTTTCCCAGAACAGTAGTATAACATTCAACAAATCCTTTCCGAGGTGATGCAGAGAGAGCTTACATAACAGTAAACTTTATTCCCAAATTTGCATTTACGATGAAGGCGTCGCGCGGTTACATTGTCGTTAGCTGTCGTTCGCCCGAACTGCCAGGAAACCACGATGGTGAAGAGATTCAGGGAGGTATGGAGCGATGAAAGATTCTTTTGGTGCTCGAGTGAGGGCCATTCGTCAAAGCCGGGGTTGGTCGCAGCAGGAGCTTGCCATGCGCGCGGGCGTATCCACGCCGCACATCTCGTCCATCGAGAGGGACAAGCGGCGGCCGTCGTTGGATTACGCGAAGCGCCTGGCAGATGCGCTCGGCGTGCCTCTCGAGGTGCTCTGCGACGCGGACACGACGTACGAGCCCAAGCGAATGCGGGATTCCGTCTATGAATTGCCGACGCCGCTGCAACACTTCGTGCTGAACGAGGACTCGTTTCCCTATTTGGAAGCCGCCCACCGCATGAGCCAGCTCTCCAAGGAAGAAGCCTTGTTCCTGCGACAGCTCATCGACGTGTTAGCTCAAAAGAAAAATCTGTTAACCCGCCTGCGCTACTTCGAACGCCGTTCGGATTCTGACGAGTCATGAACCACGAGCATTTTCACTCCGTACCGGCCGCTTGAGGTCTGAAAAATCGAAATCAGCCGACAGGGAATCGAGGACGCCAGCGCGGCGTCCTCCAGCCGGGCCATGCGGCAGGAGGCTTGAAACTTGGTGTCATACAGCCTGGAGTCGTACACCCACGTCACGAGACGTTTCCCCCCTCTGCGCGATGGACTTCGGACGCGAGTGGCAACACCACCGTAAACGTGGTGCCCTCGCCGAGTCGGCTCTCGACCAGAATTTCGCCGCGATGCTCAATCACCAATTGGCGGGCAATGGCCAATCCCAGCCCCGTACCGGAGCGCGTCCGGGTGCGAGCCTTGTCCGCCTTATAAAACCGCTCAAAAATGTACGGCACGTCTTCTTCTGGGATGCCGCTGCCCGTGTCGGCGACGCGCACATACGCGTAGTTGTGGCGGATGTCGAGCTCAAATTGAATCGTGCCCTGCGACGTGTGGCGGAATGCGTTGTCGAGCAAGTTGGTGAATACTTGTTCCAGGCGGTCTTCATCTCCTTCGACCAAGACGGGACCGTTGGAGATGGAGACGTGAAACGCGAGTTGCTCGCCATCGCCTGCGAGCGCCTGAAATTTGCGGGCCACGCGCCGCATCACTTGGGTGAGATCGATCAGGACAAAGTTGAGCTTAAACTGGCCGCTCTCCAACTGGGCCAAGTTCAACAGATCATTCACGAGGCGCTTCATGCGGAGCGTTTCGTCGTGGATAATTTCCGTGAGTTCCCGGCGCATCTCTGGATCGTCCGAGATGTCGTCCAAGAGCGCCTCGGTGTACCCCTGCAACATGCTGAGAGGGGTGCGCAGCTCGTGGGAGACGTTTGCGATAAAGTCCTTGCGCAGGCGGTCCAGTCGCCTCTCCTCGGTGATGTCGCGCAACACACACAGCGCGCCGCGTAATGTCGTTCCGTCCGCCTCATACAAAGGGAGCATCGTGATGGCGATGGTGCGCCCATCCCACGTGTCTTCGCGATACACGGCGTCTTGCTGCTCGCGAACGCGGACCCAAAGGCTCATCAGGCGGTCAGGCAGCTTCTCTTCATCGACGATGCCGCGCTCAGCCACGGAAAGATGGCGGAGATGACGCTTGGCCGGGGGATTCGCTAGCACCACACGGCCATCGAGGTCCGTGGCCACGACGCCGTCCTGCAGCGAAGACAAAATGCGCTGCAGACCCTCGCGCTCCATGGAGAGTTGCTCAATGGTTTCGGCGAGTTGGCGGGCAAGTGCGTTGAAGGTATGCCCAAGGCGCCCGACTTCGTCCCTGGTCACGACGCGCACGCGCTGGCGATAGTGCCCGCGGGCCATTTCTTCGGCTGCGCGCGTCATATCGACAAGTGGACGGGACAGATTTTTTGAGATCACAAAGGCGAATCCGGTTGCGAGAATGACGCCAAGCACCGTGTCAAAAAGCACCATATTGCGAATCTCGCGCAGCGGCTCGTCGAGAACACTGGTGTCTTGGGACACCGCCAGCATACCCGGCGCGGTCGAAGTCGCGGTTGGAATTTTGACGTACACACTGAGCCGACGCGTGCGACCTGGCGATCCGGCCACAATCACCGGCTCCCCCTGATCCAACATCCGCCTTTGGCTCTCGTTCAAAGCGTCGTAAGCCGCCTTCAGCGCCGGGCTCTTGGTGTAAGGAATGCCGTAGACGACCGTGGCGTGTTCCACGCGCTTTGCGATGTCGCTCGCCACTTGCTCTTTGACGGACGAGTCGGCACCGGTGGCGAGGACCGACTCGATGGTGAGCGCCAATTGGGTAAGGCTTGCCTCTTCCCGCGTCACGACGTACTTGTTGAACACTTGCTGCAGCAAGACGGAGAGCAGCGCTTGAATGACGAACACCATGCCGACAATCGTCAGCCACATCTTGGCAACGATGCTGTTGGGTATCACGAGGCCACCTCGAACTTGTACCCCACGCCCCAGACGGTCACGATGTAGCGACTGACGTCAGGAGAAGCTTGGCCAAGCTTCTCGCGCAGGCGCTTGATGTGCGTGTCTACCGTGCGCTGGTCCCCGAAAAATTGATAATTCCACACGTCCCGAAGCAGTTCTTCCCTGCTAAACACCTTGTCCGGGCGTTGGGCCATGTACACCAATAAGTCAAATTCTTTGGGCGTCAGGTTGACTTCTTGGCCGTTGACCTCCACGCGGCGCGCGTCGATTTGAATTTCCAACCCAGGGAAGGTAAGAGTTTGAATGGAGCTTCGGCCGTATTCCATTTCACCCGTGCGTTTCAGCATTGCCTTCACGCGCAGGACCAGCTCTCGAGGACTGAACGGCTTGACCACATAGTCGTCAGCGCCGAGCTCGAATCCGTGCACCCGGTTCGCTTCGTCACCCGCGGCCGTAAGCATCATGATGGGCACATTGCTGTGCTGACGGATGTGCGCACAAACATCGCGCCCATCCATGCCCGGTAGCATCAAATCCAGGATGATGAGCGCATAGCTTTGGTTTAAAGCCTTAGCGAGGGCCTCTTTGCCGTCCGCTGCCTCGTCGACCTCGAACCCGTTTCGCTCGAGGTACATGCGAACCAATCGCCGAATGCGCTCTTCGTCATCCACCACCAAAATTCGCGTTTGCGCCATGCGTACACCTCCGCCTAGGACCCCTCCCAACCCATTATACGGCCAGAAACGTTTGGCAAACAACGCGGCCGATCGGGCCCGAGCCCGACCGGCCGCGTTCGTCCCAGTTAGGACGGAAACATCCGAGCGACGGAAGTCTTGAAGTTCTGCCACACCGCTTGCGCCGGGCGCCCTTGCCGCATGAGGTTCTCAAAGCTTTGAAACCGAGCGTACACGTTGGGATCTTCACTGACGTACACTTTTCGGATCGAAGGAAAGTGCGATGTCACTTGCGCCGCAATGTCGGACTTGGTCGGATGCTTGGCCCGATCCGACGGCGACGTCTCCACGGCGACGTACGCTACATCGCCCATCACAAAGGCCACGGCGTGCGCTGCATAGCCCGATTGGACGAGATGTTGGGCAACGTCACTCGCTTCCCGGAACGTTGCCGCGGTTGGATTCCCCATCGCTTGTCCTGTGCGGTCGATGGCCTGCCCCGCCTGTTGGGCCGTGTTGGCGACAGCGTTACCCGCCTGCCTCGTGGCTTGCGCCACTTGGTTGGCAGCCTGAGACGCGTTTTCCACGCGACCGCAGCCGGTGGCAAGGGCCAAGAGGCAGATGGCAGCCGCGATTCGAGTCGAACGATTCATGTTCACAGCACCCCCACCGGTAGGATGCTGCCTCTCGCGACTTCGATATGCATCAAGGTCAGCGCCGCCGTGGACCTCGCTTGGCAGACTGCGACCGCCGCGTGTCGCCCGCGTCGGGATCGCGCCGCACGACGGGGCGCCGATAGGGCGGTGGCGTCAGGCCGGCCGCTTGGTACAACGCCACCCACTCTTCTTTTGTCAGAGGGCGCCACTCGCCTGTCTTCAGATGGCCGAGCGTCACGGGACCAAACGCAATGCGCTTCAGCCTCTGAACGGGCAACCCTAGTTTTTCGAACATGCGCCGAACTTGGCGATTTCGGCCCTCGTGAATGGCGAGGTGCACCACCGCCACGCCATCCTCGCCGTCCGCTTGACGCAAGACCTCGACCTTGGCCGGCGCCGTGACACCGTCTTCAAGCTCCACCCCTTCCGTGAGGGCTCTGCGCGTTTCGCGATCGACCACGCCGCGCACGGAGACGCGGTAGACCTTTTCGATCTCGACGGAAGGGTGAAGAAGCCTTTGTGTCAACGTGCCGTCATTGGTAAAGAGCAGCAATCCGCTGGTATCATAGTCCAGTCGACCGACCGGATAGAGCCGCTCGCGGACCGGAGGCAACAGCTCCATCACCGTGCGCCTTCCGAGCGGATCAGAGACCGTCGAGAGATACGCCACAGGCTTGTTCAAGACCAAAACGACCGGTTCCTCCAGCTCAATCGGCACCCCGTCTACCGCGATGCGCTGGCGCGACGGATCGACCTTGGCGCCCAGTTCAGTGACGGGTTCTCCGTCCACGCTCACGCGGCCGGCGAGAATCAGCTCCTCGCATTTTCGGCGCGAAGCCACACCCGCATGCGCCAACACCTTCTGCAATCGTTCCATACCGCTCTGAACTCCCATCCTCCTGGGTAGCATACCCGGGTTCGCTAGACATGTATCATACCAGACACGAGCCAAACTGCGAACACGGATGCGAGGACGCTGACAAAGTCGCTCAACAGTCCCACAGCGAGCGCGTATCGGAATCGATAAATACCGACGCTACCGAAATACACCGTGAGGATGTATAGGGTGGTGTCAGAGGACGCCTGCATGGTGGACGCGAGTAAGCCGAGATGGGAATCCGGTCCGTGCTTCTGAAAGATGTCGATCATGAAGGCCAGACTTCCCTGCCCCGTGATGGGCCGCAGGATGCCCATCGGTGCGACCGCGGCTGGGACGTGCAGCCAAGTCAGAATCGGATCGACGAGGTGTATCAACCCGTCCATCGCACCGGACGCGCGAAAGACGCTCACGGCGACCATCATGGCCACGAGATGCGGGATGAGCCGGATGGACGTCGTGAACCCGCCCTGCGCGCCCTCGATGAACGTCTCGTACACGGGCACGCGTCGCCAAGCACCGACGGCGAGAATGACCGCCACCACGAGCGGCAACATCCATTCGCTCAAAACGGCCAGCGCGTCATTCATCGGACCGGCCTCCGGCGAGACAGGGCTCGAAAGAGGCGGTCAAAGAGGATAGCGGCGCACGTCCCAATCAACGATGCCACGAGCGTGGTCAGGACCACAGCGGAAGGATGCGCCGAATGATACTGCATGCGCAAAGCGATGACGGTGGTGGGAATGATGGTGATGCTCGCCGTGTTCACCGCGAGAAGCGTACACATGGCATCCGAGGCGCGGTCTGGATGTGGATTGAGCTTTTGCAGCTCCTCCATCGCCTTCAGGCCAAGCGGCGTGGCCGCATTTCCAATCCCAAGTAAATTGGCGCTCATGTTCGCCAGAATCGCGCCCATGGCGGGATGATCGGCGGGCACCGACGGAAAAAGGCGGCGCGCAATGGGCCTGAGCCGGCGCGCGAGCCAGGATACGGCCCCCGCTTGTTCTGCGATGCGCATGAGTCCCATCCATAGACTGATGGCGCCGATCAGGCCGATGCACAATTCCACGCCGCTTTCCGCGCCCTTCAGGATGGCGCCTGACACCATCTGCATGCGGCCCGTCACCATGGCGGTTCCGACGCCCACAAGAAATAAAGAGAGCCAAATGAAGTCGATCACGGCACGGCACCCCCTGCTCGGGCGGACTTGTCCCTAACAAGAGGTATGCCGGGCGCGCCGAACGTATGACCCTCTTTACATCACGGGCGGATCGGACTTTGATTTCGAGAACAGGCTCTGCAGGCGCTCCAACATGGCAGGGGCGAGATCGATCAAGCGGTCGTACAGCTGATTCTGGTGGTCTGCCGAGAGCAGGCGGACGTTGTTGCCATGCACAATGAGAAAGCCAATGGGGGTGATGGAGACACCACCGCCGGAGCCTCCTCCAAACGGTAAGTCGCCCTGGTTCTGACCGTGCGCATCGCCTCCCTCAAACTGGCTTCCACCTGCCGCAAAGCCGAAGCCCACCTTGGAGACCGGCAGGATCACCGTGCCATCCGGTGTCTCAACCGGATCGCCAATAATGGTGTTCACGTCCACCATCTCTCGAAGGTTTGACATCGCGGTCTGCATGAGGCCTTGAATGGGATGATCCACGTTACGACGCCCTCCTCTTCCAAGCCGTCAACAAGCGAAGTCCTGCAGCTATAACGTGCCCTGTGCGGATGCGCACTATGCTTTTTGCATAGACGGTCAACAGAGCTTCCTGAAAGGCGGGCGCAATGGAAACGGTCGGCACGCGGTGCATTCGCACGCGGCTCGTAAGCCAACCGAGCAACGTGTAGATGAGCGCATAGGACATGCCCACGAGCATGCCCGTCCGAACCGATTCTCCGGCGCCCATTCGTGCCTCGAGGCGAAGCTCGTCGACGTGCACATGTCGAGCCATTCTGTCGAGCACGTGCATGGCGCGTTGCATGAAGACACGCCAAGCGCGCAGGGAGCGCGCGCGGCGCGGGGCAGCGTCAACGCTGTCTTCGCTTTGACGCGATCGCTCATCGCGCCGCCGGCGCGGACGGCGCTTCATCTCACTGGGCGACCCGGTCCATCGGAGCCGCACAAGCCCGTACAGCGCGCGCACGCTCGCCTGGATTTCGTCGGTTCCGCTGCGCCTGTACTCGAGCTCTACCCGAATGGGAGCCACCAGGATCAGCAAGGCAACGAGCGCGGCGCAGGCGCACGCAATGACAATCCAACCGAAGCCCATGGGTGCAGGCACCTCTTTCGCACTCATGGGCTAGGGTGCACCCAGGACCTGGATCCTATGCGGCCGGTCAGTCGCGCGCGAGCTCCGTGGAGATGGCAAACAGGTCTGCGCGGCCGTCTTGTCCAGCGAAATCAGGAAGAGGAGGGAGTTCCTCAAGAGACCGGAGCCCGAACTGGCGCAAAAACTCCATCGTTGTGCCATACAAAATTGGGCGGCCTGGGGCGTCTTGCCGACCCACCTCCTGGACGAGGCCCCGATGAATGAGGGTGGCAATGGCTCGGTCGGACTGCACGCCGCGAATCTCCTCGATCTCGGCGCGCGTAATGGGCTGCTTGTACGAGATGATGGCGAGCACTTCAAGCGCAGCCTGTGAGAGACTGGTGCGCGATGGCTGCTCCGCCATGCGGCGAAAGTACGGGGCAAACTCGGGGCGGGTCACAAGCTGCCAAGCATCCCCAGTGTGAAGCAAAGTCAGTCCTGAGCCCCGCTCCTCGAGGCGGGCCGCCAAGAGGTGACACAGGTCTCGCGCCTGCGCCTCCGGCACATCCAAGGCCTGCGCGATCTCACGCGTGGTCATGCCATCCGTTCCAGCGGCAAACAGCACAGCTTCAAGCGCAGCAATCAGTTCCATGTCAATCCCCCATCCAGACCAGCTCGATGGGCCCGAACGGCTCAGCCTGCCGACACGCCAGGCGTCCATCCTTTAATAGCTCGAGGATCGCCAAAAATGCCGCCACCAGCGCCCCTCGAGACCGCTCTCCGCTGAGCAACCAGCCAAATTCCGCCGAGCGATACCTCCGCATGCGTGCGGCGATCTCGTCCATCCATTCTTCGACCTTTTCCACCTTGCCCCGGATTTCCGCCACGCGCTCCGAGGGTGGCAGGCGCAGGTACAGCTTTCGAAAGGCGTTGACGAGATCCCACAGGCTGACGTCCAGACCGTCGATGCGCCGCTCGACGCGGTACGCGCGAAGGTCCATCGGCTCACGGCCGTACACCTGCGCGTTTTCTGCCGCGCGTTGGGCGAGTTGCGCGGCGGCCCACTTGCAACGCTCGTACTCCAAGAGCTGCTGCACGAGCGGAAGGCGGGGATCCTCCTCCTCGGCCTCGGCTGTCGCACGGCGCGGAAGCAGCATGCGCGACTTGATCGACAGAAGCGTCGCCGCCATGACGAGAAACTCACTCGCAACGTCCAGCGACCATCTCTCCAATTCATCGAGATACTGGAGATATTGTTCCGTGATCGCGGCGATGGGAATGTCATAAATGTCAATCTCGTTTTTGCGGATGAGATGCAAGAGCAAATCCAGCGGACCTTCAAATTGCGCAAGCCGAACTTCGTAGGGCACCCTGCGCCTCCTCTCACGCGCCGTAGCAGTACGATAGGACGGCATAGACGAGATCGGAAAACGCGCGATTGACGGGCGGAAGCAGGAACAATACGAGAAGCAACCACGGGCCAAACGCTTCCATCCCACGAAGCGCGAGCCGCCAGCGCACGGGCATGGCGGCCGAGGCGACGCGCCACCCGTCGAGAGGCGGGATGGGCAGAAGATTCAACAGCGCGAGTGCAACATTCACCTCAAAAGCCAGGCCCAACACTTGTTGCGCGACGTCGGATGCGGCAAGGCTAGGGATTTGCTCCGCGAAAAAAGAAATCGCGGCCAAGACGACGTTGGCGAGCGGCCCTGCGGCGGCGACCATCGCCATTCCTGCGCGAGGGCGGCGAAACGCACCGGGATGCACTTCCACCGGACGCGCCCAGCCGATGGGCCCAACGAGCATGGCGATGAGGCCCGTCACATCCAGGTGCATGACTGGATTCAGCGTCAGCCTGCCTTGCCGCTTGGGCGTGGAATCTCCGAGAAGCGTTGCCATCAGAGCGTGGGCGAATTCATGCAGGACGAGGCTCACCAGGACGATGGCAAACCGCAAAATCCAGACGGGATTGGCCCATGAAGCGAGCAAACCGATGCCTCCTGCCGGCGAATGGATACTCGCATTATATCACGGCTCCGAAACGTCGGACAGGCGCAGAGACCACGACAGGCGCTCGAGATCGGACGCGCCGGCGCGCAGGCAGGTTTGGCGAAACCGGCTGGCAAGTTCCTCATCGCGCGAGGCGATGAGCAAGCGGTTTTGAGCCGTCAGCGGAAGACCCACGGGAAGGTCGAGCAAGACGGGGAAAGACGGCCGCAGGGCCTGAAGAAAGCGCTTCAACGGAGCGGATCGATAACTGGACGCGATGAGATTGTAGACGACGGTACCTCGATCCGACGTGATGCGCGCGAGGCAAGACGCCGTGGCGGGCTCCAGGCACGGCTGGTAAATGCTCGCCTTGAGGTAGGCGTCGACGAAGATCAAGTCGTACGTCGACGCGTGCGAAGATGCGACGAACTGCACGCCGTCGCCGATCCAGTACTCGGCGTCTCGGTGGGAGGGCGCCTGAAAAAACTCGATGGCGAGGGAAAGGACGGTCTCATCGATTTCCACCCCGTGTAGCCCGGCTTCGCGGTGGATGCGGCGCACGTGGTGGAGACTCGTCCCACTGCCAACGCCAACGGAGAGAAAACTGCGAATGGGCCCATGCGCTTCGACGAGCGCTGTGAACGCTCGCTGATAAGGAAAGACGGGGCGGTCAGGGCGGGCGAGATCGAGCGCCCCCTGCCAGCCTCCGTTTCGCCCAAAGCGCATTTGCCGAACACCTTTCTCTTCCACGACTTCAATCCAACTGTGAACCGAACCAGGTCCAGCGTACAACAGCTTCGTACCCTTCAACCCCTGTCCTGCACGAGTGTCCATACGCGCTATTATACACGCTGGAGCGCTCGACCGGACGCCGCATCAGGCCGCCGCCATGACGGGTCGGCGCCACACGCGCGAAATCATCGGCCAGAACGGGCGCACGAAGCCAAAGAACATCTGAAACATGCCGAAGTAGCGAAACACTCGGGGCAGAAACGCCAAGATGCTGAGCACGTCGTCTCACCCCCTCCATGGTCTACCGCATCGTATGTGGCTGGGTCGTCCGCGTTGTGGGCGGGCGTTGGACCGGGTGCAGGTGACGATTCCCCGCTCGCCAGTAAAGCTCCATCAGCACCCACTCCACCGCGCTCGTGGTCACCGGCGCCCCGCGGCCCGGCGCATCGCACCCCCCCATTTTGCCAATGTCGCCAATCCCGACAATCAGCGGCACGTCGACGCCCTGCAAGGCATCCAGCGTGTCACCCGCAATGACGTGCGATCTCGTCGGATAGCCGTCCTTATCGACGGCCGAGTCGACGCGGCGGCCGCGGCGGTCCACGCTGAAGTCGACCGCCGTGCCCCGGACGCCCTTTGTGTGCGAGGCCACGGCGAGGATGGCCGCAATCTCCACGGCCGGGTGTGCGTCGAGGACGCGCAACGCCGATTCGCCTGCCGCCTCATGCGGGTCGCCGTTGTCGTCGAGCATGAGGATCACCGGATCGCTCGGCGCGGCCTGGATGCAGCGGACCAGTTCGACACCGCTCAGGCGTGTGGGATTGCCCCGGCTCTGGCGAAGAAGCGAACATCCCGTTCGCTTTGCAGCGATGGAAAGCGCGCGGGCCGCCACGCCGTCGCCGTCTGTCACGACGATCACGCGCCGCGGCCGGGCATCCGAACGCTCCAACGCGCCTCACCCCTTTGGCTTGGCGAAGACCGCGGCCAAGAAGGCAAACACGATGGCGGCCGAGATCCCGGCGCTCGTCACTTCGAAGATTCCTGTGATCACGCCGATGAGCCCGTGGATTTTGGCCTCGTGCATGGCGCCGTGGACGAGGGCGTTGCCGAAACTTGTGATGGGCACCGTCGCGCCTGCACCGGCGAACCGGATCAGCGGATCGTAAAGACCGAGACCATCCGCGACTGCGCCCGCCACGACCAGCATCGACATGACGTGGCCGGGGGTCAGTTTGGTCGTATCCAGGATCACTTGGCCGAGCGCGCAGATGGCGCCTCCCACGACGAACGCCCACAAAAAGGTCCACGCGGACATCTCAATCCCCCCGTTCGAACGCGATGGCATGCGAAATCGCCGGTATCGTCTCGCCCTGTTGCGCACTCACCTGCGACAAGAGCGCCCCGGTGGCACACAGCAACAGGCGGCGAATGCGCCCGCGCTGCATCTCGCGAAACAGATGGCCGAACGTCACAAGGGTACTGCACGCCGCGCCGCTCCCTCCGGAAAACACCTCCGGCTGGTCTTCCCGGTAGATGAGGGCACCACAGTCGAACACGCGAGCCGCCACGATGTCCGGCTTGGCGACGCCTTCTTCCACGAGCAGATTGCGGAGGATGTTGGAACCGACACGGCCGAGATCGCCCGTGACCACGAGGTCATAGTCGTCGAGCGAGCGACCGGTATCGTCGAGGTGGCGGCGCAGGGTGTCGCACGCCGCAGGCGCCATCGCGGCCCCCATCTCCCATGGCGATTTGACACCAAAGTCGGTAATTTCTCCGATGGTCGCATGCGTGATTTGCCATGGCCCTCTCCCGCGCGCGATCACGGCAGCGCCCGCGCCCGTGACCGTGCGCTGCGCGGTGGGTGGGCGCTGGACGCCGTACTCGGTGGGATACCGAAACTGTCGCTCCGCGGTGCAGGTGTGGCTCGACGTCCCCGCGAGCACGACGTCCGCGAAGCCCGTGGACACGGCCAGGCCACTCACGGCGAGCGCCTCGCAGATGGACGCACATGCGCTGTAGACGCCGAGCATGGGCCGGGCGAGATCGCGCAGACCGATGAAAAATGAGGTCAGCTGCGCATTGAGATCGGCCCCGATGACGAGATCGAGCGATTCGGGCGGGGTGCCCGCCTTTTCGCAGGCCAGGCCGGCCGCGCGCCGGAACATCCACTGCTCCGCTCGTTCCCAGGTGTCCTGTCCGACGCGATCGTCATCGAGGACCACGTCAAACGCATCGGAGAGCGGGCCTTGACCCTCTAAGCTGCCGGCCACGGTGGCGGCCGCCATCACAGCGACTTGGCGTTCGCCAAACGCCCAGGTGGAGCGCCCTAGTCGTGCCATCGCGTCATCGCCCTTTCTTTGATCTCCTAGAGATGATCCACTACGTAGCGGATGAGCGCGATAAAGAATGCGCTGACGACGCCGTACACAATGACAGGCCCCGACACCTTGAACATGTTGCCGCCGATGCCCGCGACCCATCCTTCGCTGCGGTGCTCCATGGCGGCCGAGGTCATCGTGTTGGAAAAACCAGTGACGGGCACGGCGGAACCGGCTCCGGCCCACTGTGCGAAGCGATCGTACACCCCGATGGCGGTGAAGAAGGCCGACAACAGGATGAGCACGGCCACGGTTGGATTGCCGGCTTCGGTGGGCTTGAAGCCCCCGTACCGCACGAACAACATCTGAATCACCTGGCCGAGTTCGCAGATGAGCCCGCCCACCACAAACGCCCGTACCGTGTTGCGGAGAATGGGACGAGCCGGCGTGAAGCGCTTGACTACGCCCTGGTATCGCGCGCGTTCCTCGGGCGTCGCAATTGGCATTGAAAATCCCCCCAACTCTCCTCGTTCAGCTAAGATGCCCCGACCACACGAAAAAAGCCGCCCGAAGGCGGCGTAAAGTTGTTCCAGAAATGACATCATTCAAGTTCCTGGCGAATTTGCTGCAAGATGCGCTTCTCCAGTCGCGAGACCTGCACCTGCGAGATGCCGAGCACGCGGGCCACGTCGCTCTGCGTCTTATCTCTGAAGAAGCGCATGTAGACGATGAAACGCTCTCGCTCCGGCAACCGTCCGATAATCTCGTGGAGTTCAACTTTGTCAAACTTGCCCTCGGTATCCTCGTCCGCAATTTGGTCCATCAGGTAGATGGGATCGCCGTCGTTTTCATACACGGTTTCATGGATGGACGCCGGCGCGCGCAGCGCTTCCTGTGCGAAGACGATCTCGGACGGTTCCATGCCCATCGCCTCCGCGATCTCCGTGATATGCGGCTGACGCCCGAGCTCCTTGGCGAGCCGGTCCCGCACGTGGCGGATCTGCTTCGCGGTTTCTTTCAGGCTGCGGCTCACCTTGACCGTGCTGTCGTCCCGCAAGAATCGCTGGATTTCGCCAATGATCATCGGCACGGCATACGTCGAAAACTTGACGTCATACGACAGGTCGAACTTGTCCACGGCCTTCATCAAGCCGATGCAGCCGATTTGAAACAGGTCCTCAGCCTCGTAGCCTCGTCCCAAGAACCGTTGGACCACGGCCCAGACGAGGCGCTGATTGTGAACGATGAGCCGCTCGCGAGCCTCCGCGTCACCCTCATGGCTTCGCTTTAGAAGCTCCCGGACTTCTTCGTCGGACAGTTTCTCATACTCATCCACATGATGTGGAACCGGACGCTCCTTTGCCTGATCCACGCGCGACCCCCCTCACATCACGTCAGGGGCAGTTCGGAACGTCTTGATGAGCGTGACGCGCGTTCCCTCTCCTGGCTTGGATTCGATATCCAGTCGGTCCACGAACGTCTCCATGATGGTCATGCCCATGCCCGACCGCTCGAGCTCCGGCCGAGACGTGTACATCGGCTGCTTGGCCAATTCCACATCTGGAATGCCGACGCCGCGGTCCTCCACGATGACCCGAACGCGATTCCCGTACAGGGCGCATTCCACCACGACCTCGCCGATCTCGTCCGGATACCCGTGGATGATGGCATTCGTCACGGCTTCCGACACCGCCGTCTTCAGCTCCGTCAGCTCCTCCATCGTGGGATCCAGCGGCGCCACAAAAGAAGCCACCGCCACGCGAGCAAGCGACTCGTTTTCCGAGCGACTCGGAAACACAAGGCGAAGATAGTTGTCCACGCGCACGTCTTCCGCGACTCGTTCCACCGCGATCACGCTCCCAATATTGCTGCCACCGCAGCTTCTTCAGAGTCGTAAACGGGAATCACCTTCAACAGACCGGACATTTCGAAGAGCCGCCTCAGCGTCGGATTGACCTCGCAGAGCGCCATCTTACCTCCTCGCTCCGACACGCTGCGGTACCGGCCAAGGATGAGGCCGAGTCCAGAACTGTCCATGAAATCGATGTTGCGGAACGACATCACCAGGCCGCGATATCCGTGCTCCGAGAGCTGCTCTTCGATCCGATCTCGAATCTGCTCTACCGCGTGGTGGTCGAGTTCTCCCTTGAGTTCAATGACCACGATGCCTCGCTCCAACTTGGTCACGACGGACACCTTACATCCCCTCTCCCTATGCGGTCTGGTCAAGAAATTCACGGCCTAAACGGGGAATTCCTGCCCATTGACAAAAGTAGTGGTGAATCTACTGAATTCGACAAACACGCGATGACGCATGCAGGTGAGAGGCTGTACAATGAAGAGGACAAGATGGGAGGCGTGGTATGGAAACTCTTGGGCAACAAATTCGCGCCCTGCGCAAGGCACTCGGTATGACGCAGTCCGATCTCGCCCGCGGACTCGCGACCGCCAGCATGATCAGCCAGATTGAATCGGACCGGACCATGCCATCGGCCAAGTTGCTGGCGCGCCTGGCGGACCGCCTCGGCGTCGACGTCTCGGAGTTTCAACAGGCGCTCGCCGGATCGTCAGGCGAGGCCCAGACCTACCGCCGCGCGAAGCAGCTCGCCGAACAAGGTCATTACCGCGAGGCCATCGAGCTGTTTTTGTCCCTCTCCTGGCCGCTTCATTCCCAGTTCCGCGCCGAGCTCGTCTTCCAGGATATGGCGGACTGCTATTTCAAAGCGGGGGACTACGAACACGCAGCGCGCATGTACGATGGGCTCGTATACGCGGGATTTGCGCGAGGCGACATGTCGAGCGTCGTCCGAGGCTACTATCACGGTGCGCTCGCACGCCGTCGACTGAAACGCGACGAGGAGGCGATCGTGTACCTCGAGCGCGCCCTCGGCGTGCTCCATGCATCTGGACTCAAAATGCCGCTTCGGCTGAAAATCGAGATGACGCTCGCCCGGCTTTTGCTCCAGTACGGGCCTATGGACAAGGCCAAATCCCTGTACGAGAGCATTCTCGAGCGCCAGGGAGAGCCCATGTCGCTCGTCGATCGCGCCCACGCTCACCACGGGCTCGCCTGCTCTGCGGCTGCCGTCGGCGACTATGATGTAGCCGTGCAGCACGCGCGCGACGCGATCGCGCTTCATGAAGACGTGGGCAACCGAGCGCTCGCCATGCGCTGTCGGATCAACCTGGGCGCGTTCCTTCGGCTCGGAGGCCATCCGTCAGAGGCGCTCGCACTTCTTCGCGATCTCGCCGAACGCATGAGCCCGCGCGACGACGTGCTCCGCGTGGCGCTCGACCACGAGTTGGCGCTCACCTATAAGGCGCTCGGCGAACTCCCGCTCGCCATGGAACACGCGTCCCACGCCCTCTCCATGGCCCGCAGTGCCGAGATGCGCGCGGAGCTCCTGTGGATCGCAGCGTCGGTTGCCTTGGCGTCGGGCGATCACGGCCAGGCGGAGGCGCACATCCATGCTCTCGACGCGCTGATCGCCGAAGAACCGGAGGTGGCGCCGCCAGGCTACCTGCACTTGAAGGCAGAACTGTATCTGCGTCAGGCCAGCACCCCTGACATCCTGCAACTTTGCGAGGCTGCCGCGTCTCGAGCATCGCGCTTCGCGCCCAGCCATCGCTCGGCGCCAGGCGACCGGTTCTGGGTGTTGACCTAATTCGATATTGCCGAAGAAATGAACTTTCTCGCCCTCAATCGACACGGTTCGCGCCGCCGTCGGCGGCGCGTTCCCATGGCGACACGAGGTCACTGGGCCTGGCCAAACGTGATGATTTTCTTCATCGTCTTACCCAGGCTCTGGAAGAAAGTGGCCTTCGGCACATCTTCTTTCGCAACGAGAGGCACGTTGGCTACCACTTGGTGCCCACACTTCACGATGACGCGGCCAACCGTCTGCCCGCGCTTCACCGGGGCCGTAAGCGTCATCCACTGAACTTCGGTCGTGTAGTCCGCCTTGCTCGACCGCTCCGCCACAAACGCCACCGGCTCCGCCGTGACGGCTTCGACGCGATCGCGCGTGCCTCGTTTCACTTGGGCTGTGCCGATCACGTGGCCCTGCGGATACACGTTGACCGCCTTGTAGTGCGCGAAGGCATAGTTCAACATGCCGGAGACCTCCGCGTTTCGAACCGTCGGTTTGGGTTCGCCCATGACCACGGCGATCACGCGAAAGCCGTCCCGCTTCGCTGTCGCCGACAGGCAGTATTTCGCCTCCTGCGTGTAGCCCGTCTTCAGGCCGTCCACGCCGTCGTAAAAGCGGACCAGCTTGTTCGTGTTGACCAACCAGAGCGGGTGATCGGTGTCCTTGCGCAGGTAGTCGCTATATACGGACGTGAACTGCGTGATTTCGGGATGCATCAGCAGCGCCCGCGACATGACGGCGATATCGTGCGCACTCGAGTAATGGTTGGGCGCAGGGAGTCCATTGCAGTTCGAAAAGTGCGTGTCGGACATCCCAAGCTCCTTGGCACGCTGGTTCATGCGGGCGACGAACGCCTCTTCGCTGCCGT
Source organism: Alicyclobacillus vulcanalis (assembly GCF_900156755.1). Lineage (GTDB taxonomy): Bacteria > Bacillota > Bacilli > Alicyclobacillales > Alicyclobacillaceae > Alicyclobacillus > Alicyclobacillus vulcanalis. The sequence goes on from NZ_FTOO01000002.1 coordinate 25,320, forward strand.
CAAGGTGCTCGGCCATCGCGACGCAGGCGTCGTTCGCAGAGGCGATGGCAATGCCTTTGACGAGATCGCGCACGGTCATGGTCTCATTGGGCTCCAGGAAGATCTGGGATCCCCCCATGCTCGCCGCTCGCTCGCTTGCTTGCACGCGATCCGTCCACTTCAGCTTGCCGCTATCCAAGGCCTCGAAGATGAGCAAAAGCGTCATGATTTTCGTGATGCTCGCCATGGGAAGCCGCTCGTGTGCATTTTTGGCATACAGGACTTTCCCTGTCGCAAAATCCATGAGGACGGCCGACTTCGCCTGCTTGGCGAGATCCACGCTTGAGACGGGCGCGGGGGACGATTCTGAGCCGTGGGCCGCCTCGCGCACTTGTGCGATGCCTTGCGTCGAAGCAGCGTGTGCAACTTGGGGTAAAGCGCTCGAGGCGACCAGGCACAGTGCGCCGATGCCGATCCCGAGGGCGCGAAATTGCCGCTTCATCCTGCAACCTCCTCTCGCGGAGTCCGCCGAATTGAAATCGGCGTTAGTGTGTGCAGGACGAAGCGGCGCTACGCATTTCGACCGTACGAGATGACCCGAGCTGACGCTTACGAGATTACCCGAGCTGAAGCTCGCGAAGAAACGACTTGCCGACCGGAGGCAACTCGACACCGAAATAGTCCGCGACGGTGGCGCCGAGATCGGCAAACGTCTCGCGCTGGCCGAGGTCGACGGCGTCGGCCAGGTGAGGGTGATACGCGATGAGCGGAACGCGCTCGCGCGTGTGATCCGTTCCCGGCACCGTCGGGTCGCAGCCGTGATCGGCCGTGATGACGAGCAAATCGCGCGGCCGGAGCTGGGATAAGACGGCTTCCAGCCGCCGATCGAACGCCTCGATGGCCCGGGCGAATCCCACAGGGTCATTGCGATGGCCGAACTTCGAGTCGAAGTCGACGAGGTTTGCGTACAAGAGCCCCGCCGCCTCTTGCTCCATGGCTTCGAGCAACTTGTCCATCGCATCGTCGTTGTCGATGGTGTGCACCGCCCGCGTGATGCCGCGATGGTTGTAGATGTCCGCAATTTTGCCGATCCCGACGACTGGGTAGCCCGCGCGCTCAATGGCATCGAGGACCGTGGGACCGAAATCGAGGGAAAAGTCGCGGCGGCGGTCCGTGCGCACGAATCGCCCTGGCTCGCCGATGAACGGCCGGGCAATCACGCGTCCGACGGCGTGGGGACCGACGAGAATGGACCTCGCGTACGCGCACCAGTCGTACAGCGTATCGACCGGCACCACGTCCTCGTGGGCTGCCACCTGAAACACGCTGTCGGCGGAGGTGTACACGATGGGCCTTCCCGTCTCCAGGTGCTCGCGGCCGTACGCCTCAATGACCCACGTGCCCGACGCGGGGCGGTTGCACAACACGGGTTTGCCCACGTAGCGTTCGAACGGCTCAAGGATCTCCGGGGGAAACCCATTCGGATAGGTCGGCATCGGCCGGTCCAAGATGACACCCACGAACTCGAGATGTCCATTGGTCGTGTCCTTGCCGCTCGATTTCTCCACCATCACGCCGAACGCGCCCACCCCTGTCGCCGCGACGCCCGGAATGGGCGCGATCCGCCCGAGGCCCAGGCGCTCGAGGTGGGGAACGTGAAGGCCGCCCACGGCCTCGGCCACGTGCACGATGGTGTTGCTGTGTGGATCGGCTTCGCCATACAGAGCGGCGTCTGGCGCCGCGCCAATGCCGCAGCTGTCGAGCACAATCCAGATGAGACGCTTGTCCAAACGACATCCTCCATTCGTCTCACGCCCGCGGGTGCGCGCTCCGATACACGTCGCGCAGCCTCTGAGGCGTGACATGCGTGTACCTCTCTGTCGTCGAGATGTCCGCATGCCCCAAAAGTTCCTGCACCACGCGAAGGTCGGCGCCCCCTTCGAGCAGATGCGTCGCAAACGAGTGCCGCAACGTGTGCGGCGTCACCTTGCCGGATACGCCCGCCTCGCGCGCGTAGGCCTTCAGGATATTCCAAAACCCCTGCCTCGTCAGCCTTCTCCCGAAACGGTTGACGAAAACGGCTTGTTCTGACCGATCGCGGACGAGAAGCGGCCGACCATAGCGGAGGTACGACGTCAAGGCCTCCTGCGCCCACTCGCCGAGCGGGATGACGCGCTCCTTGTTGCCTTTTCCCTCCACGCGAATGAAGCCTGCGGCGAGCTCCACGTCTTGGAGGGACAGGGAGATGAGTTCGCTCACGCGCACGCCCGTCGCGTAGAGGGTTTCCAGCATGGCGCGATCGCGCAGGCCCATGGCGTCCGGCCTGTGCACCGCACCAATGATCCGGGCCACGTCTTCCTCGGAGACGACGCGCGGCAGATGATCATCGGGCGCCGCTACCTCGACGTTTTGGGTGGGGTCCAGGTGGACAACGCCTTCTCGAACCAGGTAACGAAAAAACGCTCGAAGGGCCGACATCCTGCGCGCGATGGTCGTCGGTTTCATCCCCCGCCGCTTTAAATCGGACAAGTAGCGAAGCACGACGGTCCGATCCACGCGCTCCAGCGCCCGGTCCTCACGCGCCAGGTAGCGCGAGAAATCCGCGAGATCGCGCGCGTAGCTGGAAGTCGTGTTGTCGGACAGGCCGCGCTCGAGCCGGAGATGGTCCATGAAGGCTCGAATCTCAGCTTCCATGTGCGTCAACCCCTTGGTCGTGGCCGCAGTCTATCTATCGCGGTAAGCGCATCAGCTCATACAGCCTTTCACGGCTGTCGGGTTGAACGGCGACATCGAGGAGCGCAATGTTGCGCGTCTCCTGCCCGCATCGGGTGCATCGGTGGACGATCTGATAGCCTTTCTTCGAGTGATATTCGACGCGCACCGGCTCCATGAGCCCTCGGCAGGGATTGGCGCGATCGCCCGGTTCCACGTCGACGTGCAGCGAGTAGAGGCACCGCGGGCAGTGGTTGCGACACGTGCGCTCCGCAGGTTGGACCTTCAGCCCGCAGTGCGCACAGGTAAAAGGTTCATTGCGGCGAATGAACGCGGCCATGGTCATCCTCCTAGCAGCCGGCTCACCATGGGCGGCACCACGAACGCTTGGATAGCCGCAGCCAGCATGACGCCACCTAAACACATCGCGCTTCTCCCAGTATACCGCACGAACTGCACCGTCCACTGATAGAGGGGAACGGACTGGGCCACGATCTGATAGGAAAATCGAATGGCGTTGACGCCTGCGACCAGATACGCGAACAGGAAGATGGCTTGATGCACGAAGATCCCGACGGAGGCCACCACGATGCCTTTCCAGCCAAATTGCAGTGCGGTGAAAGCCACCGCAAAGCCTGTCTCGAACGCTCGGGCGAAGACGGCTGCGGCCACAATGGGGATGCCCACAGCGGACGATCCCGCCAACCAGACGAGCCCAAGCCACGCTGCATCGGATAGCAGGCGATTGGCAAACACAAAGCTGCCCGACGCGAGCTGCCCGTGCATGGTGGCGAGCAGAAACGCCTCGAGTTGATTGGCTAACTCCAGCTTGTCCGACGGCCGAAGCTCTCCTGCCACGACACCGCCAAACGCGAGCCCCGCGAGCACCATGCCGAGCAGAAATGCGACGATATGCGCCTCTTGCGATGCGCGGCGCGCCACATAGCGGCGAAACCGAAACCAAAGGAGCGACGGAGACGTCGTGGAACGCCTGCGCGCCACCCAGGCGGTTGCTTTCATAGACGTGCCTCCTCCCGAACATAGGGGCGTAGACACCATCATATCTATGACGCGCACGCGGTTGATAGACTTCGCGCGCGTTCACCGCCTTCCCTAGGGCGCGACCTCATCGCCGTGAGGTCACGTTCGCTCCAGGCGCCCGTAGCGCCCTGCCCCGCCGGGCGAAATCGCCAACTGGCCTCGGAATGCGCGCTCGAGGCGGGCCGCTAGGGCGTGGCCCACGACCTCGGCGAGCGCCTGCTCAGAGGGCGGATCGACCAGCATCTGGGCTTCACCGCCAAACGTGCGAATGAGCTTTTCGTACGTCCGTGGTCCGACGCCCGGCACCAGCGAGACGGGCGTGACATACCGGTAGGGGGCGCGCCAAGGCGGATGCATCGGCAGTTCGGAGTCTGCAATGTGTTGAATGCGATCCCAGACGCCCTGAACCACATGCGCGTCCGTCCCACACGCGCACGGGCGCCCCGCCACCACCTCCCCGCACACGCGGCAACGCGTTCGGTAATACTTGCCTATTGGTGGGTACAGCCCAACGTGTAGCCGCACACCTCGTCCGCCGCTGCGCGCCAGTGCGGCGCGAATCTCGTCAAACGTGAGGCGCTCGACGGCGAGCACGTTGAACTCGCGCGCAATGGAGCGGAGGCTGTGCGCATCGGAGTTCGAGAGAAACGTCAAGGCTCGAAGTTCTGCCAGGCGATCCGCCATGTCGGCGTCTGCCGACAGCCCGAGTTCGACGGCATCGACGGCGCTCGCCGGAAGGGCATCTGCGACGCGATCGACAGCGCTGCCGAGAAGGCCCTTAAACGGCGTGAAGATGTGGTGCACCACAAAGAGGCCGTCCCTCGCGTGCACCTCTTCGGCAAGAGCGGCCGGATCGACTTTCGCCACTTGAGAAGACAAGCCGGTGTTGGCCTGAACGGTCTTCAGCCACTGCTGAAAGTCGGCCGCGGCTTCAATGCTCGGCATCCAGCAGCCAAAGTGCGCGGCACCGCGCTCCGAAATGCGAATCTCGATCTCTGAACCCAGGACCACGAGCAAGGCATCGTCATACAGCAAACCCCCGCCCGGGACGGAGGTCAGTCGCCCCGCTCGGCAAAGCTCCCGAATCTCGTCGAGCACGGGATCGCACACGGCGTCGACGAGGCCCACCACGTGCAGGCCTTTCACCCTTCGGGCCCAGTCGAGTGACGCAGCCACGGTGAGCTGATGCGATGCGGCCATTTTGACGGGGCGTCCGCGTGCCAAACCCGTGTGGACGTGAAAGTCCGCGTAGGCCTCGATCACGTTCGAACCATCCACCAATACAAGGCGACCAGGGTCTTCGCGTCCTGAATGTCGCCCTTCGCGAGCATCGCGCCGAGCTCGTCGCGCGAGAAGAGGCGGGCCTCCACGTCCTCATCTCCATCGGGATGACGTGCGCCAAGCGCCAAGTCCCGCGCGTAATACACGTGCAGCTTTTCGTTGCTGAATCCAGGTGCCGTGTAAAACACGTGCACAGGCGTCAGAGGGCCCTCGCATCGGTAGCCCGTTTCTTCGGACAGTTCCCGGCGAGCCGCGTCCTCGGGCGATTCACCCGGCTCCAATTTACCCGCTGGGATCTCCCACAGGATCTGTTCGCACGGCTTGCGGTACTGGCGCACCAAAACCACCTGATTCGGTTCCACCTCTGCAAGGACCGCGACAGCGCCCGGATGCAGGACCACCTCGCGCGTGCTGGTGCGCCCGTTCGGCAGCTTGACCGTAAGCCGTCTGACATCAATGATCCGGCCTGCAAACAACCGCTCCTCCTCGAGCGTTTCCTCCCACACGTCCAATTCCCCCTATTCTCGCGGATCTGTAAGGATGGCGAGCAAAAGTCGCGTGAGCTGAGCCAGACTTTGCTCATGAACCCGCTCCGCCCGGGTGTGGGCATGCTCATAGCCTACCCCGAGGTTGACCGGCGTGGCCCCCATCGACGCTAGCCAGTTGGCATCGCACCCCTCGCGCATGCGGATAAGCGCGAGCCCCGGAGCACTGCGCGCGAGACGGCGCTTCACTTCGAGCAGCCAAAAGCTTGCGCGCACATCGTAGCTCGGATACAGCACCTCAGACTCCGCATCGCGCGGCTGCGTGCGCCGCACGAGATCCGCCGCCCACGCCTGGTAGCGCGAATGCGCCAAGGGCCAAGCACAGTCTGGAGAACACCAAATGGAAAACTCCGCGCAGGCTCCGGCATCCGTCGGATCGAACCGCAGCAATTGTGCGGAAAGGCCCGGACCGAGGTGCTTAATGGCTTCTTGCAGCTGACGCCAAACGGTAAAGGGGTGGCTTGCGGTCTGGGCGTCGTAGATGAGGCGCAGGCGCGCCCGCCCGTAGCCGCCCTCGACCAATGTGCCGACTGGGCTTTCGGCGTCGACGACAATCGCTCGCCAGCCTCGCACGCGAGCGCGCGCGGAACTGCGAACGCCCGCGCTGCCCACCTCCTCCCCCGCCGACAACAAGACGCGGATGGGCGGATGAGGCCTTTCCTCGCGCACGATGCGCGTCAAAGCCGCTAAAATGGCCGCCACACCGGCCTTGTCGTCGGCGCCAAGCGGCACACCGTTGCCGCTCTCCAGCCAGCCGTCGGTGCGCCGGCGCAGCGCGGGCAGGCCTGGGTGGCGCGTGTCAAGATGCGCGCACACGAGCACCGGATCGCGCGCGAGATCGCCCGGAACGCCGACCCACAGGTTGGCAGACAGGCGGTCGCCGACGGCCACGGGCTCCCATTCCACGGAGAGCCCCAGGCGCTCGGCCCACGAAGCGCAGAACACCGCAGCCTGGCGCTCATCACCCGTGGGCGACTCGATCTGCAACAGCCGCAAAAACAAAGCAAGGGCCGACTCGTCGTCGGCCACTCGCGATCCCGCCCTCACGCGGGCTCCTCCGTCCACACGGTCTCGCACGCGAACACCTCGCAGAAATGCCTCCGGAGGCGATCCTCCCACGCCTTCATGTCCTGAGGCGCACCCAGCACCTGCGCCACGCTCGTCACACCGCGATCGCGAATTCCACAGGGTACGATCACGTCAAAGTCCTGCAGATCCGTGTTCACATTCAGCGCGATGCCGTGGTACGTGACGAATTCGCCAGATGGCCGCTTTTTGACGCGGGCCCCGACAGCACAAATCTTCTCGTTGCCAACCCAAACGCCGGGCAACTCGTCGATCCGGCCGCTTTCAATGCCGACCTCGGCGAGGGCGCGGATGACGACTTCCTCCAGGTTGCGCACGAACCGCGCGACATCGTTCCCCCACGGTTCGAGGTGCAAGACTGGGTATAGCACCCACTGCCCCGGCCCGTGGTACGTCACGTCGCCGCCGCGATCGACCATGCGCACCTCAAACCCCCTGCGGGCTAACACGTCGACGGGCAGGAGAATGTTGGCCTCCGAGCCGTTGCGGCCGATGGTGATGGTGCGCGGATGTTCGAGCGCGTACACGGTCTGCGCATCGTCCTCGAGGTTCAGCAGCCGGAGCGCCTGATTGACCTGCATGTCCAGCGCGTCGTCGTAAGGCACGACGCCGAGGGAACGCCAGATGAGCGACGTCGCCAACGAACTCACTCCCCACTTCCTGCGGAAGACGCCGTATGGCGCCATGGCACCTGATCTTTGGCGTGGTACGAGCTGCGCACCATCGGCCCCGACTCGACGTGCTTGAATCCGCGGCGCAGCCCCTCGCCGCGCAGACGGAGAAACTCCGTGGGCGTGTAGTAGCGGACCACCTGGAGGTGCTTGGCCGTCGGCTGCAAATATTGGCCGATGGTCAGAATGTCCACGTCCACCCCGCGGAGATCGTCCATCGTCTCGTAGATTTCTTCGAACGTCTCCCCGAGCCCGACCATGATGCTCGACTTGGTCGGAATGTCAGGCGCCATTTCCTTCGACCTTCGCAGCAGTTCGAGCGTGCGCTCGTACTTCGCTCGAGAGCGGACGGTATCTGAAAGCCGCCGCACGGTCTCGATGTTGTGGTTCATCACATCGGGGCGCGCATCGAGCACGGCCGCGAGGGCGTCCCAATTGCCATCGAAGTCGGGGATGAGGACCTCCACGCTGCAGGTCGGCACCTTCCGGCGCACCGCCCGAATCGTCTCGGCAAAGACGGAAGCCCCGCCGTCGGCGAGATCATCGCGGGCGACACTCGTAATGACGACGTGCTCCAGCCCCATGGCCACCACGGCATCGGCCACGCGCTCGGGCTCGCGCAGGTCGAGTTCGTTGGGGCGGCCCGTGTGCACGGCGCAGAAACGGCACGCGCGCGTGCAGATATCGCCCAAAATCATAAAGGTGGCCGTGCGCAACTCCCAGCACTCAAACAAGTTGGGGCAATGCGCCTCTTCGCACACCGTGTGAAGCGACTGTGTCCGCATGATCTCTTTGAGCTGCTTATAGTTCTCGCCCGTCTTCGCGCGAATTTTGAGCCACTCTGGGCGGACCTTGGCCGTGCCCGACTCCATCACGCGAACGCTGGCTTCAGGCTTTCCCATCGTTCATCATCCCTGTCCAGAAAGGTCGCTTGCCGATGTCTATTGTAACGCTCACGCGTCGGCAGGGCCACCTGCATCGACGCGCTCGTACCGGCCGCTCGCCCCGCCGTCCTTAAACACCAGGCGCACTTGGGAAATCGTCATGCCGCGGTCCGCCTTCTTGCACATGTCGTACACCGTCAGCGCCGCGACGGAGGCAGCCGTGAGCGCCTCCATTTCGACCCCGGTCTGATGAGCCGTGCGCACCTCGGCGGTCACCCGAAACACCGCCTCCTCGGCTTCCACGGCGTGTTCCTCGATGCGAACGGCGACGTGATGCAGCGGCACGGGATGGCAGAGCGGGACGAGATCGCTCGTCCGCTTGGCCGCCATGATGCCGGCGATCTCGGCGACCTTCATCACGTCGCCTTTGGCGATCGCCTGGTGTACAATAGCATCGCGCGTTGCCCGCGCCATGTGGATATACGCTTCCGCGATCGCCGTGCGAGAGGTCACAGGCTTGGCACTGACGTCCACCATGTGCGGGCGGCCGTCCGAAGAAAAGTGATGAAAGACATCCTGAGACTCCACAGTCATCGCTCCTTGTTGTTGGAAAAGGTTTCTCGCATTCGAAATCGCCTTGAGGTGACAACGACCATGCGCGTCCACATCCGCCTATTCGCCAATGTAAAGGAGATTGTGAAACAAGACAAACTCGAGCTGGACGTGCCGGAGAACGCCACCGTCTCGGACGTACTCGGTGCGCTCGCTGACAGCCATCCGGAACTTCGCGAAGCGCTTCAAAGCGTGATGGTGGCCGTCAACTTGGAGTTGGCCCACCCAGAGACGCGCGTCAGCGCAGACGACGAGATCGCCCTCATTCCGCCCGTCGGCGGGGGAGAGGGAGACAATGCGTTTGTGCGCATCACGCGGGAGCCGCTCGACGTGGCCGAGGCAGAGGCACTGTTGTCTGACGCGCACCACGGCGGCTGCGTCCTGTTCCTGGGTTCCGTACGCGCTTGGACCGGTACGCGTCAGACGGATCGGATTGAGTACGAAGCGTACGAAGCCATGGCGCGGGTGCAGCTTGGACAGCTCGTGGACGAAGTGGAGCAGGAATACGAAGGGGTCAAGGCGCTTGCGTGGCATCGCATCGGCACCCTGTATCCGGAGGACGTGGCGGTGATCTGCGGCGCAGCCCATGCGCATCGCAAAGCAGCGTTTGAGGCCTGTCAGGCGCTCATCGATCGGTTGAAAGCGCGCGCGGCCATCTGGAAAAAGGAGTATTTTGCGGACGGATCGTCGGCGTGGCAGCCGAATCCGTAGCGCAGGGCGTTTGGTTTACATAATGGCGGCGCTCCCGTCATAGACATGGGCCAGAGGCTCATGGAGACGAGGAGCGTGCTTGGAGTGAATCGCAGCAAACCTACTCGCCTCATCGCAGAAATCATCGCAGCCGTCTCAACACTGTTTCTCCTCTCGGCAGGCTTCGTCCTCTCCGCGTTGTCCACCCTTGGACAACCCTTGTCGGATCGCGTGGCGGCGGCCGAGGTACAGGCGCTCGCCTCCATGGAGGTGAACGCGCTTTTCGGCCAGAGCGCGACCTCGGGGGCAGGACAAGCCCCCGAAAGCCCCGTGCGCGCCGTCGCAGAGCGCCTGCAGTCGGTGTTGTTCAATGAGGCCGCCTTGCTCTCCCACATGCTTCCCCAGGTCGCGCCGGACGCGCCTACGGGGGGTCTGCAGACCTCGCTGCTCGATTCGATCGCGGCCATGAGCGAAAACCGGCACACGCTGGTCATTGGCTGGCTGCCTTCGACCAATCCGTCGACCTGCATCCAATGGATGCAGGACAACCCGGGCATCAACGTCGTGAGCCCCACCTGGTTTCACCTGGCGGACGCATCCGGCAATCTGTCGGGCGGCGTGCTTCCCAGCGTGGTTCAGTATGCCAAGAACCATCACATTCAGGTGTGGGTGCTGGTGGACAACCAGTTTTCCTCGTCGCTCACCCACGAAGTGTTGGCCAATCCGCGCGCGGAAGCGAATCTCATTGACGAGATCGCCTACCAGGCCCGCGTGTACCAGTTGGATGGCATCAATCTCGACTTTGAAAACGTGGCCGCCGCGGACCGCAACCGGTTCACGGCGTTTGTCGAAGCACTGCACAATCGGCTGCGCTCGCTCGGCGTCGACCTTTCGCTCGATCTCACGCCGGACATCGTGCAACTCGACGACTCCGACGCGTTCTTCCATGCGGCGCTGGCCGACGAAGTCGATCAGGTGATCCTGATGGCGTACGACGAGCACTGGGCGACCGATCCCGACCCTGGCCCCGTCGCCGACCTTCCATGGGTCGAGCAAAGCGTCAACGATCTCCTGGACACCGGCGTCCCTGCCAATAAGCTGGTTCTCGGCATCCCTTTGTACACCCGTTTTTGGTATGTGAACAACGACGGAAGCGTGCAAAGCGATGCCGTCAGCGCAGGTGCTGTGCAATCCATCCTGAACCAGTACCGTTTGCCCCTGGGCACCTGGAGCAACGACCTGGACCTGATGTTCACGCGGTATCCGACGAAGACCGGTTACGCGGAAGTCTGGTATCCGACGTCTCAGACGTATGAGGATTGGCTCCAGCTGGTCACGAACGACGGCCTTGCCGGCGTCGCCGTATGGTCCCTGGCGTGGTCCGATGCGACGTCGTGGTCGTCGACGGTCAAAGCCCTGCGTTTGACGGGATCACCTTGAAACGGGGATGATGACATGGACCGCACGCTCTTGTGGATTGCCGCCGTCACCGGGCTGGGGTATGCGCTGGCGTGGAGCAAAGCGCCGAGCGATGCACTCGATGCTGCTCGGTCTTCGGTCGCCATGCTTGGCCAGTCGTTGCCGTGGATCGTGGTGTCCATGTTTTTGGCGGGGCTCGTGAGCCAATGGCTTCAGCCGGAAATGGTGGCGCGCTGGTTGGGCCGCGAAGCAGGCCTGTTCGGGATGGTGTTGGGGGCGCTCATCGGCATGCTCGGCACCGGATCTCGCTTTGCGGTCTACCCACTCGCGGTCAGCCTGCTCGCGGCAGACGCCTCGCCTGGGGCGGTCGTAGCCTTTACCACCTCGTGGCAGCTGACGTCGCTGGCCCGCCTCCCGGCCGAATTCCCGTTTTTCGGAATGCCCTTCGCGCTGGTCCGTTTTGCGATCTCGTTCGTCATCTCGGTGGCGGGCGGCGTGTTGTTCGAATGGCTGTGGCGGATTCTGTCGCATTTCAGATAGGCGGCAGATTACTGGACAGGAGAATCCGTGCCGCCTTCGACGTAGTGTCCCTGTTGCCAGACGACCTTTTCAATGGACGCCTGTCCGACATCGGTCTTCGCGAGCACATAAAACGCGTCGGGCAGTTTGTACGATCCGACGTTCCAGGCCGCGAACCAGGTCTGGTTCTTGCGAATGGGGACGGATGCAATGCGCTGAAGGTTCGTGTTGGCTTTGAGCGTGTAATCGCCGTGGTAGGCGATCACGAGTGCAGCCGGCGCGTAGTACAGGTCGATGCGATGGCCGTTCCAGCCGTGATCGTCGGACCAAATGCGCAGCACTGTGGACCCGTGGCTCTGCACCTCGAAGTGTGGGTTGCGCATCTGGTAGTGGGCCAATTCGACGCGTGCAGGTGGATCCGCGATGGTCGGCGGCAGTGCCTGGGCGACGAGCGCCGCGGGATGAACCTCGTTTTCACGGCCACACCCCGCAAGCACGCCTGGAACCAACATCGCGATGACCGCGGCAACCGACAACCATCTGTGACGAGCGCTCATGCGCGAGCCCTCCTCCATGCACCGTGAGATGCTTTTAGTGTGCTCGGCAAACGGGCTCGGTATGTATAGCCGCGCGACCCAAGTTGCGCTAGAGTGAAGCTATGAGCATGAGATTGCGTACGATTTGCGGTCCTGATGGCGAGATTGCCGCCTACGAGATGACGATGGACACCACGCGCGTCCTGATCCGCGTGCGCACGGGAAGGCGCACGCAAAAGCGAATCGTCCTTCGCGCAGACGACGGCGGTCTCTCGGTGAGCGCCCCGCCCTTTGCGCGGCCGAAAGACGTGGCGGATGTCATCGCGCAAAACTGGCGCTGGATCAAGGAGGCGCACGACAGAATCCAGGCGTCAAAGCCGAAGCGCCTTCGCATCGGCGACGAAGTCGTGCTGTTGGGACACCCATATGTCATTGCCAGCCGCGAGGCGGGGGAAGCGGCTCTGGACGAGGGGCAGAGCACACTTTGGATCCCGGCCGACCAAGACAATGTGCACGTCCGGGTCTGCACCTGGGCTCGCGCCTTCGCGCGCGAGTACCTGACGAGCCGCGCCGCGCACTGGATCGAAACGACGGGGCTTTCGCCTTCGTACGTGGGCGTGAAATCGCAGAAGAGCAGATGGGGAAGCTGTTCGAGCCAGCGGCGCATCCACCTGAATTGGAGGCTCATCCATGCGCCTGTCCCCGTGGTGGACTACGTGATTGTCCACGAACTTGCTCACCTCGTGCACATGCACCACGGGCCGGCGTTCTGGCAACTGGTGGAGCGCTGGCTGCCCGACTGGCAGGCGCAGAGGGCGTGGCTGCGCCTGCACGGCAGCGAGTTATTTGTGCTCGACGAAAACGCCGACGCGTGACACCTCTAGTCTCTGACGAGATATCGGGTCGCGAGGGCCACGAGCGCCCGACAACCCACCGTCAGCGCGTCCTCGTCGATGTCAAAACGCGGGTGGTGGTGAGGATAAGCCTCCCGGTCCGGGCGGCGTATGCCTGTGAAGAAGAAAGTGCCTGGCGCCACAGTCTGATATGCGGAAAAGTCCTCTCCGCCCATCGTCGGCTCCGCGTCGGTGACGAGATCGCCAAACTCCTCTTCGAGCACCGCGCGAACAAACTGCGTGAGCGCTGGATCGTTCACCACAGGGCGGTAGCCGCGCTCGTAGCGAAACTCATAGGTCGCTCCGTGGGCCTCCGTCACGCCGCGAATGACGGCCTCCATCGCCTGTTCCGCCCACGCCCGCCGCTCCTCGCGGAAGGTCCGAACCGTTCCGCAGAGCTCCACCTCGCTCGGGATGACGTTGTCCGCCGTTCCGCCGATAAACTTGGTCACGCTGAGCACGAACGGCTCAAACGGGTCGACTCTGCGGCTCGCCAGCTGCTGCAGGCTGAGGACGACCTCGGCGCCAATCGCGATGGGATCGACGGTCAAATGGGGTTGCGCCGCGTGACCTCCCCGCCCGATGATGCGGATGTGAAACGTGTCTGGTGCCGCCATGAGTTCGCCCGAGCGGACCCCAATGCGACAGCTCTCCATGCCCTGCCATAAGTGTTGGCCGATCACGGCGTCGACCCCGTCGAGCACGCCGGCGTCTACCAGCTCCTGCGCTCCGCCGGGCGTCAACTCCTCCGCGTGCTGAAAGATGAAGAGCAGCTTGCCCTTCAGCTCGTCGCGGTGAGCCGCGAGCACTTTGCACGCCCCTAAGAGCATCGCGGTGTGCCCGTCGTGACCACAGGCGTGCATCACGCCTGGACGTTTTGACGCAAACTCGAGTCCGGTCTCCTCTTCAATGGGCAGGGCGTCGATATCCGCGCGCAAGGCGAGCACCGGACCCGGGCGCCCGGTATCCAACTGCGCCACAACGCTCGTCTCCGTCGGCCGAGAGATGGATAAACCGCCGATGCGAGTGATCTCACCTTCGATGAATGCCGCGGTTTCCCGCTCCTGAAAGCTGAGTTCCGGATGTTCATGCAGATGTCGGCGCCATGCGACGAGATCGCCGCGGATGGCGTCCACTTCACGCGCGATGTCCACCAACAAGTCGCCCCTTTCACCCGTGAAACGTCATCATCCACTGCGTGAGCGCCTCGTGGTCCACCTGTTGGCCCACGTAAAACGGCCCAAACTCCGCAAACCGCGCGCTCGACTCGTCAAACCGCATCTCGTAAATCAATTTCTTGAAATGGATGGGATCGTCCGCGTACAGCGTGACACCCCACTCCCAGTCGTCCAGGCCGACCGAGCCCGATATGATTTGTTTGACTTTGCCCGCGTACTGCCGACCGATTTGGCCGTGCACAATGAGATGCTTGCGACGCTCCTCCTCGTCGAGCATGTACCAGTTGTCGGGGTGGACGCGGCGTTTGTTCATCGGGTAGAAGCATACGTATCGCATGTTCGGCACGGGCGGCTTGAGCCGCAACTGAAGCGCTTCGTCCTGTTCGATATCCACGCCCGGCTTCGCCAGGTAACCTCCGAGTTCCACCACGGAGACGTACGAATACGCTCGATCGGTAAAGTCTGCAAAACGCGTAGACTCGAACCTCGCTTTGACATCGTTCAGTTCCTCAAGCGTCGGGCGCATGTATACAAACAACAGGTCCGCCTTGCCCCCAGCGATGACGAAGGCACCAAAGCTCGCCGTCCGCGCCCGCGCTGCGTCGAGCTCGGCCTCGATGAACGCGCGCAGGTCGCGCATCACGGCCGCCGCTGTATGCCCGTCCAACGCCTTCCAAGCCTCGCGCTTGACCGTTCGGAAGTCGTGCAACACGTACCAGCCGTCCAGTGTGTGTGGTGCAGGCATCTTGTCTACCTCCCTCTGCCGTACACATTATCACATCGGCCGCGAGGGCCAAAAACAGAGGGAAGAAGGGCATACGCGTGGGACAAACCCCATAGAATGGTGCTAAAACGTGCCGCACCAGAGGAGGGAGTGTCGTGCGCGCCTGGAAGCTCTCCCTGGCATCCGTGAGCTTCATCCTGGCTTGTTACGGTCTTTGGTCTTCCGTCGAAGTGGCACGCGCCGGTGCGATAGCCAACATCCCTCAGCTTGAGGCAGCGGGCGCAGCGGAGATGACCGCTGCCCTCGGCTGGGCACTGGCAGGAGCTCTGGCTTTGTGGCGGTTGTCGGCCTCGGCGGCCCTTCACACGCTGAATGTGCTTTGGACCGCATCGCTCGCCTGGTACTACCAGGACGAGACGGTGTGGCTCTGGAGTGGGGCCTGCGCCTTGTTGGCCGCGCTCAGCGTCGCGGCCGCGATGCGCCGGCGTGCACAACCCGCAGGCGCCGTCAACTGACGCGATGTTCCATTCTCAGCCGGTCCGCAATCATGGCGATAAACTCGGAATTCGTGGGTTTCGTCTTCGAAGCCGACACCGTATAGCCGAAGACGCGCCGGATGGCCTCCATGTTGCCCCGACCCCAGGCCACTTCGATGGAGTGACGAATGGCCCGCTCCACGCGCGAAGGCGTGGTTTTAAACCGCTGCGCGATCTTCGGATACAGGACTTTGGTGATGGAGCCGAGGATCTCGACGTCCTCGTACACGAGCCCGATGGCCTCGCGCAGATAATGATAGCCCTTGATGTGGGCTGGCACGCCGATCTCGTGAATGATTTGCGTGATCTGCGCGTCGATGGAACGGCGGGACGGCGGAGACGGCGCAGGCATCGTGGTGACAATGGCCTGCGACGCGGCCACGGGCGCCGGGGCCTCGAACATCACCTGCCGGATGCGCTCGACCAACACCGGCATGTCAAACGGCTTGAGGATGAAGTAGGACACCCCCAGCTCTGCGGCGCGGCGCGTCACGGTCTCCTGGCCAAACGCGGTCAGCATGATGACCTTGGGCGGTTGGTCCGTCACCTCGGGCAAACGCTCGAGCGCACCCAATCCGTCCAAGACAGGCATGATGATGTCGAGCACCAGGACGTCTGGCCGCGTGTCGCGCACCAGGTTCAGCACTTCTGTGCCGTTGTGCGCGATGCCACAGACCTCCATATCCGGTTGTCCCGAAATGAATTCGCTCAGAAGTTCGGCGAATTCATGATGGTCATCCGCGAGCAGCACCTTCATACGCATGGACATGGCAATTCCCCCTCTACAAGCCTCCGGTCCTATCAATTCGACACAAAGTCCGCGACTCCTGTCAAAACTATGTAAAAAATTTCGCCTTTATGCAACCTTTTTCGACAAAAACCGACAAGGGCCACATCGCTCACGTGGCCCTTGCGCTTCACGCGGCCTGAGGACGCTCGTCGTCGGCCGGATCGAACGTCAACTCGTGCCGGTTGGGATGCAGCATCCAGTACGCGTACACGCCGTAGCCCCGAACGGGATCCGAGACAAACACGTGCGTCACAGCGCCGACCAGTCGCCCATCTTGAACGATGGGGCTGCCGCTCATCCCCTGCACGATGCCCCCCGCCTCGTCGAGCAGGTGCGGATCCGTCACGCGAATAATCATGCTCTTCGTGGACGGCGACATCTGCCTGGCCGTGTGCTCGATCACGACTTGGAACGCCTCCACCTTCTGCCCGTGCAGCACCGTGTACAGCACAGCCGGCCCGGTATGTACCTGGCCCGGCAACGCCACCGGGATCGGGCCCGCAAGCGGCGAGGTGCGCTGCGCAAAGGCGGCATCCATGCGGCCAAAGACGCCGTACGGCGTGTTTTCGTCGATCTCGCCGACCTCTCGCTGTCCCCCGTCAAACACGCCCTTTTTCTCGCCAGGCTGCCCGATTCGCCCGGCTTGAATCCCCGTGATGGCCGCAGGGAACACAGCGCCCTGTCCGCGAATCGGTTGGCCAGTGTCCGCGTCCGTCACCAGATGGCCGAGCGCCGCAAAGCGTCCCGTGGCCGGATCGTAAAACGTGAGCGTGCCCACACCCACCGCCTTGTCGCGCACATAGACGCCGAGTTCAGGCACACCTGCCGCATCGCGAATCTGAACTTCGCGGAGTTTGTCGCCGCGCGCCACGACGAGTTTGAACGGAGCGCGCTTCTGCCGCAGTGCCGCCTGCAGATCTTTCGCCGTATGCACGGGCACGCCATCGACGGACAGGATCACGTCCCCGACCTCGATATGATGCGCCTGTGCCAAGCTGACACCTTGCGCCGCAGGGCGATAACCAATGACCATCGGCCCCTGCGACATCAGGCGAATCCCGAGCGCTTGGCCGCCCACGACCACGCGCTCCGAGGGCTCAATGTGCACCCGCGTGCGCCAAGGAATGAAGCCAAAAATCCGATCTCGTACGGCAAACTCGCCTGCGTCAGCGGTCACCGTGACGGCGCCCGGCGATTCGACGGGTTGGACCCATGTGTGGATGGAGAAGGGATGAAACGATTGGAGGGCGATCTCGTCGTCCGTGGACATTTCGACCGTGGTGGGCATCTCCACCAGGTGGCGAACCGGCGGAATCCATAAAAGCGCTGTGGCAGCCACGAGTACGGCGACTTTGAGCGCGCGCAGCCAACCCGCCATGGTGCATCCCCCTTCCCGTGAGTAACACCTCGTGTCGCGTGCATCTAAGGTGCCCCCGGCGGGTGGTCGTATGACCGCAAAAAGCTCCCCGAACCGCCGTCACGTGGACTGGCTTCGGAAGCTTTCCAAAAGCGCGCGGGCATGCATTCTCGCGGTCTCATCGGATAAATCGGAGCCGAGCAAGCGGGCGACTTCCTCAATGCGCGAAGCGTCGTCCAGCCATTCCACGCGAGAGGTGGCGCGATTCGCGTCGGCGCGTTTCACCACCAGGTAGTGCACGTGGCCCGCCGCGGCGACTTGGGGCGCGTGGGTCACGCAGATCACCTGCTTGTCCTGCCCTAATTCGCGCAGCATTTCGGCCACGCGCAGCGCCGCTTCTCCGCTTACGCCCTGATCGATCTCGTCGAAGATCAGCGTGTCCGTGCGTTCGAGGTTCGCGATCACGACCTTGACTGCGAGTAGCATGCGCGAAAGTTCGCCCCCAGATGCAACTTTCTGTAAGGGCATCAAGGGCTGACCCGGATTGGCGCGAAACAGAAAGCGAATCTCGTCCAATCCATGCTCACTGGGCGCATGCTCGCGCCACGCGACCTCGATCTCACACAGGGCGTGCGCCATCGACAGCCGCTGCAGAGACTTGGATATCGCGTCCGACAGCGACGATGCCGCCCGGACGCGCGCCTCATGCAGGCGCTTCGCGGCGTCACGGTAGCGGGCTTCCCTGCGCTCGACCTCGGCCTCCAGGCTTGCGAGCCGATCTTCATGCTTCATCCACGCCTCAAGCTGCGCTCGCGCCCGCTCGAGGTGCGCAAGCATCTCGGCTGTCGTCGCCCCGTACTTGCGCGAAAGCCTGCGGATGAGCGCCAGGCGCTCCTCGATTTCCTCCAGGCGGCCGGGATCGCCCGCGATGCGAGACAAGAGGCGATGCAGCGTGAACGATGCTTCCTCGGCATGAACGCGAGCCGTCTCGAGGAGCTTGGCGATCTCGTCGGCGTGCCGGCTGGCCCCGGACAGGGACGACGCGACGCGCCAGGCGTCGTGCAGCCTCGCGATGGCTCCCGTCGCACCGTCGTCGAGCGAAGCCGCGATCTGCTGCAGAGCCTCCGCCATGTGCTGTTCCCGCTTGAGCCGCTCGCGTTCCTCGCGCAGCGCGTCCTCTTCCCCCGGTTGAAGTCTGGCTTCCTCCAACTCGCGCACCTGGAGTGCGTAGAGGTCGATTTGCTGGGCGCGCTCGCGCTCCGACACCTGGGCAGAGCGCCACTCGGCAAGCGCGTCCTGCCAAGCGCGGTACGCTTCGGCGCACGCCGCGACGAGATCCTCGTGCTGTCCGTACAGATCGAGCAGCCGGCGCTGGTAGGCCGCCGTCATGAGCTCCACCGACTCGTGTTGATCTTGCAACTCAACCAACGTATGGCCGAGCTCCCGCAGCATTTGAACCGTCACGGACCGGCCGTTCACGCGGTTTTGCGTGCGGCCGTTCGCGTAGAACGTCCGCGCGATGACGATCTCGCCTGCGTGATCGATCCCCCAGGACGCCAGGAGGCGCTGCGCCGCGTCGCTGTTCTGAATGTCAAATACCGCTTCCACAAGCGAGGGATCGGCGTTGCCAGCGTGCGCGGCGACTCTCCCGCCCAAAATGGCGCGGGTCGCATCGAGGACGAGCGACTTTCCCGCGCCGGTCTCGCCCGTGAGCACGTGTAGGCCGCGATCGAGTTGGAGGCGCAACTCGTCGATCAACACAAAGTTGCGCACGTACAACTCCTGTAGCATGTTGCCACGCTCCTTCAGACAGAGGGTTCTCCGTGGAGCTTGCTCCGCAAAACGCCAAAAAACTCGCGATCCGGGAGGCGAACCAGTGTCGCCTGAAAGGGAGCCTTGCGCACCAACACCTCGTCTCCGGGGAGAAGCCGCATGCCCTGCTGGCCATCGACTGCGATTTCCACGTCTCCATGGCGAGCGTGCACCGACATCCGCACCCACGAAGACGCGTCAATGACACACGGCCTGGAAAACAGCGTGTGCGGGCAGACGGGTGTCAGGACCATGACCTGCAGGTGCGGCAACACGATGGGCCCGCCGCACGACAGCGAATACGCGGTCGATCCCGTCGGCGTCGCGACGATGAGCCCGTCGCCGGTATACGTGTCGACGTACACATCGTCGACGTGCACGTCGAGCGTGACCATGCGCGCGAGAGAGCCCTTGCCCACGCCGACGTCGTTCAGCGCGGTAAAGCGGGCCACTTCGCGCAGCTCTCGGTACACAAACGCTTCCAACATCAGCCTCGTCTCGAGGTTATATTCGCCAGCCAGGATGCGCTCGAGCGCTATCTCCAGTTGCGAAGGTTCCGACTCCGTCAAGAAGCCCAGATGTCCAATATTCACGCCGAACATCGGCACGTGAAACGGCGACAGCTGGCGGGCCACCCCGAGCAGCGTGCCGTCGCCCCCAAGGACAATGACCAGTTCACACGACTTGAGCTCCGGATGCGTCTCCACAATCGCGGTGTCGTGATCAATCGGGACGTCCACCACGCGAATCCCCGTCCGCTCCAGTTGGCGGCAAATGTCGGCCCGAACCGAACACGCTTCCTGCTTGCGCACATTGTACAACAGGCCTATCTGGCGCAACGTCCTCCCCCATCCTCAGCCGTGCTTCCAGGCAACGAGCACCACGAGCGCGCCGCACATCGCCCAGAGCACGCGGTGCACCGCCTCTTTGCGCCGAACGTGACGCGGCCGCCGCCATTCGTACACCGCGGTCTGAACCGACTCCTTCATCACGTCAATGACGATGGCGCCTCTCGCCCCGTGCAAGAAGGCACAAAAGGCGTACCGCTCGTGCAACTCCTCTTCGGATACCGGCTCGATGCGAACAAACACAGCATACTCCCGGCCATCCTTGCGCGCAATGAAGTCCGGGCGCAGAAACCCCGTCAATTGACCAGACGCCAAGCGCGTCACGTGGCTGACGATTTCGCTGTCCTTGACGAGATCGTACCCATTTTGCTCCAACCAGCGCTGGCCCATGGTCTTCAGGCCCTCGACCGGGGCCTCATCGTCCTTCCGGGAAAGCGCGCCAAAGAACCACCACAGAAAGCCGCAGAGCGCGGCCACAGCGCCGACCATTGCAAGTCCCGTCATCCGCTTCCCCCGATCCGGTCGGTGCCCTTGAGCGCCGCCCACGCCGCTTCGACGACGCGGTCGACCGCCGCCGCCCAGCGCCGCGTCTCCTCGACATCCGCCTGCATGCGGAACCAGCCGAGAAACTCGACGTTGCCGTCGCCCCCCGTGATGGGGGAGTAATCCAACCCGCGGCAGCACCAACCCATGGATTCGATACTTGTCAGGATGTCCAGGATGACCGCCCGATGTACCTCTGGATCGCGCACGATCCCGCCTTTCCCGACGCGATCGCGCCCTGCCTCGAACTGGGGCTTGATCAGCGTCACGATGTCCGCGTCTGGCACGCACACCTCGGACAGCTTCGGAAACAGCAGGCGAATGGAGATGAACGACACGTCCATGACGGCGAGATCGGGAGGTGGGTCAAACTGCGCCGGATCGACGTGGCGAAAGTTGGTGCGCTCCATGACGCACACCCGCGGGTCTTGGCGCAGCCGCCACGCGAGCTGGCCGTACCCCACATCGACCGCGTACACCCGCTTGGCGCCCCGCTGGAGAAGACAATCCGTGAAGCCCCCGGTCGACGCGCCGACGTCGACGGCCACCCGGCCGGCGACGGAGATGCCGAAGGCGTCCAGCGCGCGTTCGAGTTTCAGGCCTCCCCGAGACGCGTACTCGCGCGCCGGGCGGTCGATTTCCACCGCGGCGTCTTCCTCCACCTTCATCCCGGGCTTCTCGGCGCGGCCGCCCGCGACCCGGACGAGCCCAGCCATGATGGCGCGGCGTGCCGCTTCGCGGCTGGGATACAAGCCCCGCTCCACCAACAGCACATCCAGCCTCGTTTTCGTCATGATTCCCGCCCCCGTTCGGCACGGCGAGGCTTGCGCTGCCTGTGGCGATCCCGCCGCCCGGTCAAGACCGCGAACGACTCCCAGACGCGCGCCGCAAACAAGATGATCGGCGTCGGCGAATGGATGGCGATGGTCTTGCCCATCGCCTTGCCACCCACCGTGAGCGACGTAATCACGGCCGTGATGCCAATGCGCAGCGCCTCAGGCGCCCATCCGTGGGCCTCGACGGCCTGGATCACCTGAGCGCTCACCGCCAAGGCGCCCGCGCCGCTCAGGACCCCTGCGATGTCGCCGATGACATCGCTGCACACGCTCGAGACCTTTTCCGCATTGCGCACAATGACAATCGCGCGGCGCGCGCCGAACACGCGTTCCGCCGCCATGGCGTGAAACGGCGTTTCGCGCGCCGCCGCAGCCGCCATTCCGAGCATGTCGAACAGCGCGCCCACGAGCACGATCACGACGACGATGGCCGCGCCCACGTACCAACTCGCGGCATTGAGAAAAATGGTCGAGGTATCGAAAACCGCACTGATCGGCAAGGTCAGTGCGGCAATCGTCAGCGCAAAGGCGTAATTTGCAGTTTTGGATGTCGTCTTCCTCACGGGTACTCCTTCGGCGCAGCCCCGTGGCGCGCCTGTGTTTATGTATCGATACCCGGGTGGCAACTCTCTGAGTAAACGCTGTGGCTTAGGTCCAGTAGGTTTTCCCAAGCGCTCACCGAGACGTCGCCGTCTCGGCGGTTTCCCTTTCAGAGCGCCTTGGCCGCGTCGCCGACGGCCAGACTGGATTACCACTTAGTCCACACTATAATCCTCAGAGAGCCTCGCCTCGTGGCGAACAGTCTAGGCGTTTTCCGCGACAACCGCTCCCGCGCCCTAGCCTCTTTTGCAGTACGGATTTCACCCAGCACCGGTGACCGCGCCGTGGCCGCGGCCGGCCACCTGAATTCCTGAGATCCTTCAGTACCACTCAAGGCAGGCTACGCTGCACACAGATTGCCTCCGCATGCAGGTTCATACCCCAAGCCATAGCAAAAAACCATGGTTCCAGCTACGAACTTGGGCCTCCGCGAAGGCTGGGTCACGTCCCGCATGCCATTGCGGGCTGCCCAACCTTCTTAACTCCCAGCATGAGCCCAGGGCTGGGCGCCCCAAGCCCACACCAGGAACTTCATCGATGTGCCCTTCGACGGATTTTTAGCCCCGTCTTCAGGCGCGGACGGTTGACTAGAATACTGCGCCACCCGCAGGGCATTTCGTCGGACCTGATCGCCCCTCATTATACCACACGGAAGGCCACCTCCGCAGAGGGAGACGATGGGGCGGCAGCCATCCGACCGTCAGCGCTCTCTGTCGACCACGAGCCCCTGCAGCGCGCGCAAGGGTTGCGACTCAATTCCCGCATCCGCAAGCGCCTGTTCGCCGCGCCGAATCACCTCGCGAGCCAGGTCGCGCGTCCTTTCCACACCGACAAAGCGCGGATACGTGAGCTTTCCCTCTTCCACGTCTTTGCCGGCCGTTTTGCCGAGCTGCTCTGTGGACGCCGTCACATCCAAGACGTCGTCGATCATCTGGAACGCAAGCCCGAGGCACTCGCCGTAGACCGACAGCGCGCGCCGAACCTCGCTGTCGAGATCGGCAAAATAGCCTCCAATCTCGACGCACGCCTGAATGAGCCTGGCCGTCTTGTGCAGGTGAATGAACTCGACGTCCTCCAACGTCCCCAGGCCGCCCGTGCGTTCGATGTCGACAGCCTGGCCGCCGACCATGCCGTCCACGCCCGCCCGGGATGCGAGCGTGCGGATCATCGCCAGCTGGCGTTCGGCCGGAACCCCCTCCAGAGGGCGCGCCAGCAGATGAAACGCCTCGGTGAGGAGCGCATCCCCAGCCAACAGCGCCATGGCTTCGCCGTAGACGACGTGATTGGTCGGCTGACCCCTGCGCAGATCGTCGTCATCCATGCACGGAAGATCGTCGTGAATCAGGGAATAACAGTGGATGAGTTCAACCGCAGCGGCGGCAGGCAGGACGCGATCGCGCGGGATGCCAAACGTTTCAGCGGAGGCCATCACCAACGCCGGTCGAAGCCGCTTGCCGTCGGCCATCAGGCTGTAATTCATCGCCTCCTTGAGACGAGCGTGCAGGCCCGCTGGTTCGAAGAGGCGTGCGAGGAAAGCGTTAACGGCCTCCTTGCACGCGTCGAGGTACGTCTGCAACACATCCACCCCCGGGATTGCCGCGCTCAGGACGGCGAAACGGATTCGTCACCAAGTTCCTGGCCGAGCTTTTCGAGCTGAAATTCCGCCTTGTCGAGCTGTTCGCGGCAGAACTTCACGAGCCGCATGGATTCCTCGTACGCCTTGATGGACGCATCGAGCGGAAGATCCCCTGACTCGAGTTGGCGCACAATCTCTTCCAAGCGCCGGATCGCCTGTTCAAAGGTCCAGCCGGAGTTGTTCGACCCGGCCTCCTGGATCTCCTCCACGCCCCTTCACCTCCGCTTCCACGGTTCCATCGTGCATTCGGATGCCGATGCGCTTCCCCGGGGCGAGGCATCGAGCCGACGTGATGACGCTTTGCCCGTCCTCGTCGAGAATGACCCCGTACCCGCGCCGCAGCACGGCCAACGGATTCAACGCCTCGAGCTTGCCGATCACGCCCTCCAGATGTCGGCCTGCCACAAGCAACTGCCGCTCCACCGAGGAGCGGGCCTGGTGTTCGAGGCGCATCAAGTCGCGCCGACGGCCCTGAATGGCGCCCGAAAGCTGCACGCGCTGCAGTCTTCGCTCCAGGTCCGTCAGCGCGCGCCGGCGCATCACGACGGGGCGGCGCTGTGCTTCGCGCACCCGCGCTTCGAAATAGTCCACCAGCTGTCGCCTGCCGGCGATCATCCTCGCCGGATCGCGCAGGGCGGGCCGTCGCTCGAACGCCTCCAGGCGCTCCTTGCCCCACGCCACTTTCATCCAAGCCCCCTTGCGCGCCCTCGCCGACGCCTGGTCCAGGTACGCACGGAGTTCAGCCTGATGCGGGCAGACGAGTTCAGCCGCCGCCGTCGGGGTGGCAGCCCGCACGTCCGCGGCGAAGTCGCACAACGTCACATCCGTCTCATGTCCGACGGCCGACACCACAGGGATGGGCGATCGCGCCACCGCCCGCACCACCATCTCCTCGTTGAACGGCCAGAGCTCCTCGAGCGATCCTCCGCCCCGGCCGACGATGATCACGTCGACTCGAGGCTCGAGCGCGTACAGGATCTCCAGCGCCCGCACGATCGTCGGCGCCGCGTCGGGGCCTTGCACCTGCGCCGGCGCGAGAATGACTCGAGCGAGCGGGAACCGGCGCTCGATGGTGGTACAGATGTCGCGAATCACAGCGCCCGTCGGGCTCGTGACCACGCCCACGCGCCGCGGAAAGCGCGGCAGCGGCCGCTTGCGGGCCTCGGCAAAAAGCCCTTCCTGGGCCAGCCTTTGGCGAAGCTGCTCAAACCGCACGTACAAGGCCCCAAGGCCATCGGGCTCGAGATCCTCAACGTAAAGCTGATACTGTCCATCGCGTTCGAAAACCCCGACGGCACCGAACGCAATCACCCTCATCCCGTCTTCGGGCCGAAACTGGAGGCGGCGGTTGCGGCTGCTGAACATCACTGCGCGAATGCGGCTCGTCTCGTCCTTGAGGGTAAAGTACATGTGGCCACTCGGGTGGTGCTTGAAGTTCGATATCTCCCCTGCCACCCGGCACTGAGTAAGCCTGGGATCCGACTCCAGGCGCTCCTTGATGCGCCGGTTGAGCTCGGTGACGGTCAGCACAACCTCCGCTTCTGCCGCCGCGCGCGTCAGTGCGTTCATGCTCGTTCCCCTCCTCGCCGTGCCGCGCACAAATCGACCGCATTCTGCGCGACCATGGCGACCGTCATCGGGCCGACGCCGCCTGGGACCGGTGTCAGCCACTGTGCCCGCTCCGCGGCGCTCTCGTCGACGTCTCCGCGGGGGCCATCGTCCGTGTACGTCAGCCCTACGTCGATCACGACCGCGCCATGCAGGATATCTGCGCCGCGGACGAGCCCCGGTACGCCCGCCGCACTCACCACGATGTCCACCTGCCGCGTCCACACGCGCACGGAAGGCGTCTGCCGATGACATTGTACCACGGTCGCGCCGTGCGCCATGAGCCACTGCGCGATAGGCCAGCCCACGAGCGCGCTGCGCCCGATGACGCAGGCCGTTTTGCCCCGCACGTCAATGCCGTGCTGCACCAACAGCTCACCGACGCCGCGCGCGGTGCAGGGCCACACGCGCGGCCGACCGCGCGCCATCTCGCCCAGGTTTTCAGGGTGAAGGCCGTCCACGTCCTTCTCCGGCCGAATGCGCTTCAAGTACCTCTGCTCGTCCCAGCCCGCGGGGAGCGGGAGCTGGAGAAGTACCGCATCCACGCTCTCATCCTCGTTGAGTCGATGGATAGCGTCCTCAAGCGTCTGTGGGCCCTCGGACGCGCGATACGTGTGGATTTCCACCGAGAGCCCCGCACCTTCGGCAAACCGCGCTTTGCGCCGCACGTGTCCAAGCGACGTTTCGTCGGCTGCATCGACCAACATCACGAGTTTGGGCACGACACCGTTTGACGCCAGCTGTTCGACGCGCAGACGCAGCTCATCTTGGATGCGCTTGGCAGCTTTCCGCCCGTCCAACCATTCCGCCATGTGCCGCCACCCCCTTTCGCGCGCGACAAACAACGCGACAGGCTGTCCGCCCCGCGGAGCGAGACAGCCTGTCCGTCCCTTGCCTCAGTGGCCGATGTTCGTCATGCTTGTGCTGTGACCCGGGAACAACTTTGCCTTCGGGTCAATATACGTTTTTGCGTTGTTCACGGCCGTCGGCGCCTCGCCAAACCCAGTGGCAATGAGCTTCAACTTGCCGGGATAGGTGACAATGTCGCCGGCCGCGTAAATACCTGGGATATTGGTCTCCATTTTGGAGTTGACCACGATGTCGTTCTTCTCGATCTCGAGCCCCCATTCCTTGATGGGCCCGAGCGAAGCGTGAAACCCGAGTCCGCTCACGATGGCGTCGATTTCGAGCTCCTCGTGTTGCTTCGTCTGGTTGTTGACGATGACTGCCTTTTCGACCCAATTGCCGCCCTGTACATCGACGAGTTCGTAAAACGTCTTGACGTGCACGCGAGACTCGAACAGCTTGCGGACGCTGTCTTCGTGCGCGCGGAACCCATCGCGGCGGTGGATGAGGGTGACCGATTCTGCCACCTCTTCGAGCATCAAAGCGTAGTCCACGGCGGTGTCGCCGCCTCCGATGACCAACACGCGCTTGCCCCGATAGTGGTCGATTTTGTCAATATAATAAGCCACGCCGCGGCCCTCGAAGTGCTTGGCCGACTCCGCAGGAAGCGGCCTTGGCGTAAAGGCACCGATGCCTGCACAGATGATGACCGCCTTGCCCACGTGTACGGACTGGTTGGTGTGCAGCTCGAACAGCCCGTCCTCTCGCTTGACCAGGCGTTCCACCGATTCATTCAGGTGCACGCCCGGCTTGAACGTCATGGCCTGTTCCACGAGCTGATCGACGAGGTCGCGAGCGCGAATTTTCGGAAATCCAGCGACGTCGTAAATGTACTTTTCGGGGTACAGCATCGCCAGCTGCCCGCCCAATTGAGGAAGGCTATCAATAATTTTACAAGAACAGTTACGCAGGCCCGCGTAAAACGCCGCAAAGAGACCGGTGGGGCCACCGCCGATGATCAGCATATCCGTGACATTCTCTTGAACCTGTACGTTCTCCGACAACGCAGAACCTCCTTTTGTTCACGACACTACGGGCCTCATTATAGCAAGATAGCTCCGAAAAGACTATCAATGCCCATGTGCTTTGTCGACAATTTTCTGTTTGAATTCTTGCAGGAGGCCCGCGCCCGGGGCCGTCATTCGGCGTGATGGCGCCAGAAGCCGATCATCGCGACCCCGAGCGCGTTGTCCCGCGAGAACGCAGGCGGTGCAAACGCGATGGACACGCCGGGCACGCGGCGAGCGAGGCGAGTCTGAATCGCGGACTGGATGAACTGATTCGAGGCTACGCCGCCAGCGATGAGGACGTGGCGAGACGCGGGCGTATGGGACAGCGCATACTCCACGGCCTTCGCCACCGCACGGGCGATGCACGCCTCGACGGCCCGAGCCACTTCGTGAGGAGGCCGCCCTGCCTCAAGCGCGCGAAGCGCAGCCGTGAGCGGGCCAGAAAAACTCATGCTGGCGCCGCGGACGGGCGACTTCAAGACCCATTCGCCCGCCGAATTTCCGCACTGCCGCGCGAGTTCTTCCAGGTGTGGGCCGGCTGGAAACGGGAGTCCGAGCGCGACGCCGATTCGATCCACGAACTGTCCTGGATGGAGATCCAGGGATTCGCCGAGTCGCGTGATGGCGTATCCGAACGGCGTCCGCCGCGCCAGCACCACATCGCACGTGCCCCCCGACATGTGTACGGCGACAAATGGGGCGGGGGGCATGGGCGCAAAGTATTCCGCGGCGGCCAGGTGGCCTTCCTGGTGGGACGTCCGCGTCAACGGCACGCCCAAGCTCTGCGCGAGGGCCGCGGCCACGGCAAGGCCGCTCTGAAAGACGGGCATGTACGAAGATGCCCACGGACGCGGCCGCACAGACACGCTGACGCGCTGCCAAACCGGGCGCACCCCACCAGCCCCGAGCGCATCTGCGAGTTCGGCCATCACCGAAGGAAAATGCTGCACATGCTGAAACGCGGCCTCGCTCTGGCGCAGGCCGCGCTCTCCGCTCGGGACGCGCAGAAGCCGGCGAGCCTCGGCCACCATGCGCCCACTCTGTGCATCCACCGCACAGACGGATGTGGTGTAATTGCTCGTGTCCACGCCCAGGACAAGCGGCGTCTCACGCGCCATCCTCGCCGCCTCCCTGAGCTCGCGTTCCCAAGCCTTGTTCTGCCGGCTGGGCCTCGCTCCCCTGGCTTTCCGCCCGCCGTTTCTCCGCCACGGCCGGCAACAGCTTGGCGAGCACACCATTGACGAAGCGGCCGGATTGCTCGGTCGCAAACGTCTTCGCGATGGTCACCGCTTCGTCGATCGCGCTGGCGATCGGGAGGGACGGTTCGTAGAGGAGCTCGTACGTGGCGAGGCGCAACACGTTGCGCTCCACCCGACCAATGCGCTCGGGCGACCATCGCTCCATGTGGCGGGCGAGCAGCGCGTCGATCTCGTCGAGATGACCGCGCGTCCCTTCGACGAGCTCCTCGATGTACGCCACATCTGGGAGCTGGCCGAAGCCGCGCTCGGCGACCACAGTTGAAATGGCCTCTCGAGCGCCGAGATCGGGCTGTACGTCGATCACGCACAGCGCTTGAAGCGCACACTCTCTTGCTTCATGTCGCGTCAATCCACTTCACTCCGTCGTTCGATCTGTCAACAGGCGCTCCAACACGCGCCGCCAGGACTGTTGCTCCTCCCAGACGCGGCCCAGCGCGTATCCCGCCGCTGCGAGCACGGCGAGCAGCAGGACGCGCCAAAACCCGAAGATCATCCACAAGATCCAGAACAACACGGCTGCGGCGAGCCCGTGATACCTGTGGGGAAGGCTGGAGAACCAGGCCCACGCTTTCCACAAGCCATTCATGCGCCATTCCACGCCTTACCCGCGCGCCCGCTTTGCGCGAGTTCCACGACGTGGACCATCACGCGCTCCACCTGCACGCCGGCCGTCTGTTCCACATATTCCTTCACGGCAGCCTGCGCTTCCCGGCTCAGCGCTGCGATATCCACGTCTGGAAGCACCTGCATCCAGCAGGCGATGAGCACGCCCTCGCGACCTTGGCGGACGCGGGAGTCAAACGACTCAGCACCCTTCAGTTGGGACCCGCGCCGATTGGCGAGCTGGCGCAGGGTCTCGTAGGAAATGCGGATCTGGCCGTGATCACCCGCCAAAAGCACGGACTCGGCAGGAACACCCTGCCCCCTGCGCCGAGACCGGTACACCAGGAAACGGATGGACAAGAGCGCGGCGACGACGCCCACGACGAGCGAGACCACGTTCCAAGGCTGCGCCGTCAGCTCGCTCGCCGCCCATGTCACGGAGATCACCTGACCGCCGACAAGAGCCAGGAGAACGCCCAGGACGAGTCCGATGAGCGACAGAAGAAATAAGAGGAACCGGTCCCCGATGCTCATCCAATCCCCCCTGCCGAACGATCGTCCCCGCCGAGCTGGGACCCAATCTGATCGGCATCCTGCGTGCGATCCGCGTCCGTCTGAAACGCCACACCCACCACGTGCACATGCACGGCATCCACGCGCAGGCCGGTCATCGACTCCACGGACGACTTCACGTGCTCCTGAATCTGGTAACCCACTTCAGGGATGCTGACGCCGAACCGCAGCTGCACCCAGACGTCGATGGTGCACGCGCGCGCCGCTTCGTCGAATTGCACCTTGACACCGCGCGAGAGGTTCTTGCGACCTGTGATGGACTCTGTGATCCCGCCGGCGAGCGACCCGCTGGTGCCAATCACGCCCTCCACCTCGTGCGTCGCCACACCCGCGATGACCTGCACGACCTCGTCCGAAACACGCACCGAACCGCGCTCCGTCAACTCGTACTCCATGTCGGCCATTTCCATCTTCCTCCTCGGCCCTCAGCGGGCTGTTTGTAAGAATGGAACGGAATGCTAACGTTCTTCGTTTAGAGTATTGGATTTTCCTCCAAAAATCGAGTCGTGACGTCGCCCTTTCGGAATCGCTCGTTTTGCAGAAGCGCCACGTGAAACGGAATGGTCGTCTGGACGCCTTCGATCTCATACTCGCTGAGCGCCGACAACATGCGCGCGATGGCCTGCTCGCGCGTCGGTGCCCAGACAATCAGCTTTGCCACCATGGAGTCGTAATACGGCGGGATGGTGTATCCCGGATAGCAGGCAGAGTCGACGCGAACGCCAGGACCCGAGGGCGCCAGGTACGACCGAATGGTGCCAGGCGACGGCGCGAACTGCCGGAACGGGTCCTCCGCGTTGATCCGGCACTCAATCGCATGGCCGCGCAGCACGACATCTTCCTGCCGAACGGACAGGGGCTCGCCCGCCGCCGCGAGAATCATCTCACGGACGAGATCGACGCCTGTCACCCATTCGGTCACGGGGTGCTCGACCTGAATGCGGGTGTTCATCTCCATGAAGTAAAAGTCGCCGTCCGGCGTGTAGATGAATTCGACGGTCCCCGCGCCGACGTAGTCAACGGCCCGGGCGGCGCGTACCGCGGCCTCGCCCATCTCTTGGCGCTTCTCTTCCGTCATGACCGGACACGGAGATTCCTCGACGAGCTTCTGAAGGCGGCGCTGCACGGAGCAATCGCGCTCACCGAGGTGAATCACGTTCCCGTGGCGATCCGCCAGGACCTGAATCTCCACGTGCCGCATGCGCTCGATGTACTTCTCGATATAGATGCCCGGGTTGCCGAACGACGCCTCCGCTTCCCTGCGGGCCTGATCGTACGCCTTGCGCAACTCCAACTCGTCGCGGACCACTCGGATTCCCCGGCCGCCGCCGCCCGCCGTCGCCTTGATGATGAGGGGGTAGCCGATGGCATTCGCGATGGCAAGCGCCTCTTCCAAGGATTCCACCAGTCCCTCGCTCCCAGGTACCGTCGGAACCCCCGCCCGGCGCATGGTCATCTTGGCCGTCGACTTATCCCCCATGAGCTCGATGGCGCGCGGACTCGGCCCGATGAACGTGATGCCACACGCCTCACACGCCTCGGCAAAGTCGCTGTTCTCCGAGAGAAACCCATAGCCAGGGTGGACGGCGTCCACCCCGCACAACGTCGCCACGGACATGACGCTAGGGATGTTCAGATAGCTCATCTTGGCAGGCGCTGGACCGATGCAATACGCCTCATCCGCCATGCGCACATGCAGTGCATCGCGATCCGCCGTCGAATACACGGCCACCGTCTCGATCCCCAATTCGCGGCATGCGCGGATCACGCGCACCGCGATCTCGCCGCGATTCGCGACCAACACGCGCTTAAACATCCACGGCTCTCCTTCACCCGTCCGTTTTCGATTTCACACCGCCGCGCCGCTGCTATGCGCGGCGCACTTTGAACAACGGCTGACCGTATTCCACCAACTGACCGTTTTCCGCCAACACCTCGACGATCTCGCCCGACACCTCGGCCTCGATCTCGTTCATCAGTTTCATGGCCTCGATGATGCACACGACCGTCTTAGGCCCGACTTGGGAACCGACGTCGACGAACGGCGGGGCGTCGGGTGCCGGAGCTCGGTAGAACGTGCCCACCATCGGCGACGTGATGACGTGAAGCCCCGCATCCTCGACCGCCGCTTGGGAACCGCCCGCCGCGCCACCCTGCGGAGCATGCGCCGGGAGCGGTGCCGGCTGTGCAACGGTTGGCGCCGTTTGCGGCGCGGCGTAGGCGACCACCTCCACGCGCTTCGCCAGTCGCACCTTCCCATCCTCAAACTCGAGCTCAAGCTCGGTCAGTGTGCTCTCGTCGAGCAAACGAATCAATTCTCGAATTTCTTCCATCGTTAGCAACCCATCGTCTCTCCCCGATCCGGATCTCCAAATCCATCTGACAAGGTCCTCACGAGTATACCACAGGGACGCCTACCGTTCTAGGGAATGGAAGAACGTAGAAGCCTTCGCCTCTCTCGATGCCAGGACCTCGCCGTTTGCCGCCCCCATGAAAAACAGGGCCCGTCCCGCGCACGCGTTCGGGACGGCCCCTGCCGAGACCAGCGCTCAAGCGTGAGGCTTGACGGAGATGTTGAAAATCGAGGTGTCGAGCTGCTGGCTGACGATGTTCATGATTTTGACCGCGTCTGCCTTCGACAAGTGGTTGGTTTCGACATAGACCGTGAAGGTCGTTTGATTCTTATCGGGCGCAATCACCGCGTTTTTGTACCCTTCCGCGATCACGGCCTGCGTGGCCTGCTGCAAGCTGTTGTAGAGCGCCTCTTCCTCGCCCAACTGCTTCTGCGCCTCGGCAATCTGCGCTTGAGACGCGTTGTTGTTGGCGATAATCGCCTGGTCGTTGCTGATGCGCTGGCTGATCTCGTTATTCACGGACGCCTGGAGCGCATTGTACCAGTTGTCGGCGCTCGACACGTTGGACCCCGTGGTCTCCTGAGACTGATTCGAAAGCTGCGTTTGGTTCGTCGGACTCGTCGTCACCGTCGGCGTCGTGGAATTCGACGGGTTCGTGGACGTGGTGCTCGTCTGATTGTTCATCGTGTAGTAGCCAATCAGCATCAGGCTCAGCACCATCATCGTGGACAACCACACCGTCTGCCGTTTCACCATCGCATGCATCCTCCTAATCTCCGTCTATTCACCCTTTTGAGGTTCGACAGTAATCTTATATGCGGGCACGTCCAACACATTCGTAATTGCGTCCACGATTTCTGTTTTCGCTTGAACAAAATCGTCGGCGTCCACCGTGACCAACACGCCGATCACCCCGACGCCGCCCGAGCCCCCGCTCGCCAGCTGGCCATTTTGCGCCAGCGTCACCAGAACCGACACCGCGTTCACGCCGGGGAGCTTCTCCAGCATCGTCTGCAGTTCCCCTTCGTAGTAGGATGCCGTGGAGGCCACGCCCTGCGGCGCGGAACCCGTGCTCGTCGCGTTCCAAAGCCATCCGGCCCCCGAACTGTTTGCACTTGCGATGCCGCTCCCGCTGACCGGCTGTGATCGCGCGCCGGGCCACAGCCATCCGAAAGCCAACAACACGACGCCCAGCGCTCCGAGTGCGACGAGTCCGCGCTGTTTGCGAAGCAAATCCCAGTTCATCGCCCCGCCTCTCCCTCGTCCCGAACCTCGACCTGCGCCGCCGGGATGCCGAGCGCGGACGCGACCGTCTGGCGAATCTCGCCGGCGTCCAGCGCTCCAGGCGGGCGAACCAAGACGGTGACGGTCATCTGATCGGCACTTGTCGGGTGTTCTACGGTCACCTTGACCACCTCCGAACGAAGCGGCTCGGGTAGCGCGGCCTCGGCCCACTCCGCGAGATACGTGGCGGCATCCTGAGCCTCTGCCTCATGAAGAGCCTCTGCGTATTGCTGCGCCGCACGGTTTTCCACCTGGGCACCCGCGGCCTGAGACGCGTTGCTGAACAGGAGATTGGATGCCCGGCTGGCCGCGATGTCCGCCCATGCCCCGCGCAGAGCGGGCACGACGGGACTCAACAGCGCTGCCATCAGCGCCACCCCCACCACCATGCGCACGTAGCGCACCAATCCGCCCGAAGGTAGCATCATCTCGGCAATTCCGCCGATGAGCGCGATGCCCACCACCTGCCGCAGCCAATCGCCGAAGGCACTCACGCCGTGATCACCGCCAAATTCGCCGCCGCGAGCAGAATGCAGATGGCGAAGAAGAACATGAGGGCCACCGTCGCCACCGCAGCAAACACGATGACCATGGTCTTCGCGAGCGCCCCCAGACAGGAAATGACAGGCGTCTGGGCGATGGGCTGCATCACCGCGGCGCCCGCCGAGTACATCGCGGACACGGCGAGGATTTTCATGGCCGGAAACGCCGCGATGAGCGCGATCACGACGAGTCCTGCCAAGCCCACGGCGTTCTTCACCAGCAAGGACGCCCCCAGTACGGTCTCGGCGGCGTCCGAAACGGCTTTGCCCACCACCGGTACAAACGTGCCGACGCCAAATTTCATGGTCCGAAGCGCCAATCCGTCCGCGATGCCCCGACCCGTCCCCTGCACGGCGGTGACGCCCACGAACACGACCAGGGCAAAGCTCAGGATCGAGAGGCTTGCCGTGCGAGCGAGCGACGCGAGCCTTGTCAACGGGTACCTCGGCGCCATGGACGATGCAAGTTCCAGGACCGCGGCCAAAAAGATGAGCGGAAACACGACGAGAAACACCAGGTTGGAGACCAGATTCACGCAAAAGAGGAGCGTCGGCTGGAAAAACGCCGCTGAAGCAAACGACCCAGAGCCAGCGAGCAGCGCAATCGATACCGGCATCGTCGCGAGCATGAAGTGATTCATCGACTCGATGGCCTGGCGAGCCGACCCGAACGTTTCCACGAGCGATCGCGTCACGAGCGCAGCGAGCAGAAAGGACACGACCATCTGCGCGACTTCGCCCACCGATTCCTCCGCGAACGACGCCTGCATCATGCGCAGAAGGGCCGCAGCCACGGAGAGGATGAGAAGGCCGCCAAACAGGCCGAGATCGTCCACCACCTCCTGAAAGAAGTAGTGCAACAAGCCGGACACCACGCCGTGCAGGGAAGGCCCTCCGTGCTGCAGCAGCGACTGGATGAGCGATGTGCCGTTTGGGTGCGGGAGAAATCCCCCATACTGGGCCTCAATCTGATGCCAGTACGCGTCGATGGACTGCGTGTCGACGTGATCGAGCTCCGCCTGTGCCGTATGTTCAAGAATTTGCTGGGCCGAGGCTTCCGCCGAGCCCGCGGCGCCGCCGGCGGCGTCGCCAACCGAATCGCCGTGCGCCCAGGCAGGGAAGATGACGGCGCCCGCCAGTGAAGTCACGAGCGCGGTGAGAAAGCGCCACCAGTTCCTCACAGGCCTCGCCCCTTCACGGAATCATCTGGACGATCACGTCAAGCACGTCCTTAAAGATGGGGAGCGCCAACAGGACAATCCCTATCTTTCCAGCGAGCTCGATCCGCCCGCCGAGCGCGGTCTCGCCGGCATCGCGTGCGACGTCCGCCGCAAATTCCACCACGTACGCGATCCCGAGGATGCGGATGAGCGTTTGAAGAAACATCTGGTTGACCTTTGCCGCTGCGGTCAGCTGTTGCACGGTGCCGATGGCGCTCGCCATCGACCGGACGACGAGAAGCAGGATGACAATACCCGCGAACAGGCTGACCAGCGTCGCAAAGGAAGGCATCTGCTGGCGAAGGAGCGTCGCGAGAACGGTGGCGGTCAGGCCGATGCCGATCATCTGGATGATGTGCACGGAGCTCACCTACTGAAGGAGAAAGACGCTCGTGATTTCGTGGTACAGGTGGTCCACATATCCGATGACAATGACAAACACGGCCACAAGCCCCGCCAGCGTAGCCCAGTGCGCGAAGTCCTCTTTGCCACTTTGCTTCAGCACCGTGTGAAAAATGGCCGCGATGAAGCCCACGGCGAAAATTCGAAACAAATCCCGGATTTCGGGAGACATCACGCATCCCCTCTTTTCGCGCACCATCGCCGGGCGCCTGCCCGCCTACAGGAGCAGAAGGACAATCAAAACACCAGACAGCGCGCCAAGGTACTGCCACAGCCGCGCGCTTTTCGCGGCTTCATCCTGCGCCGCCTCAATCGCCGCCTCCAGGTCTGCGCGCGCCGCGAGAAACGGCTGCTGCAGGTGGTCGCGATCGGCCACGGCAATGGAGCGCAACAGGCGCAGAATCGGCTCCGCGTCCTGGTCCGAGAGCGTTCCATCCGTCGCCTTGCTGAGCGACACGAGTGCCTGCGCCTGCTCGGGCCAATCGCCGAGGCGGCTGAGCTGTTGGGCCAAGTCCACGAGCCATGTGCCACAAAAGCCTCCCATCCGCGTGCCGACCTCGTTCAGGGCCTGCGGGATGGGCGTCGCATGATATTCGATCTCGCTCTGCAGCTCGAGCACCGCCTGCAACAGCCTCCGCAGGGCAAGAGGACGCTCGCGGTAACCGCGCGCCACGCGCAAGCCAATGAGCGTGCAGGCAAACAAGACGATGGCCGCCCCCGCCCATTTCATCCCTCGGCGCTCCCTCGGGCGAGCGGCCGCCCGTCCGCGTCGAGAACCGCCTCCACCGTCCCCGGGCCGCGCCGCCGGCTGAGCACGATGTACCGATCGAAGGCGCGCGCCGAGAAGAGCGGCTCCATCCCCGGCCGCCTGCGCCACGCGTCGAGCGACGCGGCGTGCGCCGTCGCGACCACAGCCACACCAGCGAGCGTCGCCTCGAGCACAGCCACCGCGTCCTCCGCACGCCCGATCTCGTCCGTGACCACCACGTGCGGCGAAAGGCTGCGGATGGCCATCATCATGCCCTCGGCTTTCGGACAGCCGTCGAGCACATCCGCGCGAGGGCCAAGGTCAAACTGCGGAACGCCGTCGACACTCCCCGCAATTTCCGACCGCTCGTCGATCACCGCGACCTTCAGACCTTGGTATCCAGGGGCGTGATCGCCATGACTGAACCGACGAGCGACGTCGCGCACAAGCGTCGTCTTGCCGCATTGCGGCGGCGACACCACGAGCGCCGACAGCGGGCGGCGGGAGGCGTGATCGTACAAAAAGGGCAGCAGAGCCTTCGCGGCACTCGGGTGATCCCGCGAAATGCGAACGTTGAGCGAGGTCACGTGTCGAAAGGCCCGGACGCGCCCGGCTTCGACCACGGCGCGGCCCGCGATCCCGACGCGATGACCGCCCGGCAGGGTGACATACCCGTGGCGCATCTCCTCTTCCACGGCATAGCGGGAAAATTGCGTCAGACGCTGAAGCACCTGCGCCAATTCTCCGGCCGAGATGCGCCGCGCGTGGCTCGCAGAAGACGTCAGTTCGCCGCTTTCTGCCAAAAAGGCGCTCCGCTGACGCAGACCGAGTTCGAGCGGCTGCCCGGCGCGCAGGCGAATTTCCTCGAGTTCCTCGAGCAGGCCCCGCGAAAGCGCCTCAAGCGCCCGCGCCACTTCACGCGGCAAGATGGCAAGGACGTGCTCAAGGACGGAATCGGCTTGATTCGAATGCGCCAGCGACACACTCGTCACCCCCTGCCTAGTCCATGTATATGGACGGGCGTGTGCGGGTATGCGAAGTGGCGATCCGTTGGAACCCCGGGAGGGGGAGCCGCATTGAATGAAGGGAGGAGCGAGGAGGGTCGAGGGTGGAACTGTCTCTCTTAGTGCGGTGGATTGTGGTATTCCTCGTCATCTTTTTGTTGCTGATGGTGCTCGTCTTCAGCCTGATACGAAAAAAAGCGTGAAAAGGCCCGTGCGGGAGGCGCATCCCACCTGCCGCACGGGCCTTTTCGGCGCGCCTTTTTATGCGCGCGACACGTACTCACCCGAACGCGTGTCGATCACGATCTTGTCGCCCACATTGATAAAGAACGGAACCTGGAGCGTGTAGCCTGTCTCCACCGTGGCCGACTTGCTTCCCCCGGTGGCCGTGTCGCCGCGAATGCCAGGCTCGGTCTCGGTCACCTCGAGCTCCACCGTGTTCGGGAGATCGATGCCGATGATCTCGCCCTGGTACTGAATGATGAAGCAGTTCATGTTCTCCTTGAGGAAGTTCAACTCGTACTCGAGCTGCGCACGCGGAATATTGATCTGCTCGTACGTCTCCGTGTCCATGAACGTGTAGTTTTCGCCGTCGTTGTACAGATATTGCATCTCGCGCGTTTCGATGTGCGCCCGGGGCACCTTTTCGCCCGCGCGGAACGTCATCTCGCGGATGGCCCCCGTCTTGACATTCTTCAGCTTCGTGCGGACGAACGCGGAACCCTTGCCTGGTTTCACGTGCATAAACTCGATCACGCGCCAGACCGAGCCGTCGTATTCAATCGTGGTCCCATTGCGAAAGTCGTTGCTTGAAATCATGCGCTAAGCCCTCCAACTTTGTCATCTCACGGCTTCGGCTGGCAGAGAGCGAGCGTCGCCAACCGATAGCCTTCGAGGCCAAGCCCCACAATCTGGCCCGTGACGACGTCACTCAGGACCAGTTGGTGCCGAAACGGCTCGCGGCGATGCACGTTGGAAATATGCACCTCGACCGTGGGCCGATCGATGTCCTCCAGACAATCGCGCAGCGCGTAACTGTAGTGTCCAAACGCCCCCGGGTTGATGATGATGCCGTGGGCGCCCGGCCCGTACTGCTGCAAGAAGTCGATCAGCTCGCCTTCGTGGTTCGACTGTCGATCGATCACGTCAAAGCCGAAAGGAAGGGCCGTGCTTCGGACCAACTCCACCACGTCCGCCAGCGTGCGCTGCCCGTACACCTCCGGCTTCCGCACACCTAACCGATTCAAGTTAGGCCCGTGCACGAGCAGAATGTAGCGATCCGCCACTGCGAGCCCCCCTTGTCCCAACCGTTCCAGCCAAAAACCGCTCCCATTGTAACACAGCCGCGCAAAGCCTTGCTATACTGGTCGTGAAGGAGGCCATCGCATGGAAATTTGGCTCGTTCGACATGGAGAAACCGACTGGAACGTGGAGGGGCGCGTGCAGGGCTGGACCGACGTGCCGCTGAACGAAGTCGGCAGACAACAGGCCGACCGGCTGGCCGACTGGTTGAAGTCCGTACACGTTGACCACATTTACTCAAGCGACCTCGAGCGGGCCCTAGAAACAGCGCGCCGCGTAAGCCGAGCCACACAGGCCCCTATCACGGTGCGGCCGTGCCTACGCGAACACTACTTCGGACAGGCCGAAGGGCTGCTTCGGTCTGAGAGTCTGCGCCGATTCCCGAACGGCGCGCCGGATCGCGAGCCTCCAGAGAAGGCAACCGAGCGCATCGTGAAGTGCCTGAAGGACATCGCCAAACACCACCCGCAGGGCCGCGTGGTCATCGCCACACACGGAGGCGTGGTCCGCACGCTGCTTCGCTGGATGGGCGTTCCGTACACATCCATCGATAACACGAGCGTGACCCGGATCTCCGTGGTGGGCGACACCTTTCACGCGCTCGGGGTCAACGAGACGCCCCATCTCGCCGGCAGCAAAGCGCTGCGTCAGTCCAACGGGTGACGCAGCCGAGGCTGCCGCGCGGCCTTGACCTCATCCAATCGCCCCACAATCGTTCGGTGCGGAGCCGAGCGCACCACCTCAGGCTCTTCCTCAGCTTCGCGCGCAATTTCCCGCATGATCTCGACGAAGCGATCCAGAGTTTCCTTGCTCTCGGACTCCGTCGGTTCAATCATCATGCCCTCTTCCACGATCAACGGGAAGTAGATGGTTGGCGGATGCACGCCAAAGTCGATGAGCCGCTTGGCCATGTCCAGCGTACGCACGCCGAGCTCCTTTTGGCGCTTGCCTGAGATAACAAACTCGTGCTTGCACGGACCCTCGTACGGCGCCTCAAAATAGGGCTTCAGCTGATGCAAAACATAATTGGCATTGAGGACCGCCGACTCCGAAACCTGCTTCAGGCCCTCGGCGCCGAGCGTCCGGATGTAGGCATAGGCCCGGACCAACACGCCGAAGTTGCCGAAAAAGCCCTTGACCTTCCCGATGGACTGGGGCCGGTTGGCGTTCCACACGTACCGATCCCCTTGTTTCTCAAGCACCGGCGCAGGCAGGTACGGCTCCAAGAACGCCTTCACGCCCACGGGTCCCGCGCCCGGCCCGCCGCCTCCATGTGGCGTGGAAAACGTCTTGTGCAGGTTGAGGTGAACCACGTCGAAACCCATGTCCCCCGGGCGCGCATAACCCATGATGGCATTCATGTTCGCACCATCGTAGTACAACAGACCACCCGCTTCATGCACGATACGGGCGATCTCGACAATATCGCGCTCGAAGAGCCCAAGCGTGTTCGGGTTGGTCAACATGAGGGCGGCCGTGCGATCGCTGACCGCCTGGCGCAGCGCCTCAAGGTCGACGCGCCCGTCCGGGCGGGACGGAATCGTGACGACGCGCAGGCCCGCCATGCTGACGCTCGCAGGATTTGTGCCGTGCGCAGAGTCCGGCACGATGACCTCGACGCGCGACGCTTCGCCGCGATCGACGTGATACTTGCGTATCATCATGAGCCCCGTCCATTCGCCGTGAGCTCCGGCGGCCGGCTGCAGGCTGACCGCGTCCATCCCGGTGATGGCGGCAAGGTACCCGGCAAGTTCGTGCATGAGCGCGAGCGCTCCTTGCACGCATTCCTCGGGCATCCACGGATGAAGGCGGGCAAACCCGTCCAATCGGCTGTAGCGCTCATTCCGCTTCGGGTTGTACTTCATCGTGCAAGACCCGAGCGGGTAAAAACCGCTGTCCACGCCATGATTCTTCTGGGAGAGCGCCGTATAATGCCTTACGACATCGACCTCGCTGACCTCGGGGAGTCGAGCCGGCGTCTCGCGGAGGTACGGCTCAATGTCGGTCATGTCCGCTTCCGGCACGTCCAACTCGGGCAGCTCATACGCCCTTCGGCCTGGGCGGCTGAGTTCGAAAATGAGGGGCTCTAACCCTTCCCGTTGGATGGTCATCGCGCAAGCACCTCCTCGAGTGCGTCGACGG
The DNA here is from genome assembly GCF_900156755.1 of Alicyclobacillus vulcanalis. Lineage (GTDB taxonomy): Bacteria > Bacillota > Bacilli > Alicyclobacillales > Alicyclobacillaceae > Alicyclobacillus > Alicyclobacillus vulcanalis. Next base: position 66,005 of record NZ_FTOO01000002.1, read on the forward strand.
CTCCGTCCATCTCGGCGCGTGTTCGGACTTCCGTGACGGCCAAGACGACGCCCTCACCCGATACGCCCTCGCTGCCGGTGAGGGCGTATCCAAACAGATATCCTCGCTCCATCATGGATCGCTCGACTTCGAGAACCGGGCGCGAGAGGCGGACGGTGAATTCGTTAAAAAACGGCCCCTCGAAAAGCGGCTCGATCCCAGGCACCTCGAGCAGCTTTTGGCGGAAGTAGTGCGCTTTGTGATAATTTTGCCGCGCCATCTCCTGAAGCCCTTCTTTGCCCATGTACGCGAGGAATACGGTCGCCGCAATGGCACACAGCGACTGGTTCGTGCAGATGTTCGAAGTCGCCTTCTCGCGGCGAATGTGCTGTTCGCGCGCCTGAAGCGTCAGCACAAAGCCGCGCCGGCCCTGCGCGTCCGTCGTCTCTCCGACCAGGCGCCCCGGAATGCGGCGCATGAGAAACTCCTTCACCGCCATCACGCCGAGGTACGGGCCACCGTAGGACGGGCTGATGCCAAGCGGTTGGCCCTCCGCCACGACGATGTCTGCCCCCATCTTCCCCGGTGCCTCGAGCAGGCCGAGTGCGATGGGATACGCCTGCACGACGAGAAGCGCGCCGTGGCGATGGGCGATCTCGGCGATGGCTCGCACGTCTTCAATGGCACCGAAGAAGTTTGGGTACTGGACGCAGACGCACGCCGTATCGGCGTCGACCAAACGTTCAAGGGCTTGCACATCGAGGACCCCGCTGCGGTGCGGAACCATCTCGAGTTGAATCGACTGCCCGTTTGCATAGGTGCGCAGCACTTTGCGTGCATCCGGATGGAGGGTGGAGGCTACCACGACCTTGTCCCGCCGCGTGTGTTGGCAAGCGACAAGCGCGGCTTCCGCCAAAGCCGTCACGCCATCGTACATGCTCGCGTTGGCGATATCCGTTCCCGTGAGCTCTGCCACCATGGTCTGATATTCGAAAATGGCCTGCAAAAGCCCCTGGCTCATTTCCGGCTGATAAGGTGTGTAGGACGAGTAAAATTCCGACCGAGACAGGATGGCGTCGACGACGCTCGGCTGATAGTGCTCGTATGCCCCTGCTCCTAAAAAGGACACCCATTGACCGAGATGGCGATTGCGTCCCGCGAGTTGCTCCATGTGTTTGTTGAGCTCGAGTTCCGACATCGGCCTTGGCAGCGCAAGCTCCGTCGTCAGGCGAACGGACGAGGGGATGTCGCGAAACAGCTCCTCCACGCTCGCCACGCCTAGCTCACGCAACATCACGTCCCGATCTTCATTCGTGTGGGGAAGATAGCCAAAACGCGACATGGTCATCCCTCCTCTTTGATGGCCCGCGGCGCGGCCTTCGGGCGCCGATAAAAGGGCGTGGCGACCAGACGAGCGGGATGCAATTTGCCACGGATGTCCACCGCGAGCTCCTCCGCACCCTCTGCCGCCCATGCTTCGATGAGCGCAAGTCCAATGGGCCGCTCGAGCGTGGGCGACATGGTTCCCGATGTGATCTCGCCCACCTTACGTTCTTTCACATACACCCCATAGCCTGTCCGCGGAATGGCGCGATCCGCCATTTCCATGCCGACAAGGCGCCGGGCCGGTCCTTGCGCTGCCTGGCGTTCAAGCGCGGCGCGGCCCACAAAATCTCCCTTTTCGAATTTGACAAAAGGCGCCAGTGATGCTTCGAGCGGGGTCACGTCCCGACGCAACTCTTGGCCATAAAGCGGGAGACAGGCCTCAAGACGTAGTGTGTCACGGGCGCCCAGCCCACAAGGCGTGACGCCGAGCTCATACAAGGCTTCGAACAGTGCGTTGGCCGTCGCGGCATCCGTATACAGTTCAAAGCCGTCTTCGCCCGTATAACCCGTTCGCGAAGCCATGACCTCACCGTTTTGAAAACGAGCGCTCGTAAACGAGAAGGGACGCAAAGACGCGAGCGACAGACCCAATTGCTCCAACCGCTCGACCGCACGCGGCCCCTGTACCGCGATCAGCGCGACATCGTCCGATCGATCCACGAGTCGCACCTGAGCGCCCTTCACGTGTTCCCGCAGCCAATGGGAATCTGCATCGCGGTTGGCCGCATTCACGACGAGCCAAAACCGCGTCTCGTCCCATTGATACACGAGAAGGTCGTCCAGGGTCCCGCCGTCCTCCGCGGTCATGAGCGTATACAGGGCGCGCCCTGGCTTCAGCCGGGACAAATCGTTCGTCAACAGACCTTGAAGCCACCCCAAGCTGTCGGGTCCAGAGACTTCAATTTCGCCCATGTGAGACACATCAAACATTCCGACATCCGTGCGCACAGCCCGGTGTTCGTGCAAAATGCTCGTGTACTGCACGGGCATTTCCCAACCATGGAAGTCCACCATTCGGGCCCCGTAGCGAAGGTGGAGATCGTAAAGCGGCGTTCGTCTTACCAATGTCGCCACCGTCCTTGGGCGCAAGAATCGATATCACCTGTCACATACTACATGGCCGATTCGCTTCTGTCCACTGGGGGGCAGCGGCCCGCGCTTTCGAGCCTCGTCGTGCATGTGGTCCTAAGCCGGATCGCATACTAACGGACTGCAACGACACGACGGGGAGGGCTGGATGTGAGGGAAGTCGCCAATGTCACCCTGAGCGCACAACATCGTCCCTGGTCGTTTTCTTTTGGCGGACTGGACGTGGAAACCGAATTTGAAGCGCTGCTCCACACCGGGCGTGGCTCCCGAGATGCGGACTGGGAACTCTTTCGCCTGGCCGCCATTGCGCGGCAAGCGTGGATGGCGCCTGCCTTTGATCAACTGCTGGCGCTCGAGCACGTGCAGTTCACCCCGCTCCCTCATCAAGTGGAAACCGCTCTTCGCGTCGTGCGCGATCTGCGTGGGCGCGCCATTCTAGCCGATGAGGTGGGGCTTGGAAAAACGATTGAAGCCGGACTCGTGCTCAAGGAATACCTGGTTCGCGGACTGGTCCAGAAAGCCCTTGTGCTGGTCCCCGCATCGCTCGTGTCGCAGTGGACCCGCGAGTTGACCCAAAAATTTCGGATCAGCGCGACGCCGCAGCGGGACGAATGGACCTGGACAACGGAGGGCGTCATCGTCTCCTCTCTAGACACGGCCAAAAGGCCACCGCACGCCGACCGAATCCGAGAACAGTGGTGGGATCTCATCATCGTCGATGAAGCCCACAAGCTGAAAAACCCGAACACAAAAAATTTTCAATTCTTAAATCAACTGCAGCACAAGTATATGCTGTTCCTCACAGCCACCCCGATCCAGAATCAGCTTAAGGAACTGCATACGTTGGTCACCTTACTCAAGCCTGGCGAACTTGGGAACTCGGCCGAGTTTTCAGAGCGATTCGTCGCAAGCCCCAGAAAGCCGAAAGATCCCGCAGGGCTCCGGCAGACGGTGAGCCGCGTCATGATCCGAAACCGCAGGGAGGATGGGGCGCTCGAGCTTCCGAAGCGCCACGTGCAGACGCTTCCGGTGGAGCTAACGCCCGACGAGAGAGCCTTCTACGAAGCCGTGCAAGCGTTTCTACGCAGCGAATTTGAGCGCTCTCGTCTCGCCCACACGTCCATCCTACCGCTGATCACACTTCAGCGAGAAATCTGCAGTTCGGCGTACGCGGCGCTCTTGTCCCTGGAAAAGATGATGAAAAAGACCCGCGATCCCGACCGCGCCCGGCGCCTTTCGGCGTTGATCGACCAAGGTGCCGCGATCGGGAGGTACGCGAAGGTCGAGACCGTCTTGCGTATGTTGGAAAATGCGCCAGACAAGGTGATTATTTTCACCGAGTACCGCGCTTCGCAAGATTTCTTGATGTACACGCTGAAGAAACACGGCATCAGCGCAGTGCCGTTTCGAGGAGGCTTTCGGCGCGGAAAGAAAGATTGGATGCGCGAGCTCTTCTCGAAAAAAATCCGAGTGCTGGTGGCGACCGAATCCGGCGGAGAAGGTATTAATCTTCAGTTTTGCAATTACATGATTAACTACGATCTGCCGTGGAATCCGATGCGGCTGGAACAGCGCATCGGGCGCATCCACCGGCTGGGCCAGACGCAGCCGTGCCACATCGTGCACCTCGTTACGCAGAACACCATCGAAGAGCACATCATGCGGGTCCTGCAGGATAAGATTCGCATGTTCGAGGCCGTCATCGGCCGAGTCGACGAGATTGTAGCCGACGTCCGATTTGACCGGTGGGAGAAGCTGATCTTTGAGGCCGCGATGACGAGCCGCGACGACGAGGAATTCGTGAACCACCTCAGGTCCATTCAGCTCGACGACCTCGTCGCTCGGAAAGGGGGTACACGATGATGTCGGAGGCACAAACGCGTGGCCCGTTGCGTACGGAGGAAGAGCGGCTCGTGTTTTGCGACCGCTACTTCACCTCCGTTGGAGCACGAACCCTCGTCGCACGGCCGATGTACAGAGAATACGAGCTCCCGGTCGACGTGGACAAAGAGCTCATCGAGCGCCCATTTTATTGGATGTGGGTGGAAGCCACACATCAACCGGTGGAACCGACGGTTCTGCGACTCGCGTTTGATGCCGACGCACAAGCGCGGGAAGAGGCTCGCCTGAATCAGGACTCACCGAGCTCGGCCTTTCCTTGGTCACCCAAAAAGCGCGTGGAACGCATCGACTTCGGCGCCCACTTGTTTGACAGAATTTTGATGAGCGCGGCCAGGCGAGGTCGAACGGCATCCGTCCGCGAGGGCCAACCAGGTGCCGAGATCGTGCCCTGGTTGATGGTGAACGGCGTATTTGCCTACACCGCCGATATGAATCGCGAAGAATGGTTCTCATACGCCGTCTGTTTGGACAACCTTCAAATCGTCGATCGCTTCTACGAGCGAATCAAGCACCGAGACCTGGTGGGCGCCCCCGCGTCCGAAATTCTGCGCCACAGCCGCCACACCTTTCAGGATGCGTGGCGCACCCTGCAGCGCGCGCTGACCGAGCACGCGGACGCACAGGACCCGCAGTGGGCAGAAGAGGCGATGACCCGGTTGCGCGGTGACTTGGCACAACTCACGGCCTACTACGACAGCTTGCTCGCCCGCGCGTCTGAAGATGAGCGCAGCGCGATTCTCGAAGAGCGCGACCGAAAGCACGCCGCCCTGCTCGAAAAGAGCGCACCACGCGTCGAATGCCGCATTCATCAGGTCGCTCTCATCGGCCTGTGTATCCGCCAAGGCCGCGCCACGAAGCTGTAACTTCTCCTGCCCGCGTCAAACGAGCGTCCGCAGATGACGCTGGCGGGCATCTGGGCCGTCCATCTTCACAAGAATGGACATGCTCATCACACGAGAGCGCAACGGCGCCACGGTGTCCAACAAATCGTCGGCACCGCGACGATAAGCCTCCGGCGGGCTAAAATTGCTCGTAAACCACGTCGACAACTTCTGGTGAAAGCGATAATTGATCACTCGAAACAGCTTTTCCATGCTAAATTCGTTCGCGCGCTCCTGAGCGAACTCGTCGATCCCGAGCACGGGGACGGTAGATAACGTTTCCAGGAACGGTTCCAAGTCGTCCCCGGCGGCGAGCACATGCCGCATGTGGTCGAACAAGGAGTCAGACCGAACGACGAGGGACGGTATCCCGCGCCGCTGCAGCTCCCGAAACACGGCAAACATCAGATGTGTCTTCCCCACGCCCGGAGGCCCGAACAGGTACAGCCCCGCTCTCGGTCCTTGTTGGGGACTCCACATGAGGGCAAAGTCGCGCGCGTATTGCAGTACCTTGGGATATTTGCGAGCTTGTTCGTGCGGGAAATTCTCGAAGCGGAATTCGTCACCTAACTCCGTGACGCCGGCGAGCTTTGCGTATCGCTGCACCCGCTCTTTCACCACGTACTCCTGAAACGGCGCACAGCGGCGCACACGGGTCGAAAGGCCGCGAGCATTCACCTCTAAAACCTGTTCAAAGCCTCGCATATCGCCCGTCTTCCCACAGTGCGCATACCCCGTGCAACGCTCGCAAATCCCCTTTTGGCGCAGGTATTCATACAGCAGAGCTCGATGGCGCAGAATGGTCTCCTCAGAGACGGATGCCTCTCGGAGCTCCGGAACCTCGCGAAGAAAATACGAGGCATCGTAGTTGTCATCTGACGCGTTGGTGCGTGGAAGCATTCGTTGGATATGCTGCACGTGGCTTCGCCCCTTCAGGCCGGTTCCAGCCCACCCGCAATCTCTTCCGCAATGGCATGCGGCGATTTGCCATCGACATCGACGATCTGCGACGCGACTTCGTCGTAAAGCGCGCTGCGTTCACTCATTAAGCGCGCGATCCGCTCCTCGAGCGGATACCCGGCCAACAACGGTCGATGCTCCGCTTCGGATCGAAGGCGGTCCGCGAGTGTGGACGCCTTGGCTCGGAGGTAGACCACATGAAACTGCCGCCGCAGAATTGAGCGATTGGCCTCGGCGATCACGACGCCTCCCCCAGGCGCGACCACGATATCCGAAGCACAGGCGTATTGTGACAACCGTTCTGACTCAAGGGCGCGAAACGCGGACTCTCCATCCTCCTTAAAAATCTCCTGGATGGTCCTCCCCGAAACGGTCTGAATGTCCGAATCGAGATCAACAAAAGCGTATCCGAGGCGGCGCGCCAACACGGGACCCACGGTCGACTTGCCGCACCCCATAAAGCCTATTAACGCCACACGCAACGTGTCCATCACTCCATTGATGACCGCGGGCCATTGTCTTGCCATGATACCACGCCATGCGAGATCGTATCGTACACAAAGGACATTGTATCTGAGACGGCCCCCTCTGTCACTCGAATCGATACGTGGACCTGTCCTCCAGACACCGAGCTCGTCACGACCACGGGATGGCCCGCCACGTTTCTCTGCGCGGAGGCTGGCAACGCCGTACCTTGCGCCAGCGCCGCTTCCGCGGATCGTGCGAGTGCCAAACCGATGGCTTTGCACTGCAGAAAGCTCAAGTTCCGCACCTCGGAGCGGAGTGCAAGGGCGCCGGCTGCCATCGTTGCTCCGGCCAGAAGCGCAAGACCTGACGTGCACGCCAGGACGTACCACAAGACGAACCCATCGTCATGAACCCTCCGGCGGGCTTCAGACCTCATGATTTCACCCCGCATTCCCAACGTCCCAGGACAACTTTCGACCGTCCATGGTTTGACAGATGACCGTGAGAAGCCATCCGATCGGGGCTGAGCGCACGGACACCATCCATGCGCGCACGTCGGTCGCGATGACGCTCGTGCCGCCACCTGCCTGGACCCGGACGAGCTGGTGATTCGCATTGACGTAATACGTGTAGATGGTCCCATTGCACTCTTGCAACACCAGGCTGCCCGCCGTTCCGCTTGCGCGCAACGCGGCATGGACGTCCTCCGCCAAGGTGCGGCGTACGCTGTCGAACACCGCCCAGTCCAGCTCGACTTGACTCAGGCGTCCCGCTCCTTTCAAGACGCCGATGATCGTCATGCTCCAGGTGAAAAGCACCAAGGCCCCGATGGAGATCGACAAGAGTGTTTCAAGGAGAGAAAATGCTTCGGGTGCATGAGGGAAGAACCAAGGTGCGGACCGCGCGGCCCTGGAGGACCACAGTGATCTTTTGGTCCACACAGGCCGTGGATCCCACATCCGGCGCCTGCGCAACCAGAATTTGATACGCCTGATTCTCTTCCTGTACCGCCTGAGGAATGGAACTGCCATGCGTGACATCCTCCATCAGTCGCGTCTCCACGGCCTCGATTTGTTGCATGACCGCCGTCTTCTGGAGCACGAGATACGCGTGGGATTGCGACATCCAAATCGCCGGGACAATCACCACCAAGACGAGCACTGCAAACACGTTTTCCCACAACGTCACCCTTCCCATCCCCCCGTTTGCCAACCGGCGCCCATGTACAGGCGAATATCGTCTTCGTGATGTCCGTCCGTCAATCGAATCACACCTGCGGCCTGGGCGTTGCCGAGGTTGTCATACGAAATCACGTGCACGGGCAACTGCAGATAACCGTCGACGTAGTGAATACCGGCCGCAAACTGCTGAGACGCGAGTGTTTGGGTGCCTTGAATGAGTCGATAGCCGGTATCGTATGGGTCCAACCACACTTCTGCATAGGTGTCACTCGTCGCCGCGAGATTTTGCATCGCGCGCAGTTGTGCGACAAGGGTCGAGGCGGTGGCGCGAAGCGCCATGGCTCGTTCGATCGATACCATGGCGCCGGCTATTCCTAGGAAGCACGTCGTAGCAAGCGCCATCACGATCATGACCTCGAGCAGGGTGAACCCTTCCCCACCCTTCTGGTGGATGTCATGGGACGATGCAGCGCTCGGCACCTCACATGCCTCCCGGCGATAGACAAGTCACGGCGATGTTGTTGGCGTCCGCATCTTGAATCACATAGTTCCCGGAGAGCGCATCATTGGAGAGCAGCCCGTCCGATACGAGCGTCTGAATCTGCTGGGCGGAGTTGCCTGTGGGAAGCTGTCCATGAATGAGCTGGTATTCTGCGAGCGCGGCCGAAATGGTCCGAACATTACCGGCGCAAGCTGTGTTCTGGGCCCGACCTGACGCACGCAACAGCTGTGGGGTGATCATCACAATGAGAATCCCGATGATCACCACGGCAATCATAATCTCGATCAAGCTGAACCCTGTCGTGCGAGCATCGCGTTTCACCTCAACGGGCTGCACCTGGATACACCTCCCATGGGTTAGGACAACTGAGCGATGGCTTGGTACATGGGGACCATGATGCTGTAAACCATGACACCTACCACCAGCCCCACGGCGGTCACGGCCACCGGCTCGGCGAACTGCGCGATGGTCTCTAGGCGATGAACGATGTCAAACTGCATCAACTTTTGGCCTTCGCGCAGGCGGTCCGCGACCTCACCCGTCGCTTCTCCCACCTCGAGCAGCGTCAAAAAGAGCGGATCGAGCACGTGTTTTGCGGATGCGAAAGCTTCATGGAGTGAGAACCCTTGTCGCAGCCTCTCGTGAACGTCCTGCAGGTGTCGGTCGAAGCCTCGGCCCTTGTTGGCCATCCACGCGACGGCTTCCCAAGCGCCAATGCCGGCCTCGAGTTGAGAAGCAAGTTGGTCTGCCACGCGCTCTGTTCGAATCTTAAGCAGTAGCATCTGAAACGGGACGGGGATGGGAGCCTCAGGCCAACGGCGCTTCACGATGTAGCCCATGGCGATGAAGATAAGCGCGCTGGACAAGAGCGCGAGACATGCGCCGGACATCAGGGCGGGATCAAACCGACGATGGGCGGCTGGACCAGGCAAGAGCGCGCTCAGCCTTTGCAACGTGGGCAAGACGGCGACGACCATAAAGCCGAACAGCCCATACGTGCCGCATAACAACATGCAGGGATAACCCAACTGCTTGAACATCGTCTGGCGCCAGCGAACGCGTTCCAACATACCCGCTGCCACGCGCTCGAGACTCTCCGCAAACGTCCCTGCGTGTTCAGCAGCTAGCAGACTGCGCCAGTCCGCGTCTCGGAGGTCCATCGAAAAGGCGTCGGAGAGCGGCTCGCCGCGCTCCACCTGTCGCTCCACGGCGGCTGACAGAACCGAGCCGATTCTGCCAGAGCTCGCTCCAAGGGCGGACGCGGCCAAACGGACGTCCACACCCGCCCGCAGCATGCGCGAAAACTGCATCAACCAGAGGGCCATGTCGCGCTCTCGGTGAAGCAGGCGGATCCATTCGCCCGCAAGCATCCCGGGCCATCGACTTCTAGCGCGCCGACGCAAAGCTCTGCCCCGCCTTGGCGTCTTTCAACGCGCGCCCGGGCGTCGCCTGGGAGCCGGCCTGCCCGTGAAAGAGTCTCTCTGCCCCGACTGCGCGATAACTGCGGTCGCCCCCCGCTGCCCCCGCTTCTACAAAGACGACTCCGGTCAAAACCTCTTCCAACACGGAACTGGAAACTCCGAGGTCCAAAAAGCGAGCGATTACGCCCATGGGGCGGCGAGCATGCACGGTGGCAAGCACGAGCCGCCCGGACATCGCGGCGCGACATGCTGCCGTTGCCGACATTTCATCGCGAACCTCTCCGACGAAGATGACGTCGGGATCCTGCCGAACCATGGCGCGTAGCGCGGCATCGAACGTCAGGCCATGCTTGTCTTGAATTTCAATTTGGCGACAACCGGGCACGCGGACTTCAACGGGTTCTTCGAGCGTAAGGACAGACCGCCCGTGGCGAAGGACGTGCGCCAACATCGCATAGGCGGCAGTCGTCTTGCCTGCACCTGTGCGACCCGCAAGCGCGATGAGGCCTCCATCCTGCCGTAGCCAATCCTGAATGCGAGACAAAAGGGCGCTTGACAAGCCGAGGTCTTCGAGAGAGCGAGGAGCCAAACCGTCGTGAAACAGCCGGAGCACCAGAGACTCACCGCCGAAGACGGGAACACAGGATGCGCGAAAGTGGGTCAAGTGGTCATCCGCTATCCATTGAAAACTGCCTTCTTGCGGCGTGTGCCTCACGGTGACGTCCATCCTGGCCATGGCTTTCAGGCGACGAACGGTTTCTTCTCCCAGCGAAAGTCCCGTCAGAAATGGCACCATCGCTCCCGCGACGCGAAAGGACACGTGCAAGAAGCCCTGGGCGAGATACAGATGGATGTCGCTCGCGCGCGCCCGAATGCCCGCCGTGAGAATGCCATCTACGATCTGTGCGGTCGTCATTTTGTCCATGCGACCCTCACGCTCCCTTCGCCCACATCATTCGCGAAGCGAGCACAGCTTTCCTTTTTTCTGGAAGTTAAAAATCAAATGATTTTGTGAATTGCGCGCGGCGAAGGCGCGCGAGACATGCCAAATCGCCGCGCATAGGGTGGCCGTGGATGAGGGGGAGTCACAGGTGGTTCACAGGGGAAAAACACCACTCGTACTGCACAATCTCGACCTGCTTGCCTGCGGGAACGAGTAACAGCAGCCGCCTTGCAACCCAACGGAGCATGTCGTCCGAGCGGCTCGGACAGCGGTCACCACCAGGGTGGCTGTGGTAGGTCGCCCAAATCTCCATAGGTTCCTTTTCGAGATCGCGTAGAATTTCAAGCCAGAGCACAGCATCGAGCGCGAAGCTCTGACGGGTAGCCACGGCCGGCAGCGCCATCGCGTAAGCCTGGCCTCGGCGGAGAACAACGAGACCTGCACACTCCAAAGGAAGTGACTGCCTCGCGTGCAATTCGAGCGCAGGCCGCAGGTTCACGGGCAGCGTCTCCGGGACTTCAATCCACAGAGGAGGTCCCTCCCTTGCACACGATGGGCCCATCTGTGGCCCCTCAGCGTTTCCTGGGAAACCCGTGGCATGACGCCCGCAAGGGTTGCAGGTCCATGCCGGCTGAGCCACTCCTTCAGCCGCTCGCCGGCACGGCCCTCGCGTCAATCCACAAAGTCAAAGACCATATCGCCGATGCGGATGACGTCGCCGTCTTGCGCGCCATGCGCGCGAAGCGCGTCGTCCACACCACGCGATTTCATGATGCGTTGAAATCGTTTGACGGCATCGTATTGATCGAAGTTCGTCATTTGAACGAGCTTTTCGATCTCCGGGTGCTCGACGACGAATATCCCATCCTCGCGATAAATCTTGATAGGTTCTTCCTCCGCCAGCCGATAAACTTTTCGAGCCGTGGCGTCCGCCACTTCCGCCTCGCGGGAGGCCGGTTCAGGCGTCATGTCCACCAGTTGATACAGCCGTTCGGCGAGCGGCTGAAGCCCTTGGTGAGTGACACCCGAAATCGGGTACACCTCGAGATGGGGATACGCTGCGCGAAACCGGGCCAGATGTTCCTCGGCGTCGGGCAAGTCCATTTTGTTGGCCGCCACAATCCGCGGACGGTCCGCGAGCTCCGCGCGGTATCGGGCGAGTTCCTCTTCGATGACGCGATAGTCTTCGACGGGATCGCGCCCGTCCACGGCCGCCATATCGATCACGTGAACCAACACCCGCGTCCGCTCCACGTGACGCAGGAACTGATGGCCTAGGCCCCGCCCCTCGTGCGCACCCTCGATAAGGCCGGGTAAGTCCGCCATGACAAACGACCGGCCCTCGGAAAGTTCGACGACGCCCAACTCGGGATGGAGCGTCGTGAAGGGATACGCGCCGATTTTAGGCTCCGCTCTCGTCATCGCGCGGAGGAGCGTGGACTTGCCGACAGACGGATACCCCACGAGGCCCACGTCCGCCAGCACGCGGAGCTCCAGCTCGATGGTTCGTTCTTCGCCTGGCTCGCCCTTTTCCGCGATCTCAGGCGCTTTGCGCACCGAATTCGCGAAGTGGGCGTTCCCACGTCCGCCGCGGCCGCCGCGCGCCACAACCAGCCGATCCCCTGGGTGCACGAGATCGCCTAACCATTCGCCCGTGTCGCGATCGCGCACGACGGTGCCGGGCGGCACTTTGACGACCAAATCTTCGCCGTTGGCACCGTGGCGATTGGCTGGTCCCCCGGGCTCGCCGGACTTCGCCTTAAAGTGGCGCTGATACCGAAAGTCCACGAGCGTGCGCAGGCCCTCGTCCACCACCAGCACGACATCTCCGCCGCGGCCGCCGTCTCCTCCGGCCGGGCCTCCGCGCGGCACGTACTTCTCGCGACGCCAGGACACAATCCCATTGCCACCATTGCCGCCCTTCACGTAAATGACCGCGTGATCCACGAACATGTCATCACCCCCTCACAAATTGAATCTGTGGATACCGCAATTGCCAGACGTCCGCGTCGAACGGGTCGTCCGGCGCGTCCACCAAGACGCCGTGTGCGGTGATGGTGACCTTGAGGCGGACCCGCTTGCCGGCGACGGCAAGCTGCCCCTCCAATTCCTGCAGGAAGGAACACCACTGGGACGCAATGCCTTCCCCAGGCATGGTCTCCACGCGAAGGTCGACCATCACGTGAGGACAACACGCGAGCGTCCATACCATCGATTCGGCGCCAGAAGGGACCGCTTGCTGCGCCTGTCCCAGAGACTGCAACCATTCGGCGAGCCGGTCGATTGCGGCCAGAGCACGATCCGGCCGATCCATCTGTACAAGTGCCCGAATGATTTGCAGCTGATTCAGGACGTCGTGCCGATGGCGGCGAAACGCCTCGAGGCTCGTCTGTCGCTGGCTGGCATCGGACACGAGCCACCCTCCTCAACACAAAAAAGGCAATCTGGCACGCTGCTGCGCACAGACTGCCTCGCGGACACATCGATTACTTCGCGACGACTTCCGCCTCGTTCGCAACTGGATATACGCTCACGCGCTTCTTGCCTTTCCCGAAACGCTCGAAGCGAACTTGGCCCGTCACCTTGGCGAACAGCGTGTCGTCCTTGCCGATACCCACGTTGCGCCCGGGGTGAATCTTCGTGCCTCGTTGCCGAACGAGAATGCTCCCCGCGTGCACAACCTTTCCATCCGGCTCCTTGACGCCGAGGCGCTTCGAAATGCTGTCGCGGCCGTTCCGCGTCGAAGAAGCACCCTTTTTATGCGCAAATCGCTGCAAATCAAGTCGCAACATCGTGATCATCCCTTCTCGTCCTTGTAGAGCGCACGCCGTGGCGCTCAGCGATCAGCGGGCCTGAACACGGCGGATGCGCACGTGCTCTGGATACTGCTCCGCTACCTGTTCGATGCCAAATACCATGCTGTCGAAGAGCAACTTGGCACGAGCGTCCAACGCCTCAGGAAAACGGCACGTCAACGCTTCGCCGACATCCTGCACGTCGAATCGCGCGCCCGCAAAGCGCTCGGCGGAATTCACAAAATTGTAGACAAGTACGCTCACAGCTGCACAGACGATGTCCTGTCCTGCTTCTGCGTATCCGGCGTGTCCCCGAACGCGAAAGCCCTCGATGCCATCGCCGTGCAGGAGGAGTTCGACCTCGATCATGCGAGCTGGATGGACTCCACCGTGAGCTTGGTGTAGGGCTGACGATGTCCTTGCTTCTTGTGGTAATTCTTCTTCGGCTTGTATTTGAACACGACGATCTTCTTACCGCGCCCGTGTTCCACCACTTTGGCGATCACCTTGGCGCCCTGCACATACGGCGAGCCCACTTGGACCTGGCCATCGTTCTGAACCAGCAGCACCTTGTCCAACACGATTTCCGATCCGGCCTCGCCGTCGAGCTTCTCCACCACGATGGTGTCGCCCTGACGGACCTTAAGCTGTTTTCCACCGGTCTCAACGATTGCGTACATCCGGCAACGCTCCCTCACTCAGACTCGCTGCTCCGGCAGGCCGCGCGAACGCAAGCCTTTTGCAGCCGGCGACATGCGGTTACAGTGACACACTTCGAGCATTTTATCACAACTTGCGGTCGGCGACAACGTCGGTATGGGGCAGTTGAGATACCGGTGCGTCCCACGCACCGGCAAAGACCGCGTCGACGATTTCCCGCTCTTCGAGGATATCGATCACGCGCTCGTCGCGATCGAGCACATACACCATGTGGACGCGATCGGGGGAAAACTGCCGGACCACGTCGCGCACCGGCGTATCCCAGCGCGCCACAAGCGTCCGGGCGCGAGCGACAGGCAAAGCTTTGCTGCGCTTGCCATCCAGGAAACGTATGATGTCGACGCGCACATCCCGCAGGCCCTGCCACGCGGAGAACGCGAGAAACAGCCCAAGGACCAAGGCGCCGATGTGCGGCCTCCCCGCGAAAAACGCGGTGACGCCGAGAACGACGAGCAGCACCGCAATGCCAAACCCCATACGGTACGCCCCTTCCGTCGCGCGCGCATAACCCACGCTGCGGCTTCGGCTCGCCCGCCAAAGTCGTCCGCCGTCAAGCGGAAGGCAGGGGAGTAGGTTAAAAATCGCGAGCCACAGATTGCACGAGACCCAAGACGCATACGCGTCCGACGAGACACCGCCCGCGGCGAGCGCCAGGCCCAGCCACCCGAGCCCGAGGTTGACGAGGGGCCCCGCGAGTGCGACCAGCGCTTCGTGGCGAGGGGCGCAGCCGAGATCGCCGTTCGCCAGTCTCACGACCCCACCAAACGGCAAAAGCTCGATCTGCTCGATCTCGTAACCGAGCGCTCGCGCGACCACCGCATGTCCCGTCTCGTGCAGCACGACGCAGAGAAACAGCACGATCACCTGCAGGCCCAGGTGAGCGACGACCGCAGCGACGGCGGAGAACAGAAAGAGCGGGTGAATGCTCACCCGCGTTCCCACACGCCGAAGCCTTCGTCGCCCGAGGATCATGACTTGCCTCCCGCGAACGACACCCACAGCTCGGGATTTTCGTACGTTCCGTTTTTCTCCACCGAAAAGCGAAACACCGGGTGCGCGGGCGCACGAGGCAAGGTCCCGAGCTCCTGTCCGCGCAACACAATCTCGTCCGGATGCACCGCCACCGAGCCCAGTCCGCCGTAGAGCGCGATCCCGGCCGCGCCGTGATCGACCTTGACGAGGTACGTGTTGCCCGTCTGATACACGCCGAGCACCGTCCCCGGTGCCACCGCCTGGACCGTGTCGCCGGCGTCGCCCTGCACCCAGACCTCGGGGTGATTGGGGCCGTAGCCTTGAATGACGCGGCCGTAGACGGGGGCACGAGCGGTCTGAAGGGCTTGAGAGACGCCCAACGAGACAGGACGCACATGGAGCCGAGCCAGCACTTCATCCAGGGCCGACTGGAGACGAGACGTGTAGTCCACGTCAAACACATCCACAGCTCGTGCGGCGAGGGACGCGGGAATTCGAGGATCGTGCTGAAGGGCATAACCCGATGCGACAAGCACGATGGCGCCAAACAGCTGCCAGGTTAAACGCGATGTTCCACGGGAAGCGCCAGGTTTCTTGGCTCCAGCTGGCTGAAAGCCGCGCGAGGCCTTGGCACGCATCCGCACGGGATGCAGCCATGCCGCGCTTTCCACCTGCCGGATGCTGCCATCGTCATCTGCGTAGCCAAGGGGAGAGATCGGCGACTCCGGCCATGGGTCGGACTCGGCGGTGGTCCACCGGCTCGGCGCCTCGCAGGCATCCGGCGTGACCTCCGATGTCTCGGTCGCCGGTGAAGGTTCTTGACGTTTCCGCGGCCAGGCTCGAATGTTTCGTGGCATACCCGTCCTCCTCTCATGACATCTCTACGCCACGAGGAGGACAGGTATGCCCGCCGCTTGGCAGGGCGTCAGCGCCCGCCGACCCACTTCCGGAGCCTGCCCCAAAGGCCCGCCTTGTCCTCAAGGTGCATGAGCGGCACCGATTCACCGAGAATGCGCCGGGCGATGTTGCGGTATGCCGTTGCTGCGGGAACCGCGGTATCGAGCACCACGGGCTCGCCGCGGTTGCTGTTGCGAATGACGCGCTCATCGTCGGGGATGACGCCGAGGAGGTCACACCCCAAGACTTGGACGATCTCGTCGATGTCCAGCATGTCACCCCGCTTGACCATCTCTGGGCGAATCCGGTTGACCACGAGCCTCGGCTCCCCGACCTTGTCGCGCTCCAGGAGCCCAAGGACGCGATCCGCATCCCGAACCGCCGTATGTTCCGGCGTCGTCACGACAATCGCCATCTCGGCCGGCGCGACCGCGACGCGAAAACCTTCCTCGATCCCCGCTGGACAGTCGATCATCACGAAGTCGAAAGACTTCTTCAGCTCGTTCACCAGTTCGACCATTTTTTCGGCTGTGAGCGCCCGCTTGTCCTTGGTCTGCGCCGCCGGCAAAAGGACGAGGTGCTCGAAGCGCTTGTCGCGAATGAGCGCTTGCTCCAGCCGACAGTCGCCGCTGGCTACGTCGACAATGTCGTAGATGATCCGGTTCTCCAAACCCATCACGACATCGAGATTGCGAAGCCCGATATCGGCGTCGACCATGCACACCTTTTTCCCAAGCAGGGCGAGCGCCGTCGATACGTTGGCCGTCGTGGTGGTCTTGCCCACGCCGCCCTTGCCGGATGTCATCACAATCGCGGTGCCCACTCACATCACCTTCGCTCTTCGCGACCGGAACGTTTTCGAAGTTTATGCCACGGTAGAAAGTACTTCATTTCAGCCACGCGCATCTCGCGGCCATCCAAGTACGCGTACTCCATCGTCGCGCGCATCTGAGGGGCTCGGCTGACGACGTCGGCAATGCGGATCTGCATCGGAGCGAACTCGGCGGCCGCAACCACCGCGGTCTCATCGCCAGCCACGCCCGCGTGCGCGATGCCAAGCAGGCGGCCAAAGACGTAGATATCCCCTGTGGCTTCCACCACGGCGCTCGGATTCACATCCCCGATGATCACGACATCTCCGTCGAACGAAAGGGGCTGCCCTGACCGAACCAGCCCGTGGTAGATGTGTTGGATGCGAGTTCCTGGTTGCCGACGCGAAGCCGCATCGCGCGCCTCCGGCAGATGGCCCCAGGCCCGCAGCAGAAAGTTGTCCCGCTTGCGAAACACGTCGAGGATGCGCCAAGTCTCCTGGGGAGTCAAGGATCTTTTACCGTAGTCGACATAGATGTCCACGGTGGGGCCCTCAAACAACTTGCCGGTTTCCCCCGTGATGAGGGTTTCAAGGTACGTGCACACGCGTTCGACGTCCGCCCGCTCATCGAGCAGAAACGTCAGTCCCTCGCGGGTTCCCTTCACGGTGACCGGAGGCCTATGATCCATCAGTGGCTCACTCTCTAAAATCAACGGCAGCTCCCTCCAGGATGGCGCGATCGCCCAACAGGCAGTATTCGCCCTGAATTCGACGATTTCCTTCCGAAGACGTGAAATCGACGTGATCAGGGCGAATCCGCGTGATGCAGGGCATCGTATCGGCGCCTGCGAGGGCGACTCCATAGCCCACGGATGAGCGGGTACAGGAACAGGGCCACAACGCCATTGACAAACATGGACTGAAGCGACGCCGACAGCGCGAATTGAAGCGAGTCGCTCGTCAGCTCAAACAACCGCATGAAGCCGTAGGTAAGCCACGAATGCACAAACGACAAGACCATCGTCGTCAAGAAGGCGATGGCGAGATTCTTCTGCATAAATTGGCTGAACACAGCCGCGGCGATATAGGCGATCAGGCCGTAGGCGAACGCGTTCAATCCGATGAACGGGCCATAGCAGACATCTTGAATGAGCCCGATGACAATCCCAAACACCATGGCCAAATTCGCGCCTCGAAACAAGGTGAGCAGCACGAGGATCACGAGCACGAAATCCGGATGAATCACGTTCATCGGCGGGATTTCGAACAACGTCGCCTGAAGGATGAGACCGAGCCACAACATCGCGAACGAGACGGCGGCTTTCACGGCGTACTCCCCTGTGCCCGGACGACAAACACGTCCTGAAGAAAGTCCATCTGCGCCGCGGGCTGGACGATGGCCGCTTTCGCGGTGTTATGCGCTCCGTAAATCACCTTCGTGATGGTGCCAATCACCAGACCCCGAGGAAACACATCGCCGAGCCCGGAGGTCACGACCTCGTCTCCCACGAGTTGCGAAGCAGGCAGCTGAATGATTTGCCCGAGAAAGTCCAAGTTCAGCTCGCCAGGGTTGGAGGTCGAACCCGTGATCACGCCAAACGGTTGCATATGACTCGCCTCGACCAAGGCGGATACGCCATCGCCCAATTCGGTGTCGGTGATGAGCACCACGCGGGCGCTGTGCGCGCTGACCGTATCCACCCGTCCGACCAGACTGCCGTCCGGTGCGACCACCGCCATGTTCGGCGCAACCCCATTCGCGCTCCCCACGTTGATCGTGAGGGCCGAATTCCACTCGGACGGCTCCCGCCCCACCACGGCGGCTGGAATCTCATGCAGCTGGCTCGCCGTGCGCTGGTAAAAATGGAGCATGGTCTCCAGGCGCTGATTTTCCGCCTGCGCATCGGTCAACTGCGCGCGGAGGGCCTGATAATTTTCCATTTCCTGCTTCAGAGCCGCGTTCTCTTCGTACATTTGCCGCAGATTGGTGAGCCCCGCAAAGAATCCCGTGAGCTTGCTCACCGGCCGATACACAATGCTCGAGACCGCGCTCTGCACGTCCATGAGCACTCGTTCTGGGAAAGTCGCTCGGCGACCCGTCTGCGACAGCGTGAGCCCGGCAATAATCATGAGCACAATGAAACTGCCGAGAATCAGGAACAGCCGGCGACTCGTCAAATAACGGGACACGAATATCCCTCTTCTCCGTCACCTTATGCCCGGCCCTGTGCCCGCCGCATGGCGGCCGAGCGCTTGCGGTAGACATCGTAATTGTCGAGCGCCTTCCCCGTACCGATGGCGACGCAATCGAGCGGGTTCTCCGCAACGAGGACGGGCATGCCGGTCTCGCGGGACAGGCGCTTGTCGAGATTGCGCAACAGCGCCCCGCCACCCGTCAGCACAATGCCCCGGTCCATGATGTCGGCGGCGAGCTCCGGAGGGGACTTCTCCAACGTCACCTTGACGGCGTCGACGATGGCGAGCACGGTATCGGACAGGGCTTCGCTGATCTCCTTCGAGGTGATGGTCACGTTCCGGGGCAACCCCGTCAAAAGGTCGCGCCCGCGGATTTCCATCGAGCGCTCTTCATCAAGGTCATCCGCAGCCCCGATTTGAATTTTGAGGTCCTCTGCAGTCCGCTCGCCGATCATCAGATTGTACGTCTTTTTCACGTACTGAATGATGGCCTCGTCCATCTCGTCTCCCGCCACGCGGATGGACCGAGACGTGACAATCCCACCCAACGAGATGATGGCCACCTCCGTGGTACCGCCGCCAATATCCACCACCATCGATCCGGTCGGTTCCCCCACCGGCAAGCCCGCGCCGATGGCGGCAGCCATGGGCTCCTCAATGACCTGTGCGTCCTTCGCGCCTGCCTCCAACGCCGCGTCCTCCACCGCGCGCCGCTCGACCGCCGTGATGCCCGAGGGCACGCTGATCATCACGCGCGGCTTTCCAGACCAGGACGACTTCGTCTTCATCGCCTGGCGAATGAAATGGCGAAGCATGGCCGAGGTCGTCTGAAAGTCGGCGATCACGCCGTCCTTCATCGGCCGGACGGCGACAATGTTCCCCGGAGTGCGACCGATCATCTGCTTCGCCTCTGCCCCGACCGCCTCGATGCTGCCGGTGTCCGTGCGAATCGCCACGACCGAGGGCTCACGCACGACGATCCCCTTGCCTTTGACGTACACCAGCGTGTTGGCCGTACCCAGATCGACACCCATATCTCGAACAGAAAACATCAAAGCGCGACTCCTCTCATGGAATGGAATTCAAATACCCTTCCGCGCGCAGGCTGACAAACCGCCCGTCGCCAATCACGATATGGTCCAGCACCTCAATCCCAAGCACCCGCCCCGCCTCGACGAGGCGCTTCGTAACCGCGATATCTTCAGGGCTCGGAGATGGGTCGCCGCTGGGGTGATTATGTATGCACAAGATGCTCGAAGCACTGATGCGGATGGCTCGGCGAAAAATCTCGCGCGGATGTACAATCGAAGCATCCAGGCTGCCCACCGACGACGTATCTTCAGCCAAGACCCGGTGCTTCGTGTCCAAAAGAAGGGTAACAAAATGTTCCTTTTTAAGATACCTCAGCCGGTCCATGACATACTTTGCTGCGTCTTCGGCCGTCCTGATCTGCCGCTTATCGCCCGGAGGCTTGCGCGCCACTCGTCGCCCGAGCTCCACGGCTGCGGCAATCTGCACAGCTTTCGCCGGACCAATGCCAGGCACGGCCAACAGCTCGGCCACCTCGAGGTCAGCAAGCCTGTCGAGATCTCCGAGATACCGACAGAGCGATTGCGCAATCTCGTACACGTTTTGCTTGCCGTTCCCTGACTGCATAATGCAAGCCAAGAGCTCGTCCACACGAAGGGCACTCGGGCCGAGGCGCATCAAGCGCTCACGCGGTCCATCTTCCAGCTCGGATGCCAAGCAAACATCCCAGTCCATCTGCATCCCACCTCGTTCCTCTGCATGGGCTCAGCATACGGAAACGAGGGGCATGGAACAAACCACGTTAGTGAAAACAAGGATACAGGCGTTGAACACCCAAAAAAAGGGTCCGGTTCGTCCGGACGGATCGCAAAACTGGGTGTCTCAACCATCCAGCTCGACCTGCTCGTGCGTCGAAAGAAAGAGCACGTCGCGACGGTACTATTGTGAACATGTTCGACACGGTTCGTCAATGCCCCATTTTCGACAGTTCCATTACGCCCGCCCGGCCGCAAAGCTTGAGCCAATCGTCGAGCGCCTCGACCGCCTGCATCTCGCAACGCCGTGGGTCTCCCCTGCGGACCGAGGCGAGCATGGCCTGAAGGGCCGTGCGCAACTGAACCGCGACCTGACCGCCGCCCCCCGGCCAGCTGGACCAAACGCTCGGAGGAACCGCCAGCGCGTTCTGGAGCGCCCGCGCTGCGTCCACCTGTCTTCCTCCATCGGCTGCCCAGGAAATCGAGGTCAACAGGGCGCTTTCAGCCAGCGCCAGAGCGTCCGACGCCTGGCGCACGGCGCCTTGCGACACGACGCCCTGCACCGTGACCTGACCCGCGCGAAGCCGGATCGCCTGAACCCGATAGTCCGAAGGGCGAAGCCGAGCGGCGTGAAACCAGTGGGCCATGCCGACGGGCGTCAGGGCCAGCCAAGCGGATGCTCCCGAGCGACGGACAGGAACCGCCAAGGTCGCGGACAGCCCGGGATAGGGAATGGACGAGGATGGCCCCGGCGCGACACTCGCCGGTGAAACGCGCGTCGCTGCGGGCAACCCGCCCACGGCGGACACGGGCGCCGCGAGTTGGTGAAAGCCGACCAAAGCAAGGGAGCCGAGCATCATGCCCGTCGCGAGCCCGGTCTTCAGTCCCGCGCGAAAGCGGCCCTCGCCTTCCGGCAGCACCCATTGTCGGATGGACGCCAAGAGGCGCAGAAAGCGCGAATCGGTCGGCGACTGCGACGCCGACTGCGCAATACGCGCCCGCATCGCAGCCAGCGTGATGGTCGTTTGCCGAGGCTCCACGCGGAGAATGGGCTCGGTCTGCTCTCGAGCGGCGCTGGAATTTGAGAGCGTCCAGCTCTCTTTGCCCATGCGGACGCGAACGGTATGCGACGTCTGCTTGTGCGTTTCGTGGTTCGTTTGAATGGGGTCCGACGCGTTCAACCCGATCGCCCTCCCGGCCGCTGCACGTGATGGATCACGGCTAGTCTATGAACGGGAGGCAACGGGTATGCTAGACGGAGAAGGTTGAGGGGGAACGCCCCTGCGCGAACCCATACGGAAAGACTCGCGCCAGGGGCGAAAAGTTCAATGGGCGTCTTGCGGAGAAAAGAGATAGTAGGTGAGATGACCGTCGGTGTAGGTGTGCAGCGTGGCCCCAATGAGCGAATCCATTTCCTCTACGGGCACCATCCATACGCCGTCCACCCGCACAAGAGGCGCCTTGAGATGGACCGCTTCGCCATCGACCCGGACAAGCCCGGAACGCTCGTCGATCTCGACCTCGTGCCCCTCGTAGGAGAACCGCGCCATCCCCCGAGAGGTTTGCAGCACGACATCGAGGTTTTGAGCGTAGTGATTCAGGCTGAGATACGTGGTGCCGCGAATGACCTCCGGCTGCATATCTGGGGACACGGGTTCACCGGTCGTCGGATCGAGAAACACAGGCGGGTTCTGCGTGTTCCAGTCAAACATGTTCATGATCGATCCGGCGAGCGAGTCGTACGACGCTGGGCCCAACGAGCCGAGGCCCCAGTTCTCCTCGATGAACCGCAGAACGGAAGTCTGGTCGATGAGCGTGTTATCGACAAAATTGTGTTTGGCGTAGGGCGAGATGACGAGGAACGGCACCCGCGGTCCATAGCCCGCCCTGTCGGTCCCGTTTTGCAGAACCGGCGTGCCACCGAGCACGTCCACGGCCTTGTCGCTCGATCCGTTCACGAGCGGAGGCATGACGTGATCGTACCAACCATCCGAGTCGTCATAGGTGATGATGATGGCGGTGGAGGACCAATCGGGCGACGCCTCGATTTGATTGATGGTCTGGACCAGCCAGCGCTGTTCGTCGAGGGGATCGGAATAGCCGGCGTGACCGTCTTCGTATTCGGGAGCTTTCAGGAAACTCACGGCGGGCATGTTTCCGTTTTGCAATGCTTGGAAGAAATTCGTGATGTCGTACTGGTGGTTTGCCTGATCCGTGCGCCCGATCATCGCCACGCTCGTAGGCGGCAGATGATTCGGATTTGCCGTAGACGCATAATACTGGAACGGCTCATGGTGTGCGCTGTAATCGGTGGTTTCATCTGTGCCGGCGATATTGTTGTCCTTGGCGTTCGGATTTGCAAAGCCGCCCTGGAACCAGCCCCAGGTGACCCCCTTCGCGTTTAACAGGTCGCCGATGTTTTTGCCGGCCATCGCCATGGTCATGCCTTTGGAGGCGCTGTCGTAGTAGGGATCGATGTCGCCGATGTCGACGCCGTTTGGCGTCACGGCATTCGGAAAGTTTTTGCTGCCGGGTGGCACGACTTGTGCGGCGCCGCTGGTCTCACTTGAAGAATAAACCGTCGCTCCCGCGGTGTCGCCCGAAATCAGGTTGATGGCGCCAGGCGTAGACGGGCCGTACTGCGTGCAGTACGCGTTGTCGTTCAAGGCGAAGTGTTGCGCGTAATACCAGAGCGCGGTGACCGTGTTTCCGTCGTAGTAGTCGAGATCGATGGGATTTCCGCGGCCGACCGTATTGATAAAGTTATCCATGCGGCCCCCGTCCACGGCCTGCTGCTCCGGCGTGTAGTTGTGGTTCATGTCCGGCGTCACGGCTTGGGAACGGTCGAGGCGCTGCGGATTCACGCCGTTGGGATTGTGCGTGAGAAGGCTTCCGGACAGGCCATTGACGCTCGGGGTGCCCGGCGCGGCGTAAAAGGGCGGCTCGCCGGCTGGATTGGCGGCGTTCGGATAGGTGGCGAAATAGTGATCAAAGGAGACGTTCTCGTCGAAGATGACGACGAGGTGATGAATGGGCGTGAGCGTGTTCACTTGCGGAACCACGGTGTCGCTGGCGAGCGCTTGGGGCGACAGGGTGGCAAACAGGGCCACGGACGTCGCGAGCGCGGCGGACCATCTCTTTCCCTTCTTCACAGTGTGGGAACCCCCTCTACACAGAGATGCTACGAGCCGAATGTAGCCGGACAGGATGGAGAGACGGTGAACGTCAAGTGAATCTTTCGAAAAGATTCCGTGTGAATTGAGAAAAACCGTCCCCTGTCCGCAACTGCCCCTGCGAAAGTGAGGCCGCTGGCTTTGCAACACACAAAAAAACAGGGCCTCACACAAGGCCCTTCCTCACCCTTACCCCTATGCCGCTTTCGATTCACCCCAGAACGTACACCGTGATGGTGCGAGCCCCCCACGCATCGGCCTGCGACAGCGACGCCATGCAGATGTCGATGCGATCTCCCACAATGGCCGATCCCGTGTCGGCGGCGATGCACACCCCGATGCCCGGGATGTACACCCGCGAACCTAACGGAATCACGCGCGGGTCGACCGCAATCACGCCAGGCTGTGCAGGCACCCCCGTCGCGGTCATGCCCCCCGCCACATACGCGGTCGCGACGACCGTCAGCGACTCGCGGATGAGCCCGGGATCTGGGTTGGACGATCTCGTCGCAAGCGTCGATTGCACGGGCTTCGGCTGGGCTGTGCCCACCTCGACCACCGCATCCACAGGCTCCCTGACGACTCGTTTGACCACCCGCGTGGCAATGCATTTGCCATCCCGATAGACGCGCGTCGTCTGAACTTGCAGCAACCCTTTCACACCGTGCGTCACGTATTGAACGTGTCCTTGAAGAAGGTCATTGGTCGTGCGACGTATGGTCTGAAACGGTATGTCCTGCGTCTCGGTGGTGGTCTCGGTCACGTAGCTGTGAATTTCGATGGTCTCGCCTTGCCGGATGAGATCCCCCGTCTTGACGTTCATTCGATCGTGCGGCGTCAGTTCAATGTGTTGCGCCTTCAAGAGTTCACCCACGGTTTTGGCGAAGGTCCAGACCGTCTCCGTCTTGCCTTCGACGTCCAAAACCACTTCCTTGGGACTCTCAATGGTCACGATCTCGCCATTGACGACTGAGCTATCGAGTGCCGGGCTGACGCGGTCCCTCGAACCGATGTGGACGCCGTGCTGCTCTAGGAATTCTTCCAAGGTTCCGGTCGAAAACCCACGCAACACCTTGCGCTGCCCATTGTCTGACACCGTGATGGTCTTGTAGGTGCTGGCGACCACCGTCCCCGCACCTCCAAAGCCGACGGCTGCCGCCGTCACAGCTGCCACCACGGCTTTCGACTTTGGTAGACGCACTCCCTCACCTCTTTCCGTTTTCTCCCTGACGGATAGGGGGTCGGGCTGCGGACAGTATAGCGAGATTGGGCCGGGAATGCAAACCACGTTCTGTAAGCGCATTCGCCGGCGTTCTCTCGGCAGCCTGAACGGTTGCCTTTAGTGTATGAGATAAGCTATGGCGGATGGACGGGAAACATGTCGAGGACGTTGAAAATCATTTCGAGGAAATTCGACAACAAGAGGACGGGGAACATCGGGCGTGCCGGTTCCGCCGTCCTCCTGCAAAGATCGGTGTCCTCCTGCAAAAATCCGCGCCAAAACCCTGCCAAGCCGCTTCAGACGAGCGCCTGGCGCTCCGGGACCTGCAGGATGTTGGCGAGCCCCTTCGCCACCTTCCACACATCCCCCGCGCCCATGGTCAGGACGAGATCGCCCGGGCGAACCGTTTGCGCCAAGTACGCGATGACATCATCGTGCGTCGGCAGGTAGCGCGTGTTCGGATTGCTCGTGCGCGCGATCTCGCCTGCCAAGCGGGCCGCCGACACGCCATCGATCTTTCGCTCGCCGGCCGGCGAATAGATGTCGCACAAGATGACCTCGTCGGCTTCGTCAAACGCCTTGGTAAACTCCTCGAACAAAAAGAACGTGCGCGTGTACCGCTGGGGCTGGAATACCGCCACGATGCGCCTGCCTGTCGATCGCGCCGCCGCGATAGTGGCGCGAATCTCCGTGGGGTGATGTGCGTAATCGTCGACAATCAGCACGCCGCCCACGTCCGCCACAACTTGAAACCGGCGTTTCGCGCCATGAAATCTCGACAAGGCCTCTGCCACCGCCTCGAAGGTCAGCCCAACTTCCATGCACACCGCGATGGCGGCCAGGGCATTGAGCACGTTGTGCTTGCCCGGCAGGGCGAGTTGAAGCGTTCCGACGCGATCGCCGCGGATGAAGACGTCGGATCGGGAGGCGCGATCGCCGAGGTTCACGGAACGGGCGGTGATGTCGGCGTCCTCCGCAAACCCGTACGTGATCACGCGACAGCGTGCGGCGGACTTCAGCTCCCGAAGTTTCGCATCGTCTGCCGACATCACGAGCAGGCCTTCCGCCGGGATTTGGCGAATGAACGTCTCGTACGCTCGCACGAGGTTCTCGAACTTGCCGTCGTAGTGCTCCAGGTGGTCCGCTTCGACATTCGTGACCACGGCGATGGTCGGTCGGTAGTGAAGGAACGATCCGTCCGACTCGTCGGCCTCCGCCACGACGAACGGGCCCTGACCCGCCTTGGCATTGTCGCCGAGATCGGCCACGACGCCGCCGACCACGAACGTGGGATCCAGGCCGTTTTGCTCCATGGCAAACGCGATCATGGACGTCGTGGTGGTCTTGCCGTGTGCACCCGTGACGGCGATGCCGACGCGATCGTCCATCAATCGTGCGAGCATTTCACTTCGGTGAATGACCGGAATGTTCCGGGCTCGAGCCGCCTCCAGCTCGACGTTGTCCTGTTTCACGGCCGTGCTGTGCACGACGATATCCGCGCCGTCCACGTGTTCGGGCCGATGCCCGTAATACACCGTGGCGCCGCGCGAAGCGAGTTTTTCCGTCAGCTCATGACGAGAAACATCCGACCCCGACACTCGGTAGCCGAGATCCAGCATCACCCGCGCGATGGCGCTCATTCCATAGCCGCCGATCCCGACGAAATGCACATGTTCCGTACCGCGCACGCGCCTCACCGTCCTTTACCGCCATTCCTCTGCTCCAAGTGCAATGATAGTGTTCCGCGCCAATTCCGCCATATACAAATTTCCCCAAACCACCAAGGGCTCGGGTTCGGCCAGCGCCTCCTGGATCGCGGCGTCGATGGACGCCATCACGCGAATCGGGAGATCGGGCCGGAGCTCTCTCGCCCACCTCGCCAGCTCTTCCGGATGGGCCCCGCGCGGGTGCGGCGAACGCACCACCAACATGTCGCACGCGAGAGGCAACATATGGCTCAACATGCCTCGCACGTCCTTGTCGGCAAACGCAGCAAAGATCATCCGCCATCCCCGCGCCCCAAGCCCCTTCCCCAGGCGCACAAGCGTGCGGGCGAGCGTGCGAGCGCCCTCCTCATTGTGCGCTCCGTCGATCACGACCGCACGTCCGCCGACGTGAAACACTTCACAGCGAAGCGGCCAGCGCACGCCCTCAAGGGAAGCGAGCGCCTGCGCCCATCGCTCGGGCGGCAAGGGTCCCTCGCCCACTTCCAACATCGCGAGACTTACGGCGGCGTTTTGCGCCTGATACTCGCCCGACAAGCCCAGGCGGACCGAGGGGGCATCGCGAAACAGGCCGCGATACGCCCCACGAAGGCGAACGCCCGCGCCGATGGAGGTGAACTGCACGTCTCGGCCTACGCGAATGAGCCTCGCCCCGAGCCGCTCGGCCGTGCGCTCTATGACACGGTACGCGCCATCCGCACAGGCGGTGACTACGGGCACGCCCTCCTTGATGATCCCTGCCTTTTCTCGCGCGATGTCGACGAGCGTCGGCCCGAGAATCTCCACGTGATCGTAGGACACGTTGGTGATGCCCGTCACGTGAGGCCAAACCACGTTGGTGGCGTCGAGACGGCCGCCGAGCCCCGTCTCCCACACCACCCGCAGAACGCCCGCCGCCCGGAACGCGAGCAGAGCGACCGCCGTCAGCACTTCAAATTCCGTCGGCGGATCGGCGGGATCGGCGGCATGCATGACCGCTTCGACGTGATCCGCGAATGCCTGTTCGTCGATCGGCTTGCCGTCCACCGCGACGCGCCCGTTGAAGCCGCCCAAACCGGGCGACGTATACAGCCCCGTTTTGTAGCCGAGCGATCCCAGCATGGCCGCGAGCATGGCGCAAACCGACCCCTTGCCGTTGGTGCCGGCGACGTGGTAGAAGCACAATCCGTCCTCGGGATGATCCAACTTCGACAAAATCCGACGCATCCGGTCTAAACCGGGCTTCATGCCGAACCGCCGGAGCGTGGAGATGTACTGACAGGCTTCGTCGTACCGCATCGGCCGCCCCCGCCCTCACGCTTCAAGCGATGCCCTGCGCGCCTCGACCGCGAGCAACTTGGCCTTGTAATCCGCCAACTTTGCGCGCTCCTGCTCGACGACCTCCTGGGGTGCGCGATGGACGAAGTTTTCGTTCGCAAGTTTCTTCTCCAGGCGTTCGACCTCAGCCTGCAAGCGCCCTGCCTCTTTCTTGAGCCGCTCCCGCTCGGCGTCCATGTCGATCAGGCCGACAAGCGGAATGTAGATCTTCGCCCCGGTCACCACCTGGACCGCAGCCTGTTTCGGCGGCTCGATCCCGGCGCCGATGTCCACGCGCTCCGCGTTGCAAAAGCGCGAGATCATCTCCCGGACCTGCTCCACGACGTCGCGGACGCCCTCGGAATCACAGGCGATGACGATGGGCACCGAGGTCTTCGGCGGAATCTGAAGCTCCGAACGCACGTTGCGGACCGCGCGAATGACGTCCATCGCCACCCGCATTTGCGCCACGGCGCGCTCGTCCTGTGGCAAATCCTCCGCCTCGGGCCACGCGGCGTCGATCAGCATACCTGTAGTGTTCGGCAGCGCTTGCCAGATTTCCTCCGTCACGAACGGGATGTAGGGGTGCAAGAGCATCAAGACGCGCGACAGGACGGTGAGCAACACCGACTGCGTCTGGCGCTTTTTGTCTTCCCGATCGCCGTACAGATTGATCTTGGCAAATTCGATGTACCAGTCGCAGAACTCGTCCCACGTGAATTCATAGACCGCGCGCGCCGCTTCGCCCACGTCGTAGACTTCGAGCGCCGACGTCACCCGCCGAATGGTGTCGCCAAGTCGGTGGAGAATGAACCGATCCGCGAGGTCGAGCGCCTGCACCTGGAGCGGCTCCGGCGTCCACCCCTCCTCGACGTTCATGAGCACAAAGCGTGCGGCGTTCCACAGCTTGTTCAAGAAGTTCCTCGCGCCCTCGACCTTCTCCATGGTGAAGCGAAGGTCGTTGCCTGGCACCGTATTGGACGCCAGCATGAAGCGAAGCGCGTCGGCCCCATATCGGTCGATCACGTCGAGAGGATCGATGCCGTTGCCCTTGGACTTGGACATCTTTTGGCCTTTCGCATCGCGCAACAGGCCGTGGAGCAACACCGACTCGAACGGCATCTGTCCGGTGAAGTGCACGCCCATAAACACCATGCGCGCCACCCAGAAGAACAGGATGTCGTAGCCGGTCACCAAAAGCGTCGTCGGATAGAAACGGGCGAGATCGGACGTGCTTTCAGGCCATCCCATTGTGGAAAACGGCCAGAGTGCCGAAGAAAACCACGTGTCAAGGACGTCCTCGTCCTGCTGAATGTCCGCCGATCCGCAATGCAAGCAATGGTCGAGATCGTCGCGCGAAACCGAGATCTGGCCGCAAGAAGCGCAATACCACGCCGGGATGCGGTGGCCCCACCACAGCTGACGCGAGATGCACCAATCCCGCACGTTGGTGAGCCACTGTTCGAACACCTTCATGAATCGCTCGGGCAGGAACCGGAGCTCTCCAGCCCGCGCCCTTGCCAGTGCGTCCTTGGCGAGTGGCTCCATCTTCACAAACCATTGCTCGGACAGGTACGGCTCGACCACGGTACCGCAGCGCTCACAGTGGCCGACGGCGTGATCGAGCGCCTCCTCTCGCACGAGGTAGCCCTGCTCGCGCAGCGCCTCGACCACCCGATTGCGCGCTTCCTCTCGCGGCAAGCCGGCGAATGGCCCGGCGAGGTCCGTGAGCCGCCCGTCCTGATCGAGGCAGACGAGCGCGGGCAAACCGTGGCGCTGGCCGACCTCGAAGTCATTGGCGTCGTGCGCGGGCGTGATTTTCAAGCAGCCGGTGCCAAAGTCCCGCTCCACGTACGCATCCGCGATGACGGGAATGGAGCGATGGGAAAGCGGCAGGCGGATCGTCTTGCCGACAAACGCGGTGTACCGAGGGTCGTCCGGGTGGACGGCGACCGCGACATCGGCGAACATCGTCTCCGGGCGAGTGGTGGCGATGACGAGATCGCCCGAACCGTCTTCCAGGGGGTAGCGGACGTGGTACAGCACGCCCTGCTCCTCGACATGCTCGACCTCAATATCGGAGAGCGCGGTGCGACAGCGTGGGCACCAGTTGATGATGCGGTTCCCCCGGTAAATGAGCCCCTCTTCGTACAGGCGGACGAACACTTCGCGAACGGCTCGCGACAGGCCGGGATCCATGGTGAACCGCTCGCGCGACCAGTCGCAAGACGCGCCAAGCGCGCGAATTTGACTCGTGATGGTCCCGCCGTACTGGTTCTTCCAAGCCCAGACCCGCTCCACGAATGCCTCTCGGCCGAGATCGTAACGCGATTTGCCCTCTTCTTCCCGCAGCGCCTGCTCGACGCGGGCCTGCGTGGCGATACCGGCGTGATCGGTGCCCGGGATCCACAGTGCCGCGTAGCCTTGCATGCGCCGGAACCGCGTCGCGATGTCCTGCAGCGTGGTGTCCAAAGCGTGGCCGAGGTGCAGGACGCCTGTGACGTTCGGCGGAGGCATGACGATGGAAAACGTACCGCGCGCGCCCTCGCGCGGCGCAAAGTGACCGCCCTGCTCCCACACCTCGTAGATACGCGCTTCGACGGATTTGGGATCATACACGGTGGGCAGTGTTCGTTGCGACATCTTCATCCTCCTCGTCTCATGGAAAAGAGCCCCCAGTCCTTCAGGACGGAGGGCTCCGCGATACCACCTGAATTCCCCGAGAAACGACGACTCGAGGCTCTCGAACACCGATAACGGGATGACCGGTACGGCTCCAGGACGACCTTCAAGCGACCGGAAGGGGCGCGGTTTCAGCACTTTGCCCGCCCTCTCTGGACATCCGGCGACGCCCTACTCCTTCCCTTCTTCGCCTTCGCATATGGGATCTGGTGCATATCGTACGCAACTCGGGAATTCGTTGTCAAGACTTTGGCCGCTTGCCGCGCCCGCGGCGCTTCTTCTTCCGGTGAATGCGCACGCGCGGCCGCTCGTCCTCACCGGATACGCCCTTCTGGGCTTCCTTCTTCGCCCGCTCTGCCGCGAGTTCTGCCCTGCGGCGCTCGGACCAATCCGTGGTCCACCCGTACACCCAGGCGAAGAGGAGCGCAATGACAAAGGTCATCGCGATCTGTGTGTAAAACGCACGCGCCTGTCCGTGCACGATGGCATCGTGCGTCTCGGCGTAGCCGAGCGTGCACTGAAAGAGAAATCCGAGCAAGTAGCTGACGGCGCCTACCACAAGCCCGTTCAGGCTTCGCTTTTCCTTGGCGCGTTGCACGACGGCCACCACGGCGATGAGCGTACCCAGTTCGGACGAAAAGAAGAACGAGTACTTTCCCCCGGACGCGTAGTAGACGATGCACTCAAGGGCCGCGATGGCGACGACCGTCAACAGATCGAACCGCCAGTACCACCCGCGCCACACGCCCGTCTTCCAAGCGCTTGTTGTGGACTCCAACCGACTTCCTCCAGACCTGCCGCGAATGTGGACGACCCTATGTTATCAGATTCGAGGCCGTCTGCATACTCGAAGACCACTCCGTCCACTCGCCGCATATACATGTATCGGCTCAGTGAGGAGGTCGGCTCCGTGGGACTGTTTCAAAACCTGCTCCGCTTCGTCAAGTTGCTGCTCGCGCTCGCCATTTTGCTCCTCTTCTTTCGGGCCATCTTCTGGCCGAGTGCGCTCGATCTGCTCATTCTGATGTTGCTTTTTTTCGTTTTCTTTCTGATGTTTCTCGGCGCTCCATGACGGGGAGACACAAAAAGCGGGAACCGCGACGTTGGCCACGATTCCCGCCCATTCTCCCACTTCGCATGGCTCAACTGAGCGTGACGACCTTTTGAATCGTCAGCCGGCGCTCCGGCACGAGAAGCGCCGTGCCAGGCTCCGGTGGGCCCTGAAGCCACGGATTCGCCCGCTCCAGTTCGCTCGGCAACACGCCGCAGCGCTCGGCCACGGTTTCCAACGTTTCATTTTCCAGCACGATGACAAAGCGAAGGGTGTGGCGCGGTTCCGGCGCGTTGAAATCCACGAACGACCACAGTTTCTTGTTTTGGGACTTCGATGCGTCGAACTCGTGACGCACCACCTCAGCGGGTTCCGACGCTTCAACGCTTTCGGCATTCACCCCGTCAGTGGATGGAACGGCCGCCTCCGCTGGCTCCGGCCCCTCGCTGCGGGCAGACGCAAAGAAGGCCACCTTGGGAGCGGACGGCTTGGCATCCTCCTCCGTCTCCTGTTCCCCAGACGCCACGTCGAGAGCTTTGCGCGCGGCCACCGCTTCCCCAGGCGCCGGCACGAAACCGTGCGCGCTCGCGTCCGTGGCAGGCGCGCGCTCCACCTCGTCTCCACCCGGTGCGAGATCGTCCACCTGATGCACAAACTCGAAGGACGCGACCGGGGCATCCGCTGCCGAGATCGACGGTGGTGGCGCCGTGTCGCCGACTTCGGGCGATCCCGCCGGCATCTCGTCGGCCGCCTGGCTTGACGGCAGGAACTTGTCGAACTCGGCCAGCCGAGGGCTCATCGGCTCCGGCGATTCGCCCGCACCCTCTGAGGTGTCGCCAGTGGCGTCCGGGCCGCCGCGAGCCTCTGGAGTTCCGTCGTCCGAGCGCTCCGCGCGCCCGGCGGTCGTCCCCTCTGCCTCGCCGCGAAGCGCGAGATCAAAGGCCGGATCGGCCAACGGCGACAGAAGATGCGCGTCCGCCGGCGCGACCGGTTCAGGTGACGGTACCGCCTCATGCACTTCCTGAGCGCCGCAGCGGAACAGGTATCCTTGGGATCCGTTGAGCCCGTGCACCTCGAGCCAACCGCCCAAATGGAGCCATGCGTCGCCCGTGACATCCAGCTGTACGCCGGCCAACCGGCTCTTGACGTTCAGCACGCCGCTCTGCTGAGCAGATGCCGGGACGCGCAGCAAAAACGGAAGCCGCTGGTGCACGTGAACCACGTCGCCGCTCGTGGCCTTCTGGACATAGGCCGCGAAGACGATCGCGCCTTCAAGTTGGTACGTGTCGCGGTCCTGATCGAACGCGACGATTTCCGTCGCGACGGTCGCATCTTGTACCGTATCGCCGGAGGCGACTTGTTCGGCGTAGACTTCTTGATCGACCGGGAGCCGAATCAAGAGTTCGCGCGAAACTTCGGACATTCGAGCCCCTCCCCAAACCGCAGGATTCCACCACCAATCTATGTCCCGCCTCCGCGAGATATGTCGATGATGGCGCGGTTCGAAGGAGGTGTGCGGTCCTTGTCGCCCGCCGCGGCCGCACGACGTCCTCCGCGCTCGAGGCCTCGGCCGCCGCGCGACAGGACACGTGAACCTCAGCCTCGTTTCCCCGCAATTCTCGGAAAGACGCGCTCCATGGCCGCGATGGTCTGCTCGATCTCGTCCTCTCCGTGCACCATCGACATGAAGCCGCTCTCCAATTGCGCCGGCGCCAAGGACACGCCTTCCTTCAGCATCTCGTGAAAGAACGCCGCGTAGAGGGACGAATCGGACGCCTTGGCGCTCTCAAAGTCCACGATGGGACCCTCGTGGAAGAATAGGCCAAACATGCCGCCGATGGCGTGGCCTGTCGCGTTCAATCCGTGCTTCGAGGCTAAATCACAAAACGCGTCTGCCAGCCTGCGCCCGTAGCGCTCAAGCCGATCATAGGCGCCCTCCTGCGCCGCGCGCTTCAGCATCCGAATGGAGGTTAAACCTGCCGCCATGGCGAGCGGATTGCCGGAGAGCGTGCCCGCCTGATAGACGGGGCCCTCCGGTGCGACGAGGGACATGAGGTCGCGGCGACCGCCGTAGGCCCCAACCGGCAGGCCCGCTCCGATGACCTTGCCGAATGTCGTGAGATCTGGGATGACGCCAAAGCGCGCCTGGGCGCCGCCCAATCCGACGCGAAAGCCCGTGATGACTTCGTCAAAGATGAGCAAGGCGCCGTGGCGGCGCGTGATCTCGCGCACGGCCTCCAAATACCCCGGCCGCGGCAGAACGCAGCCCATGTTGCCTGCGACCGGCTCCAGGATGACGGCCGCGATCTCGTCGCCGCGATCGGCAAACAGCCGCTCCATCGCCACCGCGTCGTTGTACGGCACGGTCAAGGTGCGCTCCGCGACCGAAGACGGCACGCCTGGGGAATCGGGCAGCCCGAGCGCCGCTACGCCCGATCCGGCCTTGACGAGGAACGGGTCCGCGTGGCCGTGGTAACACCCGATGCACTTGACGATGTACGACCGGCCCGTGGCCGCCCGCGCGAGGCGGATGGCGCTCATGGTGGCCTCCGTCCCGCTCGAGACCATGCGCACCTTCTCGACCGAAGGCACCAGTTCGACGATCTCCTCCGCCATCTCGGTCTCGAGCTCCGTGGGCACGCCGAAGCTGGTCCCGCGCGCAGCCGTCTCGGCAATGGCGCGCACGATTTCGGGGTGAGCGTGCCCCCAGATGAGCGGCCCCCAGCTCATCAGATAATCGATATAGCGGTTCCCGTCGATGTCGTACAAGTACGGCCCTTCGCCGCGATTGGCGAAAAACGGCGTGCCGCCCACCGCGCGAAACGCCCGCACCGGAGAATTGACGCCTCCCACCAGCACACGCTCCGCGCGAGCAAATGCCTGCTTCGAACGCTCTCCGACCATCCTTGTCCCCCCTCAGCGCGCCTCTTCGCGCAGCCAGCGAAGCACGTCGGGCGCATGGTACGTCAAGATCAAGTCGGCGCCCGCGCGCTTGAACGACGTCATCATCTCCATCACGACGGCCCGCTCGTCGATCC
Source organism: Alicyclobacillus vulcanalis (assembly GCF_900156755.1). Lineage (GTDB taxonomy): Bacteria > Bacillota > Bacilli > Alicyclobacillales > Alicyclobacillaceae > Alicyclobacillus > Alicyclobacillus vulcanalis. The sequence continues at coordinate 101,078 of NZ_FTOO01000002.1, forward strand.
AACCGTGCCCAGCCGCGGCCTTGACCATGCTGTACTCGCCACTCACGTTGTAGGTCGCGATGGGCACGTCCACCGCCTCGCGCAGGCGAGCCGTCACGTCCATGTACGCGAGCGCCGGCTTCACCATGATCATGTCGGCTCCCTCTTCGAGGTCCGACCTCGCCTCGCGCATCGCCTCGCGGCCGTTGGCGGGGTCCATCTGATAGCTCTTGCGATCGCCGAACTGGGGCGCGGAGTCGGCCGCTTCGCGAAATGGCCCGTAGAACGACGAGGCGTATTTCACCGCGTACGAGAGCACGATCACGTCCTCGTAACCGTGCGCGTCGAGCGCCTGGCGGATCGCCGCCACCCGCCCGTCCATCATGTCAGATGGCGCGACGATATCGGCCCCCGCCTGGGCGTGCGATACGGCTGTCTTGGCCAACAGCTCGAGCGTCGGGTCGTTCACAATCTTCCCATCGCGAACCAAGCCGCATTGGCCGAGCGGATTGTACTCGCAGAGGCACACGTCCGTCATGATGACCAAATCCGGGTTCTCCGCACGAATCGCGCGAATCGCCTCCTGCACGACGCCGTGCTCGTGGTAAGCGGACGAGGAAAGTTCGTCCTTTTCGCGCGGAATGCCGAAGAGAATCACCGACTTCAGGCCGAGCTCCGATAGCGCGACAATCTCGCGGCGCAGCGCGTCAAGCCCGTAGCGGGCGATTCCCGGCATGGACGAGATGGGAGACGTGCCTTGGAGGCCCTCCTCGACGAACATCGGGTACACGAGATCGTCCGCGTGCACGCGGTGCTCCCGGACGAGATCGCGCAAAAAGGGGGTGCGGCGCAAGCGGCGGTGACGGCGAAACTGGCTCATGTCAGTCATCACGCTCCCATGGGATATAAGGTCTCGAGATAGCCGAGCAGCGCTTCATGCGACGGCTCTGGCGGAGGATCGAGATGCCAGACGCCGAGCTCGTCGAGGGCTTTGGCCGTCGTCTGGCCAAAGGGTAAAAAGACAAAGCGCCCCGATGCCAACCATTCGCCGCGAGAGGGGTGCGCCCCGATGGCAGCTACGGCGGACGGGCTGAACAGGACGACCACGCCGCCTTTCTGTGCGGCCAGCCGTTCTACCGCCTCGGGACGAAGAAGCGTGTCGTACACCATCCACGCTTCCACGCGCCGTCCGGCGCGGCGCAGGGCGTCGGGAAGCGCCTCGAGCGCGAGGTTTCCGCAAGGAAACACAAAGTCAAGCGAGGGAGGGCACGACGCGATGAGGCGATCGGCAAACTCCGAAGCGCCGCGCACGCCTGGAAAATGATGCGCGCGGTTGTGGACGGCGCGGAGCTCCCGCCACGTCGCTTCCCCGAGCGCGAACGCGAAGGGCGCCGCCCGCAGCCGCTCGGCGGCGGGTTCAAAGGATCGGATGGCGCGTATGGCGGCCGCCGACGTGAACACCCACGCCGCGGGGCCCGATGCCGCGTGAGGGAGCCGCCGCACGGCGTCGATGCGCGTCACCGTCTCCACCAGAGGCACATGTTCCGCGGCAAAACCGCGGCGGCGAAGGGTGGCAGCGAGCGAGGCACCGCGATCTCCTGACTGGGTCACGATGACGGGAGGGCGCGCCACGTCAATCCCCCCGACTCGGCTTGAGCCAGGCGGCTGCGCCTTGACGCAGCATTTCCTCTGCCACCTCGGTGCCGAGCGCGCGGGGGTCGGTCCCGGTGCGCTCCACCTGCAGGTGGCCTTGGCCGGCCGGATCGGCCACGAAGGCGACGAGGCGCAACTCGCGCCCAAACGCCTCTGCGTACGCGCCCATCGGCACCTGGCAGCCACCCTCCAGCCTCGCGAGAAAGGCGCGCTCCGCTTCGACCGATCGCGCCGTCTCCGGGTCGTCGATGGCGCGCAGATGGCGCAACAGCTCGGCGTCGTCCGCCCGGCATTCGACGGCCAGCGCCCCCTGGCCCACCGCGGGGACGAACGAATCGGTCGGCAGGTATTCCGTGATCCGGTGGGCTAAGCCCAAGCGATGGAGCCCGCTCGCCGCCAGGACAATGGCGTCAAAACGCCCCTCGTCGAGCCGCCCGAGCCGCGTGTCGACGTTGCCGCGCAAAGCCTCCACCTGCAAATCGGGGCGAACACGGCGAAGCGCCGCCTGCCTGCGCAGGCTGCTTGTCCCCACGCGCGCGCCGGGCGGCAGGCTGGCGAGGCCGCCCCCCGTTCGGCTGATGAGGGCGTCCCTCGGATCCTCGCGGCGGGGCACGGCTCCGATGACCAGGCCGTCGCGCAGCGCAAAGGGCACGTCTTTGAGACTGTGCACGGCGAGATCGGCGTCCGCCCGAGCGATGGCGTCCTCAATCTCGCCGACAAACAGCCCCTTGCCACCGACCTCGGCCAGCGCCCGGTCGACGATCTCGTCACCCCGCGTGCGGATGGGGACGAGATCGAATTCGGCGTCTTGCACCACCTGCTTCAAGAGACTGATCACGTGTTTCGTCTGCGTGAGCGCGAGCGCGCTCCGCCTCGTCGCGACGCGTAAGGTGCGCAACCTGGATCCTCCCTCGAGTCATGGCAGCCTTCCGCCAATAAACAGCAGGTTGGTCAATACCACGACAAAACAGATGACTTGAAACAGCATCATGGCGCGCGTCGCAGCCTTCCGGCTCATGCGCCAAACCAAGTAGCTGATGTACAGGATGAGACAAAAGGCCGTCACCCTAAACTTGGGCCAGGTGAGCAGCCAGTGGTGCAGGACCAACTCTCCCCACCAGCATCCGGTGATCATGGCCAGAAACAGCAAACCCGCCCCCGTCGCGCTCATGAACAGCGCCAGGCTGTCGAGCGTGGCGAGCGAAGGCAGGTGTAGATACCACCGGTCGAACAGGCGCCGGCGAAGGCGAGCGTCAAGCGCGAGATGCATCAAGGCAAACGAAAAGCTGAAGGCAAAGGCCGTGTCCCCGAGCACCGCCAACGCGACGTGAAGGGCCAACAGGCTGGATGCCGAGAGAAACGGAACCTGCGACTGGCTCTGCAAGCCTCCCGCGACAAGGGCAAGGCCAAATCCCACCGCGTTCAGCACCAGCGAGACCGGGCTTGAAGCGCTGCCGCGCCCCATCGCCACCGTGACCGTGAGCATGAGCCACGCGATGAACAGGGCGAGATCGCCACGAGAATAGTCTGCCGCATCGCGCAACGACGCGAGGCGGCCGAGAAACACCACGGTCATGAGTGCGAACGCGGCCAGAAAGAGCCCATACCCTGCGCGTGGTGACAAACGGCGCCACTGGGTGAAGGAAAAGCCTGACCACACGAGGGCAAACGCATAGACGACCATGCCGAGGACGTACCAAGCGCCCATCGCGTTCGGTCACCCTTGCGAAAAGGCCGGCTGTGCGTGCGCACCGCCCGGGGTCTCCGCCCCGCGCTCGAGCTCGACGCGAACGCGGCCCCCAAGGGCGGCCGGCTCAAGGCCAAAGAGCGCCGCGAGCGTCTCGGCATACGCCGGATTCCCCGACTGAAGCGCCATCTCCTTCACGTTTTTCACCGGCTCACGCAGCAGTTGATGGACGATGCTCATCATGTGCTTGTGGATGACCTTCTGCTCCCGCTCGCCGAGATGAGGGAGCTTCCGCAGGAGGCTCGCCATCACCTCGCGCTCGATGGCCTCACCGCGCTGATGAAGCGCGGCAATGACCGGCACCACCTCTTGCTCGGTCAGCCATTGCGAGAACGCGGCGACGCCCTCGTCGATCATCGCTTCGACCGCCTCTTCCTGGCGCGCCCGCTCCTCGAGGTTGGCCGCGACGACGCCCTCGAGATCATCCACGTCGTACAGGTAGACGGACGCGAACTGCGATGCTTCCGCTTCCACATCCCGAGGCACGGCGATGTCGAGAACGACGATGGGGCGTCCGCGGCGCGAGGCCAAGGCATCGGCGACCATGCTGCGCGTGATGACGGGCCGCCCGCGCCCGATAGCCGTGAGGAGAACGTCCGCTTGCGCCAGGGCCTGCCGGAGACCCTCCTCCTCCAATGCCCGGGCCTCACCGCCCACCTCCGCCGCAAGCACCTCGGCCCTGGCCACGGTGCGGTTCAAGATGAGAAGGGATTGCGGCTTCTGCGCGGCGAAGTGCCGCGCGGCGAGTGACGCCATGTGGCCCGCGCCGACGACGGCCACCTGTTTTCCGCTGAGATCTCCGAGCACCTTGCGGGCCAGTTGAACGGCGGCATAACTCACCGAAACGGCCTCGCGCCCAATGGTCGTCTCTGTCTGCGCTCGCTTGCCAACGTGGATGATCTCGCGGAACATCCGGTTCATCACGGAACCGGTTGCGCCCTCTTCGAGCGCCCATTGGTACGCCTCTCTCATCTGACCCAAAATTTGCGTCTCGCCGAACACGACGGAATCCAGTCCGCACGCGACTCGCATGCCATGCCGGACGGCCTCCTCGCCCTGGCGGACGTACGCATGCCGCCAGAGCGTGCCCCGCTCGACCCCCGTGGCCTTGGCGACGACGTCAAGCACAAAGTCCGAGCCCGCCCGAGCGCTCGGCCCCAATCCGTACACCTCGAGCCGATTGCACGTCGATACGACGACAGACTCCAGAACGGTACGCGATTCGCGGAGCTGCGTCAAAACGTGACGAACCTCGGATTCGCCGAGGCTCACGCGCTCACGCAGTTCCACGGGCGCCGTCTTGTGGCTGAGGCCCACGACGAAGATGTTCACGCACTCCACCCCCATGTCCTCTCACATTATATAGCAGAGGGAGCGCCTGCCCAAGGGCTTCTGCCCAGCGGGTGTGACGCTCCCTTGAACGTTGTGGCGAGGGATGCGGGCGCAGGTTGGAGTTCTCACTCGGTCTCGCCCAGGTGCTCCCTTGAGCTCGCCACCTCTGCCGCGCGCGCGGTGTCCGGCGCCTCGCTATGCTGCCAAGCACCAAGATCTCCCTCTATTACGCGCCATAGCTCCTCCAGCCCTTCGCGCTTTTCCGCTGACACAGGCCAGATGTCCGCGGGCGTGCGAAGGATGTCGCGAATGACCTTGATGTGTTTAGGGACGTGGCTTCGCCCGATCTTGTCTGCCTTGGTGGCGACCACGGAGACCGGAACGCCGAGTTCCAGCAGCGCGCGGTGAACCGCGACATCGTCCTTCGTGGGCTCATGTCGGATGTCCACGAGGTGAAAGATGCGGCACAATTCGTCGCGATCGTTCAAATACCGGTCAATCATCGCCGCGAACCGGTCCCGCTCCTGCTTGCTCACAGCCGCGTACCCGTAGCCGGGAAGGTCGACAAACCGAAACGCCTGATTGACAAGGTAGAAATTCAACTGGCGCGTCTTTCCAGGCTGGGAAGATACGCGGGCGAGTTGCTTTCGGTTCAACAGGCGATTGAGCAACGTGGATTTCCCCACGTTGCTCCGCCCCAAGAAGGCGAACTCGGGCAAGCGAGGCTTCGGCCACTGATGTGGATGAACGGCCGTCGCCTCGAGGTCCGCACTCCGAATGATCATTGGTGTGCTTCGCCTCCTCCAAATCGGCTGTCCGACCACACGTCGGCCCACCACGGCTCGTCGGCCAGCGAACCTGCGGCGCGATCGAGCGGATTGTCGACGAGCGCCAGGCGAAGGACGTCGTCCATATGCGCGACAGGCACGAATTCGACCTCGGACTTGACCAAGTCGGGCACATCGTCCAGATCCTTGACGTTGCCCTTCGGGATGAGGATGGTCCGAATACCGGCGCGATGCGCGGCGAGGCTCTTCTCCTTTAGCCCTCCGATGGGCAGCACTCGCCCGCGCAGCGTCACTTCGCCGGTCATGGCCACATCGTGGCGCACCTTGGTGTGCGTCAGGGCCGAGACGAGCGCCGTCGCCATGGTGATCCCGGCCGACGGCCCGTCCTTGGGAATCGCGCCTTCCGGGACGTGGATGTGAATGTCGACTTTTTCGTGGAAATCGGGCGGCAGGCGGAGCGCCCGGCTGCGCGAACGCACGTACGAGAGTGCCGTCTGCGCGCTCTCCTTCATCACGTCGCCCAACTGACCCGTGAGCACGAGCTTTCCCGACCCGGGTACGATGGACACCTCGACGAGCAAGAGATCGCCGCCCATCTCCGTCCACGCGAGCCCGGCGACCACGCCGACCTGATCCTCCTGCTCCATCTCGCCAAACTCGTACTTGTGCGGGCCCAGATACGATTGTAGGACCGCGCTGGTGACCGCCACGCGCTTCGCCTGACCTGTTGCCACCGCGCGAGCGACCTTTCGGCACACGGCCGCCAGTTGCCGATCGAGCTGGCGCACGCCCGCCTCACGCGTGTAGTGGCGGATGATCTCGAGCAACACGTCGTCCGAAATGCGGATGCGATCCCCTTTCAAGGCGTGCTGAGCGCGCTGCTTCGGTAGCAGATGTTCGCGCGCGATGTGCAGCTTTTCGATCTCCGTGTAACCGGACAGTTGAATGACTTCCATTCGGTCCCGAAGAGGCCCAGGGATCTGATACACATTGTTGGCGGTCGTGATGAACAACACGTTGGACAGGTCGTACGGAATTTCGACGTAGTGATCCGAGAACGCGTGGTTCTGCTCGGGATCCAGGACTTCCAGCATGGCCGCAGCCGGATCGCCCCGGAAGTCGCTCGCCATCTTGTCGATCTCGTCGAGCAGAAAGACGGGATTGATGACACCCGCTTGGCGCATTCCCTGCAAGATCCGCCCTGGCATGGAGCCGATATACGTGCGCCGGTGGCCGCGGATCTCGGCCTCGTCCCGCACGCCGCCGAGAGAGACGCGCACAAACGGGCGCTTGAGCGATTTGGCAATGGACCGCGCGAGGGACGTCTTGCCCACGCCCGGCGGTCCGGCGAGGCAGATGATAGGGCCCGCCTGTTTCTCGGTCAGCGCCTGGACCGCGATGAACTCCAGGATCCGCTCCTTGACCTTGTCGAGGCCATAGTGGTCTTCGTTCAGGATGCGCTCCGCCCGAGCGACATCGGCCGTGGACTTGGCCTTTTCCAGCCAGGGCAGTGCCAATAGCCAATCGATGTAATTGCGGACCACCGTGCCCTCGGCCGACGCCGTCGGAATGCGCTCCAAACGGGCGATCTCTTTCTCCACCCGATCCCGCACGTCGTCCGGCATGAGCTTCGCGGCCAGCTTTTCCCTCAGCTCATCGACCTCCGCTTGACGGCCTTCCTTGTCGCCAAGCTCCCGCTGAATGGCCTTCATTTGCTCCCGAAGGTAGTACTCCTTCTGGGTTCGCTCCATCTGCTTGCGCACGCGCTGATGGATCTTGCGCTCGAGTTCCAACACCTCGCGCTCGTCCGAGAGAATCTGAAGGAGCCGTTCGAGCCGCTTCTCGATGTCGAACGCCTCCAGAATGTCCTGTTTCTCCCGAACCTTGAGCGGCAGATGCGAAGCGACCGCGTCGGCAAACTGGCCTGGATGGGCCATGTCCACCACGGTCGCGTACGTGTCGAGATCGAGCTTTCGCGAGAGCCGCACGTACTGCTCAAACTGCTGGGTCACCGAACGGCGCATCGCTTCAATGGCCGGCGTGGTCGGTACCTCCTCCGGCTCATCGTACGTCTCCACGCGGACCGTGAAAAACTCGTCCTCTGTGACGAAGTCGCGCACGACGGCGCGCTTGAGTCCCTCGACGAGCACGCGAATGGTGCCGTTCGGCAGCTTGAGCATCTGTTTCACGCGCGCGAGCGTGCCCACCCGGTACAAGTCGTCCGCGGACGGATCGTCCACTTGTCCGTCCTCCTGCGAAGCCAACACGATCACATGGTCATTCGCCACCGCTTGTTCGAGCGCCCGCACCGACTTCGGCCGCCCGACGTCGAAGTGCAGAACCATGCCCGGGAACACCAAGAGCCCGCGCAGCGGCAACAGTGGATACACGTCCTTGGTCTCTGGCCCCGAATGAGCCTCGGTCGCCATGCCCCCACCTCCGAACTCTCTCCCCTGACGATGCCCTTCATTGTATCGAAACGCGGCCCCAAAGTCGAACGCGAGGCGGGACGGCGCTTACTGCGCCAAGGGCTTTTGCACCATCGCCGCCGCGATGTCAGGCCGGGCGCGATCGCCGTCGAGCCCGCTCACGAGCCCCAGCCGCAACACGTCCTCCAGCCGCTCGACAGGCACGACCTGGATGTCCTTGCGATGCCGAAACGACTCCTGCCAGTTTGCCTTCGGGATGAGCACCACCTTTGCGCCCGCCTCCACGGCCGCGGCAATCTTCGCCGCCACGCCGCCAACCGGCCGGACGGAACCCAAAATCGAGAGTTCCCCCGTCATGGCGACGGTATGCAACACCGGTTCCATGCGCACGGCGGAGTAAATGGCGACCGCCATCGCCACGCCGGCACTGGGCCCGTCCACCGGCATACCACCGGGAAAGTTGACGTGCAAGTGATAATCCCGGGCGCGAATTCCATACAGGCGCTCCAGCGTCGTGAGGACATTCTCCAGGGACGCCTTGGCCATGCTCTTGCGCCGAATCGAGCGATCGCGGCCGCCGAGCGTCTCCTCTTCGACCAAGCCCGTGATCGTCAGCCGACCGTCGCCCTCTGGGGCCGGGGTCGCCGTGACCTCGATCTCCAACAGCATGCCGAGCGCAGGACCATAGACGGCGAGGCCGTTGACGACGCCAATTTGCGGTTTGTCCCCGATCTTCCGGTCCGGCCGCGGCGTCATGCGGCTGAACTCCACGACCCATTCAACGTCTTCGCGCCGAATGCTCGTGCGCGATTCGACCATCGCGAGACTACCGGCCATCTGCACCAAGTTGACAGCATCGCGTCCGTTCGTCGCGTAGTCCGCCACGGTGTCCGCCGCACCTTCGTCAAGCGGCATGCCGAGCTTCTCCGCCGCGCCTTCGGCCACCTGCCGAATCTCGTCCCTTGTCAAGGCCCGGAAGAAAATTTCCACGCAGCGCGAGCGCAACGCCGGGGGCAGCTCTTCGGGCGATCGCGTCGTGGCCCCCACCAGTCGGAAGTCAGCCGGCAGGCCATTCTGAAAGATATCGTGAATGTGCACGGGGATATTCGTATCTTCACTGCTGTAGTACGCGCTCTCGAGAAACACCTTGCGGTCCTCGAGCACCTTTAAAAGCTTGTTCATCTGAATGGGGTGAAGCTCGCCAATCTCGTCGATGAACAGCATGCCGCCATGCGCCTTCGTCACGGCCCCCTGCTTGGGCTGAGGAATACCGGCAATGCCCATGGCACCCGCGCCCTGATAAATCGGGTCGTGCACCGAACCGATCAGCGGATCGGCAATGCCGCGCTCGTCGAAGCGGGCGGTCGTCGCGTCCAGCTCGACGAACTTCGCGTCGGGCTGAAAAGGCGACCCTGGCGTCCGCTTGGCTTCCTCCAGAATGAGTCGTGCCGCCGCGGTCTTACCTACTCCAGGCGGGCCGTAGATGATCACGTGCTGCGGATTGGGGCCACACAGCGCTGCCCGAAGGGCGCGCACACCATCGTGCTGGCCGATGATATCGTCGATGCGCTGCGGGCGCGTGCGCTCCGCCAACGGTTCCGTCAGGGAGATGGCGCGCATGCGGCGCAATTTCTCCAATTCCTTCTTCGACTCCCGCTCAATCGCATGCCGACTCTGGTTCTGCGTGCGAAGCAAGTTCCAAAAGTAAAGCCCAATCACGAGCGCGAAGAACAGTTGCACAGCTGCGAGAATACTGGTGGTCATCCGGGTCCCTCCCTCTTCCTGCTCAGGTAGGCAGTATTGCCTTGCAGCAAGAGGGATAAACGAAAAGGCCAGCCTCAAAGAGGCTGGCCTCGACTGGATCTTACGCGGTCTCTTCGCGGTGGAAGGGGATGACCGTTCCGTCTTTTCGCAACACGATGGGCGGGCCCTCGCGCAGCACAGCGGCCTTCGTGATGATGCACTTCTGCACATCATCTCGCGACGGAAGCTCATACATCACATCGAGCATGATGGACTCGATGATGGCCCGCAACCCGCGGGCACCTGTCCCACGGCGAATCGCCTCTTTGGCGATGGTCTCAAGCGCATCCTCGTGAAACTCGAGCACGACGTTGTCCATGTCGAGCAACTTTTGGAACTGCTTGACGATGGCGTTTTTCGGCTCCGTGAGGATGCGCTTCAGCGCCTCCTCGTCCAACGCGTCGAGCGTCGCGATCACAGGCAGTCGCCCGATGAACTCCGGAATCAAACCGAACTTGAGCAGGTCTTCTGGCAACACATGCTGCAGGATGGCGGAATCCTTCGACTCGCTCGATGCCGCACCTGCTGCCCCAAAGCCAATGACCTTGCTGCCCAACCGGCGCTTGATGATGGTCTCCAGACCGTCGAAAGCGCCGCCGCAGATGAACAAGATGTTCGTGGTGTCGATCTGGATGAACTCCTGATGCGGGTGCTTCCTTCCGCCCTGAGGCGGCACGCTGGCGATGGTCCCCTCGAGGATTTTCAGCAGCGCCTGCTGAACGCCTTCGCCCGAGACATCGCGCGTGATCGACGGGTTCTCCGACTTCCGCGCAATCTTGTCGATCTCGTCAATGTAAATGATCCCGCGCTCCGCCTTCTCGATATCGTAGTCGGCCGCTTGAATCAACTTCAACAGAATATTCTCGACGTCCTCGCCCACGTAACCGGCCTCCGTCAGCGAGGTGGCGTCTGCGATGGCAAACGGAACGTTCAGCGTGCGAGCCAAGGTCTGCGCCAACAGCGTCTTGCCGCTGCCCGTGGGGCCGATGAGCAAAATGTTGCTCTTCGACAACTCCACGTCGTCGTTCTTCTGTGAGCCCGCATTGATGCGCTTGTAGTGGTTGTACACGGCCACCGACAGCGCCCGCTTCGCATGCTCCTGGCCAATCACGTATTGGTCAAGGACCGCTTTGATCTCCGTCGGCTTCGGGACGTCCTTCAGTTCAAACTCGTCGTCCTCACCGAGCTGCTCCTCGACGATCTCGTTGCACAGCTCGATGCACTCGTCACAGATATATACGCCGGGGCCAGCAACCAACTTTCGCACTTGTTCCTGTGTCTTGCCACAGAACGAGCACTTCAGTTGGCCCTTCTCCTCGTTAAACTTGAACATGGTTCGTTCCCCTCCTCTTACGAGGTTACCACACCGGCTGCGCAAGGCAAAGACATCCGATGCGAACCCGTCACCGACCCCGATCCAGCGGAAGCAGCACTTCGTCGATCAGGCCGTAGGCCCTCGCCTCTTCGGCCGACATAAAGTGGTCGCGATCCGTGTCTCTCTCGATCACGTCGAGGGGCTGCCCCGTCCGCTCAGAAAGCAGACGATTCAGCTTATCCTTCGTCTTCAAAATCCACTCCGCGTGAATCTTGATATCCGAGGCCTGGCCCTCCACGCCGCCGAGCGGTTGGTGAATCATGATTTCTGCATTCGGCAAAGCGTACCGTTTTCCCTTCTCACCCGCGGCCAGAAGGAACGCACCCATGCTCGCAGCCATGCCGATGCACAGCGTGGACACGGCCGGCCGAATGTGTTGCATGGTATCGTAGATGGCCATGCCTGCCGTCACAGACCCACCTGGACTGTTGATGTACATTTGAATGTCCTTCTCTGGATCGTCGGCCGCCAGGAACAGAAGCTGTGCCACAATCGAGTTCGCGACCTGATCATCAATGGGCGTGCCCAGGATGACGATCCGATCCTTCAGCAACCGAGAGTAAATGTCGTACGTCCGCTCGCCGCGGCTTGTTTGTTCGATCACATACGGAATCGGATAATACATGCAACAGCCTCCCTCTCCCTGCGGCCATGTAGAGGACAAGACAAGGCCCAAGGCCTTGTCTTGTCCTCACGCGCTTGCATCAGTTGTCTTGCGAATCGACTTCGGCCGAAGGCGGCACGATTTTCGCATGGTCCACCAACAGCTTGAGCGTTTTGCGGGTCTTCAAATCCTCTCGCAGGCTCGCAAGCTCTGGATCTCGGAAACTCAGGAGCTGGCGGACGCGATCCGCCTCAAGGCCGGTTTGCTCGGCCATCCGCGCAATCTCCTGCTCGACATCTTCCTCGGTGACTTCCACCTGCTCGGCGTTCGCAATCGCCTCAAGCACAAGGCTCGTGCGCACGTTTTGCTCAGCCAACTCCCGATATTGATCCCGCAGTTCCTCCATCGACAGACCCGTGAACTCCAGGTACGCGTCGAGCGGAATCTGCTGCATCTGCAACTGTTGAGCAAAATGGCCGAGCTGATGGTCGATCTCCCGCTCAATCATCACTGGCGGAATCTCCACCGTCGCGCGTTCTGCCGCTTTCTTCACGACTTCATTTTCAATATACCGTTCGTGCTCGAGTTTTGCCCGCTCTTCGAGTTTCTTGCGAAGATCCGCGACGTATTCGTCGACCGTCTGAAATTCGCTGATTTCCTGGACAAACTCGTCGTTCAGCTCGCGCAACACGGGGCGGCGAATTTCGTGCAACTTCACCCGGAAACGCGCCGCCTTGTCGCGCAGCGACTTGACGTGGTAGTTGTCCGGGAAGGTCACCTCGATTTCGCGTTCCTCGCCGGGCTTCATGCCGACGAGTTGATCTTCAAACCCCGCGATGAGCGCTCCACTGCCGATCTCGAGCCGGAACCCCTCGGCCTCTCCGCCTTCAAAGGGTTCGCCGTCCACGGTCCCCTCGAAGTCAATGGTCACCACGTCGCCCTTTTCCACCGAGCCATCCTCGATGGTCTCGATTTGGGCATGGCTCTTCAGGAGGTTCTGGATCTCCTTTTGAACGTCCTCGTCCGTGACTTCGAAGACCCTGTCCTCCACTTCGAGCCCCTTGTAGTCCCCAAGCTGGACCTCGGGCTTCACCGTGACCGTCGCTTTGAAGATAAACGGTTTGCCGCTTTCCACCTGGACGACATCGACGGCCGGCTGGTCCACGGGCTCGATACCCGTTTCCAGGACGGCTTCTTGATAGGCCTGCGGCAAGAGAATGTTGACCGCGTCCTCGTACAAGGATTCCACGCCAAACCGCTTCTCGAACAGTTTCCGCGGCACCTTCCCCTTGCGGAACCCCGGAACCACGACGCGCTTCACAACGCGTTTAAAGGCTTCATCCAGCGCCTGGGCGAATCGCTCACTGTCAACCTCCACCTCGAGCACACCCACATTTGCGCCAGTCTTCTCCCACTTTGCTGCCATTCAACCGATCCTCCTAACTGTGTCACGCAACCATCCGACGAACCCGCGTGCGCGCGTTCGCGGTCACCCTCTCGCTTGAACCGCGTGCGAGGCCCATCTGAAAATTGAGCACCCCGGTGGGTGCTCATGGCTTGCCCGCGTGGCGTCTCAGGAGGGATTTGAACCCCCGACCCGCGGTTTAGAAGACCGCTGCTCTATCCCCTGAGCTACTGAGACACATGGAGCGGGTGAGGGGAGTCGAACCCCCGCCGCCAGCTTGGAAGGCTGGAGTTCTACCGTTGAACTACACCCGCACATCCTACCACCCTCGATAGTTTAGTCGATCGGGCAAGCGATATCAAGACAGTGGCTCCCCACGCCAACCAAGGCCTGTGGCCTGCCCCGCCGAGGACAGCCGGGCGAGAAGCATCCGCGCCGCGCGCGCCCGATGAGAAAACCGATGCTTTTCCTCTGCGCTCATCTCTGCGAACCGGCGCGCCTCTCCCTCGGGCGAAAACAGCGGGTCGTAACCAAATCCGTTTTCGCCGCGCGGCTCATCGTGGACGTGGCCGTCCACCCAAGCCTCGACCTCAATGACCGACTCGCGCTCGCTCGCCACCACGAGTGCGCACACAAACCGGGCCTCCGCACGACGAAGCCCCTTTGCCCGCAAGGCGCGGATCAGTTTCTCGTTGTTCGCGCGATCATCTGCTCCTTCTCCCGCGTATCGGGCCGAGAAAACGCCCGGTTCTCCGTCCAGCGCCGGCACGACGAGCCCAGAGTCGTCGGCAACCACAAAACCTCCGACATGTGCCGCGTAAAACATCGCCTTTTGCCGCGCATTGTCGAGGAAGGTGTCGCCCGTCTCAGGCGCCTTGGGCAGCCCAGGCGGCAAGGCGACGAGATCGACGCGCGACTCCAGCAGCTCGGAGAACTCGCGCACCTTGTTCGGGTTTTGGGTGGCGAGGACGAGGCGCATCATGCGTTCCCTCCCGTCATGGTGCGATCTGTTGGACGGCTGGCTGCGAAATCGGCAAGGCCACGTGGCGCACGGCGCGATCGCCAGGGATCTCACCGAACCAGGTGGCGAGCGCCACGCGAAGACTCGCTGTGTCGCCGGTGGTAAGGAAAGAGACTTCCGGCTCGTTCTGAACCGGAGCGGCGATCCCCCGCTCGGAGAGCCGTTGTTCGACCTGCTTGGCCACCGCATCCGCCGACGAGATGACGCGGATGGCCGGACCCAAGGCGCGGCGGATGACCGGCATCAGAAGCGGGTAATGCGTGCACCCGAGGACGAGCGTGTCGATCCGCTCGTCGAGGAGCGGGCGAAGCGAGTCGCGCACCACGGATTCCACGGCATCGCCTTCGACGTGACCCTGTTCAACCAGCGGAACGAAGAGCGGGCAGGCCAGTTCCGTGACGGAGACCTCGGGGCACAGGGCCCTGAGCGCCTGAGCGTACGCGTGGCTCGCGACCGTGACCGACGTCCCGATGACGCCGATGCGCCGCGTTTCGGATGACTGCACCGCCGCTCTCGCGCCAGGTTCAATCACGCCGATCACGTCGACACCGAGCGCTTGCTGCAACTCGGGAAGGGCGACGGCGGTCGCGGTATTACACGCCACCACCAGCAGTTTGATGCCCATCCTTTCGAGGTACAAGCCGATTTCTAGGGCAAACTGTTTCACCTCATGAGGATCCCGATCGCCGTACGGACAGCGAGCGCGATCCCCGAAATACACGATGGATTCGTGGGGCAGTCGTCGCCTGAGCGCGTGAAAAACGGTCAGTCCTCCGATGCCGGAGTCAAACACGCCGATGGGGCGATGCGGGATGTCCATGCTCTCCACTCCTCTATATCCGAGCGCACCCGCCACAGGTTCACAGGGGGTTCACGAATTACCCATATTCGTCAACAGCAGATCCAGTGCTTGTAGGACTGCGCGCCGCTCCTCGATGGAGACGTGTTTCAGAATGGAATCGAGGTATGCGCGGCGAGCGCTCAACACGGCTTCGATGACCTGCACACCCTTGTCCCGCAGCTGCACGCGAACGACCCGCCTGTCGACCAGATCCCTTTGGCGGGAGACGTATCCGGCGCGCTCCAGCCTGTCCACCAAGTCGGTTGTCGTACTGTAGGCGAGATAGAGCTTGCTGGAAAGTTCGCCGATGGTCAGTTCGCCCTCGTTGTAGAGCGTGATGAGGGCATCAAACTGCGGCGACGTCAGATCATAGTCTTTCAACAAGACGCGGCCGCGTCGTCTCACCGTGGCAGCGACGAGGCGCAGCGCTTTCTCAATTTCTTCCACAAAGGGGCTGTAGTCTGCCAAAGGATACCCACATCCTGTCCTGGCCCAGAGTCCAATAAATCGTACCATTGCGCTCTTTTTTCGGTCAACGGGATCGCGTCCGTCGCGAAAAGGGGCGCCGCGCGGCGCCCCTCTGCTCCCTGATTATTCTTCAAACGGCCACGCCGGAAGGCGGCGGGACAGCGGCTTGTCTCGACGGTACCCGAGCGCGTACTCCGCTTGGAGGATGGTGTGAATTTCGCGCGTGCCCTCGTAGATGACGGGGGCCTTGGCATTTCTGAGGTACCGCTCGACGGGATACTCGTTGGAGTACCCGTAGGCGCCGTGGATCTGCACGGCGTCAGATGCCGCCTCCCACGCCGCGTCACATGCCACCCACTTGGCGAGAGACGTCTCGCGCGTGTTGGGAAGCCCTTGATTCTTCAACCATCCTGCGCGGTACACCAAAAGGCGTGAAATCTCCAGATTGGCAGCCATCTTCGCGATCATCTGCTGCACAAGCTGATGCTTGCCGATGGGCTGACCAAACGTCTCGCGCTCATGGCAATACTTGACGGACGCCTCGAGGCACGCCGCAATGCATCCGCACGCCCCGGCCGCCACCGTGAACCGCCCGTTGTCGAGCGCGGACATCGCGATTTTGAAACCCTCGCCCTCTTCGCCCAGCCGATTTTCAACCGGCACCCGGACGTGATCGAAGAACAATTCCCCGGTGTTGCCCGCTCGAATGCCCAGCTTCCCTTTGATCGAGCGCGTCGTGAGGCCCTCAAAGCCGCGCTCCACAATGAATGCGGTGATGCCGTGATGTTTCTTGGAGCGATCCGTATACGCGAAGACGAGAAAGTGATCGGCGACGTCCGCGAGCGAAATCCAAATTTTCGATCCGTTGAGGATGTACGAGTCGCCGTCCCGGACGGCCGTCGTCCGCATGGCGGCGACATCCGAGCCAGCGTTCGGTTCCGTCAGGCCGAACGCGCCAATTTTCTCGCCGCGCGCCTGCGGCACGAGGTACTTTTGTTTTTGTTCCTCCGTGCCCCACTGGAGCAGCGTGAGCGAGTTCAAGCCCGTGTGGACCGAGACGGCGGTGCGGAACGCGATGTCGCCCCGCTCGAGCTCGTCGCACACGACGGCGAGCGTATTGTAGTCCATGCCGGCCCCGCCGTACTTCTCGGGGATGCATACGCCCATCAGCCCGAGCTCCGCCAGGCGCTTCAGCACCCGCGGCTCAAAATGCTGTTTTTCATCCCACTCGCGAATGTACGGAAGAATCTCTTCATCGACGAATTTCCGCACGACGTCACGAACGGCGAGTTGCTCCTGAGACAGGCTGAAATCCATTGAACACGCCTCCTTGGATGATGCATCCTTCCAGGCATTACACTGAAGGGCCCGACCCTCCGTGCGCGCCGCTCGACACGGCACCGGTCGCCTCGAGGGCCTGAATTTCGTCTGGGCCATAGCCCAACTCTGACAGAATGGCCCGGGTATGTTCTCCGAGCATGGGGGGACGGCGCCCCAACTGAAGGTCCCAACCCTCCGCGAAAAACGGCGATCGCGGCACAAAAAACGAGCCGGCACCGGGATAATCCGTCTCCCAGAGCATTCCTCGATGAGCCAACTGCTCTAGGTGAAGCACCTCGTCGATTCGGTTGACGGCTGAACAGGGCACACCTGCCTCGGTCAGCGCGGCCTCCCACTGGCGCACACCGCCCTCCGCCAGGCGCGCCTCGAGCTCGGCTGCGAGCTGCTGTCGGTGGCGGACCCGTGCCCCGTTTGTCTGGAAGCGCGGATCATCTGCCAGCTCGGGGCGCCCAATGGCATTGCATAGGCGCCTGAACAGCCCATCGTTTCCGACCGCGACGACGAGCCATCCGTCCGCCGCGGCCAACGCCTGATAAGGCGCTAGACTGAAGTGCGCCGAACCGAGCCGCTCGCCGACGTGACCCGTGAGGAAATAGGCGGTCGCATAATACGTCATGAGCGCCACCTGGCCTTCGAACAGGCTCGTCTCCAGGTACGTCCCACGCCCTGTGCGCTGGCGGTCGAAAAGCGCCGTGCAGATGGCGAGGGCCATCCACAGGCCCGCGGTCAGGTCCGCGATGGACCATCCGGCGCGCACCGGCCCGCGGTCTGGTTCACCGGTCACCGACATCAATCCACTGGCCGCCTGAATGGCGAGATCGTAGCCTGGGCGATCCTTCCACGGGCCCGTCCGGCCATACCCGGAGAGCGACGCGTAAATCAATCGAGGATTGGCCGCTCTCAGCGCCTCGTGGCCGAGCCCCCACCGCTCCATGGTTCCGGTGCGGAAGTTTTCAACGAGGACGTCGGCTTCCAGCGCCAACCGGCGCACGACTTCGCGCCCTGCTTCCGACTTCAGATCAATGGCGATGCTCCGCTTGTTGCGGTTAAACGCCACGAAGTAGCTGCTGACCCCGTCTTTGCATGGCTCGTACCGCCGCGTCTCATCCCCCTGGGGACTCTCGACTTTCATCACGTCGGCGCCGAGATCGCCGAGAATTTGCGTGCAAAACGGCCCGGCGAGCACACGGCTCAAGTCGAGGACCCGAATCCCTGCAAGCGGTTGCATGAGGTCACCTTCTTTAGGTCACAAGCTTGCCGATTCAGCGCATGGCCGCTCGCTCGGCGCGTGTATCCGGATTCGCCTGCGAGAGCAGGCCCATGACGCACGATGCGCCCCCTTCCGCGGCGCGAACCTCCACCACCCAGGCGCCTTCGGGGACCGCGCCGAGATCGTCGGCAGCGTAGAGTCGGGCGAGGGCTGCCTCGTAGGCCTCCTCCGTGATTTCGCTGGTTTCATAGGCGGCCAGCAGGGCATCGCGAATGGCGGCGAACAAGGCGTCCTCAAAGGCTGGCACCCCACAGCGGACGTACACGTGTCTACCCTGAAGCAAGGCGTATGCCAGCTGACGGACCGCTTGCGCGTCCAGCCCGAAACCTGGCGGCTCTACCTGTGTCCAGAAGTACAAGCCCGTCACCTCTGTTTCATAATATAAACCCTGATTCACAGGAGAAATGATGCCTGCTCTCATGGTAGATCACAATGTAGCGCGCAGCAAGACAAAAGGATGAAAAAAGCCGGCCCGAAGGCCGGCGCCGTTTGTGCGACAACAATTACGCTTCGGACCGCATCCCCAGGTCTCCGACGCTCACAGCAGCTTGAGGGGCGTGTGCTTGCACGCTTTTCAACAGGCCCTCTGCCATGATGATCAGTCCGATGGCAGCCGAGATCAGGCCCGAGTAGCCTCCAAATGCACTGTTGACGCCAGCGAGGTTGGCGAGGGTGCCGCCCAAGAAGGCGAAGAACACGAACAGGAAAAGAAGGCCGAACAGCATTTGCACCCGGAACGCGGCAATGACAAACGGAATGGTGACGAGCGTCCAGATGAGGAGAAACACACCTAGGGCCACGTTGGCCTGGGCCCCAAACTGAAGGACGCCCTTCAGCTCTAGATACATGAACAAAAACAGGGACGTGAAGAACGCGCCGTAAAAGCCGTTGACACTCAGCCCGAACGAATCTCCCCGGACAAACGAGAACACGCACGCAAAAAAGTACACCAAACCGCCGCACACGAGAATGGCGGGCAAGAAGAACAATGTGACCTGTGGCGGCACCAAATGCGCGTTGGGCAAGTTCAGCGTGGTCTGGGCAATCACAAACGCCGCCAACCCCATGACAAGAGGATCTCCAAACCGCTTGTCGTGCATCTCGGTTCTCCTTTCGCAATCCATTTTTGAATGCGCTTTCAGACCGTCCAAAGGCTCCCCTGTTACCCCATGGTCCACCGACACTCTTTTTTCATATTAGAAACTCCGTTTCATTCTAGGCTTGCGCTCCCCCCTGCCGTGAAACTTCCTATCGAGCTCCATCGTAACCCGGAATGAAAGCGCTGTCAATCGTGAAAGTTCCGATTTCTATACTCAGATTGCCGGCGACGACGTTCATCGCGGTCTGGGTGCGGAGCCGTGTGGCGCGCAGTCTCGGAAGGTCTTCTTTCGCACGCATCCGCATAAGCATGAACCAGGCGCCAAGGCGCCAGGGCCTGCGTGGCCTGCGGAAGAGGCTCAACACCCCTACTGACCGTAGGGGTGTTGCCTGTCAAATCGTGATCTCGCCTAGACGCACCAACTCGACGACAGCTTGCGATCGACCCTTGACATTCAGCTTTTTCATGACATTGGATATATGGTTCCGGACGGTCTTCTCGCTGACGAAGAGCTGTGAAGCAATCTCCTTCGTCGTCTTATCCTGAACGAGCAGTTCGAACACTTCTCGTTCACGGTTGGTCAAAAGTGACTTGCCGCGCCCGTCTTTGACAGGTGCCATCCCCACGATCCCTCCTTGCCCGGTCATACAAGAGCGGGATACAGTCAGGGTATCGTATGTCACCTGCCACTCGACCGTTCCGGTGAAGACTGGAGATGGGCGGAACCCAAGCCGCGCATCAGAACTCCACCCTGGAACCGGTTGGAAGGCTCAAGGCGTGCGGCGATGGAGCGCATCACGCAGCTGCTGAAGGGCCTGCAAAAGCATGGGGCGCGGGCAGGCGATGTTCATGCGCTGAAAGCCTGATCCTTGCCGGCCAAAGATATGGCCTTCGTTCAGCCCCAGGCGCGCCTCCTCGCGCAAAAACTGATCCAACGATTCGTCCGTCATCCCGAGTGCCCGAAAGTCCAGCCAGACCATGTACGTGCCCTCCGGCCGAACCATGCGCACACCCGGAAGCCCTTCGAGTTCAGCCTCCATGGCGTCGAGGCTCGTCTGAAGGTATGCCAAAAGTTGATCAAGCCACTCTGCGCCGTGTTCGTACGCGGCGATCATCGCCTCGATGCCAAATACGTTCAGTTCCGCCATCGAGGCTCGGTGAGACGCCCGTTCGTACGCTTCGCGTAGGGAAGCATTTTCGGTCCAAACATAGGCCGTGTTCAATCCAGCAAGGTTGAAGGTCTTGCTCGGCGCATGGCACGTGATGCTGTGGCGCGAACACTCCGGTCCAAGGGAAGCAAACGGCGTGTGGCGGTGTGGGGAAAACACAATGTCCGCATGGATTTCGTCGCTCACGACGAGCACGCCGTGCCGAAGGCAGATGTCCGCCACCCGCTCGAGTTCCTGCCTCGTCCAGACGCGCCCCACGGGATTGTGCGGCGAACACAGGAACATGACCTTCGCTTCCTTCGCCTTGGCTTCCAAGTCGTCAAAATCCATCTCATACCGGCCATCGGACTCCACGAGCGGATTCTCGATCACGCGCCGCCCCCAGGCCTCGATCACGCGGCGAAACGGGTGATAGACGGGCGGTTGTATCAGGATGCCGTCGCCCGGTTCGGTGAAGGCCTGCACGATGACGGACAACGCGGGGACAACGCCGGGTGCCGGTACAATCCAATCGGGGGAAATCTCCATCTGGTGCCGCGTCTTCATCCACTTCACAATGCTCTCCGTGTACCTGTCCGACTTCAGCGCATACCCAAACACGCCATGCTGGGCCCGCTGGACGAGGGCGTCGATCACGGCCTTGGGCGACAAAAAGTCCATGTCCGCCACCCAAAGTGGGATGAGGTCGTCCCGGCCAAAACGGCGCTGCAAGCCATCCCATTTCATGCAGTCGGTATGCCTTCGCTCTACATACTTGTCAAAATCGTACATGCGTTCAACCTCCTTGACCGTGCCTCTCACGGGGCGCTGGACAAGACCGCCGTACATCACTGTAACACAACCACAGCGAGCCGCGCGCCTCGCTCGCGCCATGGAAGAGCGCTATGTCCTATTTTCCGATGTGTGTACCATGCAAAGCTCCACTATGATACCTTTGAGGTAGACACGCGCATGACACGCCAGTGATGGGAGCGAGAGGACGGACCATGGCGAGATCGACAAAGCGCAAGAGACGCCTGCTCACGCGGACCGGCGGGTACTTAGCCGGCTACGACTACACGCTCAATCCGTTTGTCGGCTGCGCCTATGGGTGCCTCTATTGCTATGTGCAGGCGCTGCCCATCGCTCGCTTTCGCCGCGAGCGCTGGGGCTCTTACGCCGACATCAAGCCGGTGGACCCAGAAACATGGCAAAACGAGCTACGAGGAGCCAGGCGGCGCGGCGCCACGCGCATCTTCATGTCCTCCAGCACCGATCCCTATCAACCGGCCGAATGGCGCGCCGGGGTGACACGCTCCGTTCTGATGACCATGGCCGCCGAACCGAGCCTCGTCGACTTCCTGTTCGTGCAGACGCGCTCTCCGCTCGTCGTACGGGATATCGACCTGCTCAAGGCCCTGGGCGATCGCGTCCTCGTGTCCGTGACCTTGGAGACGGATCGGGAGGACGTCAGGCGCCGCTTTGCACCGCACGCGCCCACCGTCCGAGCGCGGATCCGCGCGCTGGAATCGCTGCGCGCGGCGGGCATCCCCGTGCAGGTCGCCGTCGCGCCGCTGCTCCCGTCCTCCCCTGACTTCCCGCACCTCATCGCGTCCTTGGCCGACTTCGTAGCCATCGACGACTGGTTCGTCGGCGACGGAGCCCGAGGAACGCGGAGCCTCGCGCTCGGCGTCGACCGGCTGTATTTGCCCGAGGAACGCGATGCGTGGTTCCATCCGCGCGCGGCGCGCACGTTTGCGCAGCGGCTCGCCGACGCCATGGCGCGTGATCGCATCTATCTTCATCAGCAAGGGTTTCTGCCGACCAACGCCCGGCATCCGTTTGACGAAGGGAACGATTCGCCTCATGCGTGAGAGCGTACCTCTTTATCAACAGCTCAAGTCGGAGCTTCTTGAGAAAATCCTGAGTGGAGCATGGCCGCCTGGCGAGCAGATCCCGTCAGAGGCCGAACTCGCGGCCATGTACGACGTGAGCCGCACGACCGTGCGCCAAGCCGTGGGCGATCTCGTCACCGCCGGCTTCATCGTCCGGCGCCAAGGGAAAGGCACCTATGTCGCGGACGTCGACCACCCCACCGCCTCCACCACCCTCTACGGGTTTGCGGAAGAGCTGCGGGCGCTCGGGCTCTCGGTGACGGTGCGCGTGGAACGCCTCGACATGCAAAGGTGCCCGGAGGACATCGCGCGCCTGCTCCGGGTTCCCCAGTCAAGACAGGTGCTGTATATCGAACGCACCGCCTACGTCGACGAGATTGCGTATTTCCACGAGCGGTCCTATTTGGTACCTCCGTACCAGGTTGCCTCGCGGATGCCGCCCGATCCGACTATGTACGATTCCATCTACGGATTTTTTGAGCAGAACGGTGTGCGGATTAACTCGGGCAGCCAGACCATCTCCGCTGAGCTCGCGACGGATGAAGATTGCGCGCGGTTTGGGCTCACGCCGCCAGCGCCGATTCTGCACATCGAACGGATCACGCGGGACGAATCGGGAGCCCCGGTGGAATATTCGTTGGTGCGTTATCCGGCGGATCGATATCAACTTCGGGTTCACCTGCTGCGTCAGCCGCACTGACGCAGCAGACGCAAGCGGAGGTGGCAAAACGGGCGGCCGACCGGTACAATGGAGAGGAATGACGCAACTTGTTATGATGTCATAACAAGTTGTGCCGCGAGGAACGTTATGCAGCACATTTCAAGGCCAGGACATCCTGTAGATGGGCCACCGAAGACGGCGAGGACTTGCGAAAGGGGACGCGGGGATGGAACGGGCGACTTTGGCGCAAAGGGAGCATCGCCTTCCTCTTGAGGACGTGATTCAACGCCCGAGCGGCATGTGGTTTATCGTCGGCACCGTCTGCTTCGGCGCCTTCATGGCGGCGCTCGACGCCAGCATCATCAGCATCGCGCTGCCAAAACTGGAGCAGGCGTTTCACACCACGATGAACCGCATCGAGTGGGTGAGTCTCATCTACCTGCTGGCGCTCGCCGGATGCATTGTCGCATTTGGGCGCTTGTCGGATCTCATCGGGCGGCGGCCGATGTACACGCTCGGCTTCGGCGTGTTCATCGTCGGATCGGCCCTTTGTGGCGCTTCATGGAGCTTAGCCAGCCTGCTTGCCTTCCGCGTCCTGCAGGGCATTGGCGCGAGCCTGCTCCAGGCCAACAGCGTCTCCATCATCACCGCGGCGGCGGACGCTGAGCGGCGAGGCCAGGCCATTGGCTTTCAAGCGCTGGCCCAGGGGCTCGGCCTGAGCCTCGGCCCCCTTGTGGGCGGTGTGCTCACCCACATTGCGTCTTGGAGGCTCATCTTTTACATCAACGTGCCCGTGGGCATTCTCGGCACTCTGTCGGCGCTCTTGTTTCTGCCCCGCGACCGCCGCGAAGGCCCTCGCCCCCGTTTCGATCTCGTCGGCGCTCTTGTGCTCGCCTGCCTGCTCATCGTGACCATGTACGTGCTCAAGGAAGGCTTCACGCCTGAGAGCCGGCCGACCATCACGGCCGTTCTCCTGGCCGTTGCGGTCCTGGCCACCGCCCTGTTCATCTTCATCGAGCGCAAAGCAGATCCCGCACTGGTTCCCATCTCGTATCTGCGGGAACCCCTCATTTGGATGGGAAACCTGACGTCCGTCCTCTCGTTCAGCGTGATGTACGCCATTACCCTCGTGGTGCCGTACTGGTTTGTCCACATCGAAGGACTGTCGAGCGCCAAGGCCGGCCTCCTGCTCACCGCGCTTCCCGTCGGCATGGCGCTTTGCACGCCGTTCGCCGGCCGCCTTGCCGACCGATGGTCGAAGGTCAAGGTATCGGCGCTTGGCATGGTGCTCGCGGCCATCGGCGCCGCAGGGCTATTTGCCTTCACTCGCACCACGCCGGCGTTTCTCGCCGGGCTCTTCCTCGTCGGCTGCGGCGTCGGCACCTTTACGCCTGCCAACAACGCGCGCGTGATGAACGCCACGCCCGGCCCGCACCTCGGCGTGGCGGGCGGCATCCTCAACATGAGCCGCACGCTCGGGATGGGCGTCGGCGTCACGGCTGGCGGGGTGAGTGTCGAGTTGTTCACCGCCGCCTTCGGCGCGCACGATGTGGCGCTCGCGTATCGCTGCAGCTTCCTGGTCGCGGCCGCCCTCGCGCTTATCGCCCTCGGCTTAACCCTGCTTCCACAGGGTAGGTCTCAAGCAGGGAAGTGACGCGCGGGTCGATCCGGCCGCGGGCCGCGGCTTCGGCTTCACACGCGGGCGAGCAGAACCCGTGCATCGCCTGCTCACACGCCTCGCAGCACAGAAATCTGCGGTGGCAATCGAGATACCCACAGTTGATGTACCGATCGCTCGGCTGACCACAGATGGAGCAGCGAGCAATGATCACATCTTCGTCGGTCTGGTTGACCCGCACGGCGACGCGATCGTCAAACACGTAGCATTTGCCGAGGAACTTCCTGCCCCGCACCTCCGGGTCTTTGCCGTACGTGACGATGCCCCCGTCCAGTTGATAGACCTCTTCAATGCCCTGCTCCAGCAAGTAGCCGGAGAGCTTTTCGCAGCGAATGCCCCCTGTGCAATAGGTCAACACCTTTTTGCCGCGCCACTCGTCCTTGTGCCGCTCGATCCAGTCCGGAAATTCCCGGAACGTGGACACCTCAGGCCGCAGCGCGCCTTCAAAATGGCCGATTTCGTACTCGTAGTCGTTCCGCCCGTCGATCACGACCACGTCTTCACGGCCGAGCATCTCGTACCAGGCCTTCGGGGACAGGCGCTGGCCCGTCTTTTCCCAGGGCTTAGGCGCGCCCGACACGCCGAAGTGCACGATCTCGGCCTTGCGCTTGACCGAGAGCCGGGGGAACACATGCCCGTCGGACGGATCGACTTTGAAAAGCATGTCGGAGAAGCGCGTATCCCTGTGCATGTGTTCCCGGTACGCGGCGCACGCGCCGGCTGCTCCAGACAGCGTGCCGTTCAACCCTTCCTCCGCTACGAGAATGCGGCCGCGCAAGCCGAGGGACTCACAGATGGCCCGCTGCTCCTCGGCCAGCGCCTCGGGGTGATCGATAGGGGTGAACTTGTAAAACAGCATGACCTCGTACGACATGGACTGCCCTCCCTTGCCGAAAAAACGAGCCGAGGCCGCAGATGCCTGCAGACCTCGGCCCGCTCGCGTCGCGCATCACGGCGCCGTAGCACCGCTCGCTTGCGTCACCTCGTTCGGACTCATGATGAGCCAACGGCCATTCACGCGCTTGACGTACAACACGCCGCCCTGCTCACTCGCGAACTCGACCTCGGCCACATCGCCCCGTTGACCGAGCAGGGCGTAGTTGACCTCGGACGGATCGAGGGACAGGTACAAGTTGTACAGCGACGCGTGCCAGCCGGGCGTCTGTTGGAACGTCGGCGTCAGCAAGTGATACGCTTCGTTGAACTCCCGCAGCTCCACAAATCCGATGAAGCGGCGCACCGTATTCACCGGCGTGTTGCTCGTCTCCTGCTGAATCACGGGGCGCAGGAGAAAATAACAGCCAAAGCCAAGGACCAAGAGCGCCACGATGAGCGCGATGAAGCTTCTCGTCTGCGCGCGCTGCCTGCGCTGTGCTGTGACGGCCTGCATCGTTCATCCCGCCTTTCCAAGAGTCCCCCGGGCTTAATCGTCGCTTACTTCCGCAGCCACGCACCGATGGCGCGGTACGTGACTTCGCGATTCATCGCGGCGATGGACGTCGTGAGCGGGATGCCCTTCGGACACACCTCGACGCAGTTCTGGGCATTGCCGCACTCGAAAATACCCCCCTCGCCCATCAGCGCCTGCAAGCGCTCTTCCTTGTTCATCTTGCCCGTCGGATGCATGTTGAAAAGACGGGCCTGAGAGATCGCGAACGGGCCGATGAAGGAGGACTTGTCGTTCACGTTCGGGCAGGCCTCCACGCAAGCGCCGCAAGTGAAACAGCGCGACAGCTCATAGGCGACCTGCTGCTCCTCGCTCGACATGCGCGGCCCAGGGCCGAGATCGTACGTGCCGTCGATGGGAATCCATGCCTTGATCCGCTTCAGTGCGTCGAACATCCGGCTGCGGTCCACGACGAGATCGCGAACCACAGGGAACGTGCGCATGGGGCGGATGCGAATGGGCTGCTGCAGCTTGTCGACGAGGGCCGAGCAAGCCTGGCGCGGCTTGTTGTTGATGACCATCGTGCAGGCGCCGCAAACCTCTTCGAGGCAGTTCATCTCCCAGGTGACGGGCGCCACCGGCTCGCCCTTCTTGTTGACGGGATTCTTCTGGATCTCCATCAAGCAGGCGATGACGTTCATCCCTGGGCGATAAGGGACCTCAAACTCTTCCCAGTACGGCTGAGATTCCGGGTTGTCCTGACGCTCAATGATGAGGTGAACCTTGCGACCCGAATCGGCCTGCATCTGCTGCACGGCCTCCGCTGTTGTGCTCATTCCTTGGTCGCCTCCTTGCTCACCGCGTAATTGCGCTTACGCGGCTTGATCAGCGAGACGTCGACGTCCTCGTACGAGATCTTCGGCCCGTCCGGCGTGTATTCCGCGATGGTGGTCTTCAGGAACCTCTCGTCGTCGCGCTCCGGAAACTCCGGCTTGTAGTGTGCGCCGCGGCTCTCGTCTCTCATCAGGGCGCCGATGGTGATGGCCCGCGCCATGATGAGCATGTTCTTCAAGTGGCGCGTGAACTGGGCCACCTGGTTCTCCCAGCGCGAGGTATCCGACATCTTGATGCGCTTCCAGCGCTCTTGGAGCTCCTGAATCTTCGCGTCCGTCTCCTTGAGTTTGTCGTTGTAGCGCACCACCGTCACGTGATCCGTCATCCACTTGCCGAGCTCGCGGTGAAGCTGATACGGATTTTCATCGCCGTCAAGCTTGAGGATTTCCTCAAACTCCTGCTCGTACTTGCGGCGATACTGCTCAAAGACCGACTCCGGCAAGCTCTCCGCCGATTTGCGCACATTCCTCGCCCAGCGCACGGCATTCGGACCGGCGATCATCCCGCCGTAGATGCAGGACACCAGGGAGTTCGCCCCAAGCCGGTTCGCGCCGTGATACTGGAAGTCGGCTTCGCCCGCCGCAAACAGGCCTGGGATGTTGGTCATCTGGTCGTAGTCGACCCAAAGGCCCCCCATCGTGTAGTGGACGGCAGGGAAAATCTTCATGGGCACCTTGCGCGGATCATCGCCGACGAACTTCTCGTAAATGTCGAGGATGTTGCCGAGCTTCCGGTCCAGCACGTCTGCCGGGATGTGCGTCAGGTCGAGGTAGACCATGTTCTGCCCGTCGACACCCAGGCCCATCTCCACACAGACCTTGTGAATCGCCCGCGTGGCGATGTCGCGCGGGACGAGGTTGCCGTACTCCGGATACCACTCTTCGAGGAAGTACCACGGCTTTCCGTCCTTGTACGTCCAGACGCGCCCACCCTCACCGCGCGCAGACTCGGACATCAGGCGCAGCTTGTCGTCGCCCGGAATCGCCGTCGGGTGGACCTGGATCATCTCAGGATTCGCGTACTTCACGCCCTGCTGATACAGTTCCGACGCCGCCGAACCCGTGTTGATCATCGAGTTCGTGCTCTTGCCGAAAATGAGGCCGTTGCCACCCGTGCACATGACCACGGCGTCCGCGCGGAAATAGTGGATTTCCATCGAACGCAGGTCCTGCGCCACGATGCCGCGGCAAATCTGCTCGTCGTCGATCACGGCGCCAAGAAAGTCCCATCCCTCGTACTTTTCGACGAGCCCAGCCACCTCGTAGCGGCGCACCTGTTCATCCAGCGCATACAGCAACTGCTGGCCCGTCGAAGCCCCGGCGAACGCCGTGCGATGGTGCTTTGTTCCACCAAAGCGGCGGAAATCCAGCAAGCCTTCCGGCGTGCGATTGAACATCACGCCCATGCGGTCCATCAGGTAGATGATGGCCGGCGCGGCCTCGCACATGCCCAGCACCGGGGGCTGGTTGGCCAAGAAGTCGCCGCCGTAAATCGTGTCATCGAAGTGCTCCCACGGCGAGTCGCCCTCGCCCTTCGTGTTCACGGCGCCGTTGATACCGCCCTGAGCACACACGGAATGGGAACGTTTTACAGGAACCAAGGAGAACAGTTTTACCGGCACACCGGCCTCCGCCACCTTAATGGTGGTCATCAAGCCAGCCAGGCCGCCTCCCACGACAATGATGCTCGTGTTTGCCACGTCAATTCCCTCCCATGCTCCGTGTACAGCACCTTGCGAGAGGTCAATGAGTACCTCAGACGTTCATCCGGAAGGCGATGAGCGATGCCACCCCGACCGCCGCCAACACGACGAAGATGATCATCGTCACCCACGAAGTGACGCGCTGCGCCCGGCGCCCCACCGTGAGTCCCCAGTGAATGGCGAACGACCAGAGTCCATTGGAGAAGTGGAACGTCGCCGCGATCACGCCCACAATCATGAACGCGAAGTACGCATTGTTGGTGACGAGCTCGTGCACCATGTCAAACGACGGCGCATTGCCGGAAAACCGCGTCGTCCACAGGTGGAAGATGATGAAAACGAACGTGATGATGCCCGTCACCCGCTGCAACACGAACATCACATTGCGGCTGAACGAATACCGGTTTGCGTTATAGCCCGACACAAACGCCACGTAAAGCCCGAACACCCCGTGATACGTGATGGGTAAGAAGATGAACACAAACTCGATCACGTGCAGGAGTGGAAGCGATTGAATCGCTTGCACGGCTTCGTTAAAAGCCGCCGGACCGCCCAGGGCTGTCGCGTTCGTGAACAGGTGCTCCAGCAGGAACAGTCCTACCGGAATGACGCCCGAAAGCGTGTGGAGCCGCCGCCACAAAAACTCCCGGTTCTGCTGGGCTGCTTGGGCCACTGCCACTTGGGTTCCTCCCTTCAATCCCCCAAAAGAGAAAACGGTATGTACGCGCGGCGGGATCGCCGTGCAAGTGCAAAACACCGCAGGCCAGCGCGGCGCACGCCGCCACCCGTTTGGCACCTTCTAAATTGTAATGATTGGCCATCGTAGAATCAAGAAAACGGTGCCTCGGACGAAATTTCCTGATCGCCTCGCGCC
Organism: Alicyclobacillus vulcanalis; assembly: GCF_900156755.1. GTDB lineage: Bacteria > Bacillota > Bacilli > Alicyclobacillales > Alicyclobacillaceae > Alicyclobacillus > Alicyclobacillus vulcanalis. The sequence continues at coordinate 130,472 of NZ_FTOO01000002.1, forward strand.
TGCTCGCGGGCGGTAAGTTCCTCGCGCACCCGCGCGACAATCGCCTGCGCGAGCTTGTCCCCGATGCCAAGGCCGCGAAAGTCCTCAGGCTGCGCCGCGGCAATGGCCTTCAGGCTGCCGAAGCGGCGCAAGATCGCCTTCTTGCGCTCGGGCCCCACGCCCGGGATCTCGTCGAGCAACGACTGAAATCCCGTTTTGCTCCGGCGCGATCGATGAAATTCCACGGCGAACCGGTGCACCTCATCTTGAATTCGTTCCAACAGGTAGAAGGCGGCGCTGTGCCGCTCGATTCGCACGGGTTCTTCTTCGTCCATGAAGAACAGTTGACTCGTGCGATGCCGATCGTCCTTGGCGAGGCCGCACACGGGGATGTCGAGGCCGAGCTCGCCCTCGATCACCGACAGGGCCGCGCGGAGTTGCCCTCTCCCCCCGTCGATCACGACGAGATCGGGCAACGGCTTCTGTTCGCGGATGAGCCTCGTGTAGCGCCTCCGCACGACCTCGCGGATAGCTTCGTAGTCGTCCGGCCCGCGCGTCGAGCGAATTTTGTACTTGCGGTACTCGGACTTGGCTGGCTTGCCGTCCAGAAACACGACCATGGCCGACACGGCGTCGACGCCCTGGAAGTTCGAGTTGTCAAACGCCTCGATGCGCCGGGGAGGCTGGATGGCCAACAGCTGGCCCAGTTCCATCACGGCGCCGAGCGTACGGTCCAGGTTGCGGTCGATGAGCTGAATCTTCTCAGCCAGCGCCTGGCGCGCGTTGTCGCAGGCGAGATCGACCAAATCGCGCTTCGGGCCGCGCTTCGGCTGAAGCACCTTCGCGGCGACCACCATGGCGAGCGCCTCGCTCGGGACGCCCTCCGGCAGGAGAATTTCCTTGGGCAGGTCCACGCGCTCGTGATAAAACTGCTCGACAAACGACATGAAGTCCGTGGCGGGATCGTCGAAGTGCGGCGCGATCTGGACCTGGCGTTCAATCAGCTTGCCGCTGCGCACGAAGAAGACCTGCACACTGAGCAAGCCGCGCTCCTCTGCGAAGCCGAACACGTCGCGGTCGATCCCGTCGGTCCACGTGACCTTCTGCTCCTGCATGACTTGCTCGATGTGGCGAATCAGGTCGCGAAGTTCAGCCGCGCGCTCAAACTCGAGCGATTCCGCGGCAGCCTGCATCTTGTGCTCGAGATCGCGCACGACGTCCTGATGGCCGCCGTTCAAGAAATGGCTGATTTCTTTGGCCATGGCCTCATATGTGGCCTCATCCACGTCGTACACGCACGGCGCCAGACACTGATGGATGTGGTAATACAGGCACACCTGCTTTTTCAGCGTCTTGCACTTGCGCAACGGGTACAGTCGATCGAGAAGCCGCTTGGTGGCTTGCGCGGAGGTCGCGTTCGGGTACGGACCGAAGTACTTCGCGCCGTCTCGCTTCACCTGGCGCACAATCTGAAGCCTGGGATGCCGCTCCCGCGTCAACTTGATGTACGGATAGGACTTGTCGTCCCGCAGCATGATGTTGTAAGGCGGCTGATGTTGCTTGATCAGGTTGCACTCGAGCAACAGCGCTTCCGCCACGGTGTCGGTGACGATGTACTCGAAGTCGCGAATTTGCGACACCAAAACCTGAGTCTTCGTGTCGTGCGAGCCGGTGAAGTAGGAGCGCACGCGATTGCGCAGGACCTTCGCCTTTCCCACGTACAAAATCTGCCCACCGTCGCCCTTCATCAGATAGACGCCAGGCCGCTGCGGCAACAGGTCCAGCTTGTCGCGAATGACCTGATTCACACCCTCACCCCCTTAGTCGGCGCGCGCCACCACGAGGTACATGCGCCCACCCGAGTTTTGCACATACGCGATGTAGCTTCCATCTGCGCTCCACGCGGACACGGGTGCGTCAAGCCGAAACGCAGGCTCGTCGCTGCCCGCGGCGTGCAGCGCCCGCATCTCGAGCGTCTGTCCACTGGGCGCAGACTCCGACGTCACCGCGTAGATCACGCCGTGATCGCCCTCCACCACCGAACCGTCCGCGGCGCCCGCAATGCCTTCATAGACCGTCTCCTGCCCCGTGGGCGCGATGCAGACCCACGCGCCGGAAGGCGCAGGATGAAGCGTCGTCCCCTGGCACACGAGCCCAGCCGCGGTGAGGTGTGGGTTGATGAGAAGGCCGTCCACTTGAACCGTCTCCGATGGGCCGAGCGCCGCAGCGCCTGCCTGCGTCACGATGGGCGCCAGGTGAACCGGCGACGCCGCCGCGGCTCCGCCCGCGTCCGGCGCCGTCTGCCATGCGAAGGCGCCCGATCCCGCGGCCGTCACGATCTCGCCGCCGTCCATCAACGAAATCTTGGTGAGAAGCGATGCGTGGCCGCCGGCCATGGGCACTGCGTACACGTCCGTCTCCGACGCCACGCTGCGAAGCCCGCTCTCCGTCCAATTGACCGTCACCACGGCCCAACCGCCTGTGGAGGCAAGCGACCAAGACCTAAGAAGCCACGAACTTCCGCCCTGCGCGTTCGGCGGCACGAGCGTCACGTCGGCCGTCCAGCGCGGATGTCCCATCAAGCCGAGGCCGTGGAACGCGTATGCGCTCAGTTCAATCCCATCGCCTTGCGGGCCGAGGGACAGGCTTCCAGTCACGATCTCGCCGCTGGCAAACGCGAGGTGGGCGAGATCGAACGGTTGGCCCGTGATATCGAACACGGCCTGCACCGCCACGGGAAGGCCCTCGCCGACGATGGGCGCGGCAGAGGCGTGATGCGCGTTGGTCGGTTGCCCCGGCGGCGAGCTCCGTTCCCCCCACGCGCCGTATCCGACGAGCGCAAAGCCCACGACGGAAAGCGCCGCGGCCGCCACGCGCGGCATCGTGGACCCCGTGCGGCGGACCTCCGCCTCCTCGTACGCGATCTGCGCGCGCAACCGCTGGAGGGCGAGGTTGCGCAACCCCCGCGGCAGATCCGGAAGCACCTCGTCCGGGAGGCCCGTTTCCTCGAGGGCGCCCTCCTCCGTTTCGCTGGATTCCGCCTCCGCGGCAACCGCCGCCGATTCGGGCTCCTGCGCGAGCGAGATCCCGAGCGCGGCAAGCGCGTTCCTGACCTGGTCCCGAAGCCGCGACACGTCGGCGCGCGGTCCCACGCGCTTCCATACGGCGAGCATGATCTCGACGAACGCTTCTTCCGCTTCCGGCGTAGATCCCATCCGCTCGATCACGGCGTGCCACACCGCGGGTCCAAATCGATCGACCAGAAGATGGGCCAGTCTCCTTCGCCCCGCACCCGACTTACGTCTATTCATCTCCACGCTTCCCCGTTCTCTGCAGAATGGATAGTCTCATGATAGCCCACGGGGGCGCGAAAGGACAGAAGGACGCCTGGCCCGCCTCGGCCAGACGCCCTCCCTTCAGCATGCCAAGCCGAACATCGCGACAGAGGCAGAGAAATCGAAAAGCCTCCTGCGTCCGCAGGAGGCCTGCCTTGAATGGGTCATGAAGGACTCGAACCTTCAACCACCCGATTAAGAGTCGGATGCTCTACCAATTGAGCTAATGACCCGTGGTGACCCTAAGGGGATTCGAACCCCTATTACCGCCGTGAGAGGGCGGCGTCCTGAGCCATTAGACGATAGGGCCAACTGGCTGCCGAACTAGGACTCGAACCTAGACTAACTGATCCAGAGTCAGTCGTGCTACCATTACACCATTCGGCATCGTAACGCTGCGCTGGCTCCTCGTCGAGCTCTCGGGCGTTCCGCCCGGCTGCGTTATTTACTATACATGCCCGGCTCCTTCATGTCAATAGCCTTTCGCTATTTTTTTCTCCGCGCCTGCCGCGGTCGACCTTTCCGTCCCTGCCGATCGCGGCACGCCCTCGCATGGCAAGAGCCGGCGGACGCCCGCCGGCTCTTGCCTCAAGCGACGGGCACCTGACCCGCCTCGACTCGATCGGCCGCTTGTCGCAGGCGGCGGCAGACTTCGTCTCGCCCGAGAAGCGCAATGACATCAAACAGCCCAGGTCCCACGGTCAACCCGGTGATGGCAAGCCGCACGGGGTGAATCAGGTCGCCCGGCTTGACGCCCAGCTCCTCGATCCACCCTCGAAATTCGCGCTCGACAACCGGCGCAACAAACGGCGCGACGCCGGCCAGTCGTTCCGCGACGATGCGCAACCGACGGGCCGTGTCAGAATGCGAAAAGTGCTTCCGCACACCCTTCTCATCGTACACCGTCACCGGTTCAAAGTACGGACGAACGCCGTCCAGGAGCTCCTGAGCATTCCGGCTGCGCGTCTGCACAAACGCGATGACCGTGCGCACCCACATCAGCAACTCCCTGCGGCTCTCGTCGCGCGCCACGTAGCCGCGTTCCACGAGGCGCGGCCACACTTCGTCCATAACCTGCTCAGGTGACTGCTGACGAAAATAGTGGGCGTTCAGCCACTCGAGTTTTTTGACGTCGTAAATCGCCGCGTGCTTGGCCACCTTCTCCAACTCGAACAGCTGAATGGCGGTCTCGCGGTCCACGATCTCGCGATCGTCTCCAGGCGAGAAGCCAAGCAGGAGCAAGTAATTCACGAGCGCCTCGGGCAGGATTCCCATGTCCCGGTACTCGCTGACACTGGTCGCCCCATGCCGTTTCGACAGCTTGCTGCGATCCGGCGCCAAAATCATGGGCACATGCGCGAACGCCGGCGGCTCTAAACCGAGCGCCTCAAACAAGAGCACGTGGCGCGGCGTGTTCGACAAGTGTTCCTCGGCCCGGATGACGTGCGAAATCCTCATTTCGGCGTCATCCACGCACGAGGCAAAGTGATACGTCGGCGTATCGTCCGCCTTCCAGATGATGAAGTCGTCGATTTCACTGTTCGCGAACGACACGTCCCCGCGGATGAGGTCGTGAACGACGGTTTCGCCTTCGGCGCGGCTGCGGATGCGGTACACGTGCGGCTCTCCGGCTTCAAGTCGGCGAGCGCGCTCCTCGGCCGACAGCGCGCGGCAACGGCCCACGTAGCGAGGTGGCTTCCCCTCCCGCTGCGCCGCTTCCCGGTCCTTCGCGAGGTCTTCCGGCGTACAAAAGCAGGGATAGGCCTTGTCCTCTGCCACCAACTTGTCCAAGTGACGCCGGTAAATGTCCATCCGCTCCGACTGCCGGTAGGGCCCATAGGGCCCACCCACATCCGGGCCTTCATCCCAAACGATGCCTAACCAGCGAAGGCCGTCCAAAATCTGCGCGTACGACGCCTCCGATGATCGCGCGCGATCCGTATCGTCGATGCGGAGGATAAACTTTCCTCCCTGCTTGCGCGCGAACAGCCAATTGAAGTACGCCGTGCGCGCACCGCCAATGTGGAGCGCCCCTGTCGGGCTTGGCGCAAACCGAACACGAACTTCCTGAGCCATTCCCGAACCTCCTGTCCCCTTGCTCGCGGATATCCGCCGCGAAGCTGCGCCACACTAGGCGCGAGGTGAACGCAGATGAAAAAGTCCAACCGCCACTCGAATTCCCGGCCGATTGCAAGCCCGAACTCCGGCGCCTACGATCCAGGGCCGGTCGACCAAGGTGAAACCGACTATCCCACGGCGGACGTCGCCGCGGCACAGGCCGCGACCTACGATCTCGCCGTCGAAGAATTTCCAGAAGGCCCCTACGGAGCGACGACGGACGAGCGCCGCCTGGGCAAAACCTCACCTTGGTTACCTGGGCAGATGGTGAGCGGCCGCTTTCGCGACAGCAACATGATCACCTCCGACCGCCACACCGCGCCGTACGAGCAAGACGGCGATGACACGTACGAAGATCGATCCTAAACACACTTGCGGCCGGATGGCAACAGCCGCCGTTGCCCCGGCCGCGCAAGCACGTGGCGCCTCACTGGGCCTTTCCCATCACCTCAAGCAACTGCGCGATGCACAACGCATTCTCTTCGGATGTCCCGAAGGTAATGCGCACGTACGACTCGAGCCCGCGAAACCCTGTCCTCACCAGGATGGCCCTGCGCATCAGCGCTTCAAACACCGCTCTGCCATCCCCGACTTCCACCAGGCAAAAGTTCGCCTCGCTTGGCACCACTCGCAACCCGTGTTCCACCAGTTTCCCATACTGATAGCGGGCCTCGGAAGCGAGGGCCTGCGACCGGCGGACGTGATCGACATCGTCCAACGCCGCGATCGCCCCGACCTGGGCCACGCGGTTGACGTTAAAGGGCTCGCGCACGCGGTGAATGTATTGAATGACGTTCGGATGGGCCACGAGATACCCGACCCGCAACCCGGCGAGGCCGTACAGTTTGGAAAACGTGAACAAGAACCCGACGTTGTCGCGATGGAGAATCTCCGGCTTGAGGGTCAGTCGCGACGCATCAAGCGCGTAGTTGTCGTAGGCCATGTCGACGACCACGAACACGTCCCCCGGAATGCGATCGATGAGCGCGTCAAATTCGGCCTGCTTCATCACGGTTCCCGTCGGATTGTTCGGTGTGCAGAGGTACACAATTTTCGTCCGCGGCGTGACGGCCTCGGCAATGGCATCGACGTCGTATGTAAAGTCGGATGTAAGCGGAACGGGCCGCACGGAGGCATCCATCACCTGCGCACCGAAACCATACTGCGAAAACGATGGATGGGGGACGACGATCTCGTCGCCAGGCTCCAGAAACGTTTCGGAGATGAGCTTGATGATGTCGTCCGAGCCGTTGCCGACGAGCACCTGATCCGGCAGAACACCGTGATGGCGCGCGATGGCCTCGCGCACGAGATCGCTCGCGCCGTCCGGATACAAGTGCAGCCGCGGCAGCTCCCGGCGAATGGCCTCCAGCGCAAGCGGAGACGGACCAAGGGCATTCTCGTTCGAGTTGAGCTTGATGATGCGCCGATCGCCCAGTGTACGGCGCAGCGTCTCGTCGCTGAGGCCGGGTTGATACGGCTCAATGGCCGCCAAATTGCCCCTCACCCTGCTTGTGACGTCGGACATTCCTGTGCACCTCCCGCGTGTCATGCTCCTCATTGTACAGGATAGGCGCCTTTGCCGTCACCGCTTAGGCGCGAAAGCTCGGCGGAGGTTGAGGGCGGTCGGGGGCATGGGGCACATCGGAGGCGTCCGACACGTCGGGGGTGGGAGCCTTCTCGGCCGGCGCGGGATCGCCCCCGCGCGTCTGGCCGAGCCCCGCCGACAGCGCGAATCTCCACGCCGACTCCACGCTCAGGTCGACGGGCTTCACGCGATCTCGCGCGACGAGCACGGTCACGCCGGCAAATTGAAACGCGTTCGGGAGATACACCGCCACCAGACGTCCGTCGGGATCGAGCGCCTCGGGGAGCGTCTCGGACGTGATGAATCCGAGCACCTGGGCGCGATCATCGGGCCACATGACGAGCACCGGCGTCTGAAAGGCGGTTCGACGGCGAAACAGGTTTTCAATGAGTTCTTTCACGGTGGTGTAGACGGTCCGCACCACAGGGATATGCGTGAAGAGGCGATCCGCCCACTGGAGGACAATGCGGCTCACATACGCGCGCGACAGCAATCCGATGACAAACAGCGCCGCAAGCACGATGGCGAAGCCGAGGCCCGGGATATGAAGATAGACCCACGGAATGTACCAACTGACCAGTCCATCGACCTGATTCACGACGAAGACCACGACCCAAATGGCCAGCGCGAACGGCAACACGGTCGCAAGACCGATCCCCAGGTACTGGGCAAGCTTTCTGAGCATCTCTTTCACCCAGTTCATGCTTCGTCACCCCGGTAAGCTGTAAAACCCGGCCGCCAACACCACATAAGCGCCAAACGCCATGGCTCCTTCCAGCCAATTCGATTCCCCGTCCATGACGAGAACCACGACCAGCAAGACCGCCGCCATCATGCTCACGACTTCAGGCCACGTGAACGCAAAGGTGAACGGCACGCCCATCACGGCGCCGATGAAGAACAGCACGGGTGCGATGAACATGGCGACCTGAAGCGTGCTGCCCACGGCAATTTCGAGCGAGAGGTCCATGCGGTTTTTCCACGCCATCCACACCGCCGATGCGTGTTCCGCGGCGTTTCCGATGATGGCCACCACCACGACGCCGATGAACACCTCGCTCCAGCCAAGGTGATCCGCGATGGACCGCACCGAGCCCACGAGCCAGTCGCTCTCGAGACTGACAACGACGGTCGAAGCCGCAAGCAGGGCGACGTCCGCCAGGATCGGCCGGCGCTTGGTGCTCACGTCCTCCTCTTCATGCTGAATGGCCTGGAACAGATCGCGATGTGTGAACAGGCTGAAGTATAGCCCGAGCAGATAGACGGCGAGCGACACGGCCGCAGCACCGTAGGACAGCACGGGAGAGACGTTGGACCGGCCGTACGCGAACGCCGTAGGAACCACAAAGGCCACACCGATGCCGAGCATCAGCATCGAGCCATGACTGCGGGCCACTCTCACGTTGAACTTCTGAATCGGATGGCGCAAACCACCGACGAAGAACGAGAGGCCGAGGACGAAGAGCAAGTTGCTGATGATAGAACCCGTGATGGATGACTTCACCAGAGGAATGAGGCCGTCCTTCAGGGAGAACACACCGATGATGAGCTCGACGGCGTTGCCGAAAGTCGCTGAAAGCAGACCGCCCAACCGCTCTCCAGATCTTGCGGCGATTGCCTCGGTGGCCCGGCCCATGACGGCGGCAAGCGGAATGACTGCCGCAGCCGAAACGAAAAACTGCATCACGGGGTTTGGCATCCACACGTGAACGACGATGCTCCACGCGGTTAGAACCACCGCAGCCACGGAAATGAACATGTTCAACGAGCGTCTCTCCTCCTGGCCGTACCGACTGCGCCATTTCTCAAAAACCTATCAAAACCATACCAGATGATGCGCCCCCTCGCACGACGTACCGCGGGTTCTACGTGACAAGTGTGCTACAATGAGGCGAGGAAGGGGGTCGCGCCGTGTACGGATTCCCTAGAGTCAAGCGCATTCGAGGAGAGCTGAAGCGGAGCGAAATCCGCAATCAAGTCAAGTATCAGCTCACGACCCGCGAATTCATCCAGCAGCGAGGGCGCACGACGTACCGCATTGCACTCGAACACATTCTTGGCATGATGGAATGCTCGGATGCGGAGTACATTCGCCACGCCAGGCCGCTGTTTGGCGGCTCTCCAGATCCCTTCGGGAAACCCTACAAGATTGTCACAGCGCTCATGCACCTGGTCAACGAGGCCGGCGTCATTGAGCAACACGGGGTGTCCTTTTACACGCGCCTCTCGCCTGCTTTTGCGGCCCATATGGAGAGCCTTCTCTCCGAAGGGGACTGAGGTCCTCACCGTTCCTTGCGCGTCTCGCGGCGCTTGCGCCGCAACCAAAACGCCCTCAAATATCGGACAGCGAGTATGGCGGCACAGGCCGCCACCACCCCGTACCCCACCCATCGGATGCCGGAGGCATGCGTCAGGCGGGCCAGAAAACCCGAAAACTCGTATGCCGCAATCGCGACACCGGCAAACATCCAATTTGGATAGCGTTCGTTCATGACAGGCCTCCATCGGTCTCATCTCTCCAAAGCGGGAGTTGCTCCCCGTGTTCGAGGGGCGGCCTGCTTCGCCTCGCCAACTGCAGAATGTCCATCCAATCCAACGCGTTCACGACCGCGTCGTTGTTGGAGTTGTTGTTCATCAAGATGTGCACCTCACGGACCACTTGGTCCAAGGCTCGCACATCCGGCTCGAGTTCGCGCAGCTCGTCGACCGTGTAGCGATAGGCAAATCGTTCCTTGGAAGACGAGAGACCTTTCAGATTCCACGTATCCTTGTTCCGCCCATGCATACGAAGAATGGCGAGGTCCGCCGATGTGGCGCGCGGAATATAGGGCACCGACGCTTGCCCCGCATCGGGTTCGTCACAAATCACGTGCACGGCCCCCATCGATTGCAACCATGCCAAGGTTTGATCCGTGCGTTCTTCGGTAGCGTACCAACTGCGCTCGCGGAATTCCACGGCCACCCGGTGCGGCTGGAGAAAATCCACCACGCGTTCCACAGTCATCCGATGCTTGGGCGTCGCGCCAAACCACGGGGGGAATTGCAGCAAAATGACCCCGAGTTGTCCGCGTTCGACGGCGGGCCGTAGACCTTCCAGAAACGCGCGCCCCATCGCTCTGCGCTCCTCGCGCGACAACCCACGAACGTGCATCGTCAGAGCACCCGGCGCTTTGACGTGAAACGTGAAGGTGGCGCTCACCTGCGCCACCCACCGCTCCCACACGTGCGCACCCACGATGCCGTAGAACGTGCTGTCGATCTCGACGAGATCGAAGTAGGAAGCGTAATAGGCGAGCCGAAAGGAACGCGGCCATGTGCGCGGATAGAAGTGGTCGTGATCGTGAAAGGCGCACGTTCCTACGCGTATCATGCCGAGCCTCCCGCGCGCGGGCCTTTGACCCCGTTCTTCGCAGATCGATATAATGGGATGGGTAAACGCCGACACCCATTTTGGATAGGAGATGAACCACCATGGCCAGCGCTCAACACGCCATTCGTTGTCCGCACTGCGATCATACCTGGTTCAGGGAAGAACGCCAAGTCGAGCTCGACTCGAGCGTGGTCATCAAGCCCGGAATGCCCGTAGAGGGCCGCATTGTCCGCGAGCAATACGTCTACATTTGCGTCAACTGCAATCAGGTCTTATATCATGAGTGATACACCCGTTGGGTGGCACGCGGTATAAAGATGCCCATCTCCTCAAAGGATAACGAGGAGATGGGAGGGATCCCCCTTGAAGCGTGATGGTCGGCGTCTCGCGTGGCTTACTGTCATAGCGGCGGCAGTCGGCGCCTGGCAAGTCGCGTCGCACCTGGACAAGCTCCACGTCCACGCTCGTGGACCCCGTCCGTCGGCTCCGCCTTCGACCGGTTGGACGGCGACAGATACGGGCACGTCCCGGCTGAAGGGCCGCGAGACCATTCTCGTCCTCGGGAGCGACAAGCGACCGGACGAGCCGCGCGGGAACGCTGACGTCCTCGTCGTGGCGAGCCTCGATGACAGCCACCGCCGGATCGAACTGCTCTCGATTCCGCGCGATACGCAGGTTGCCTTTCCTGATGGACGGTACCACAAGATCAACGAAGCCCTCGCAAGCGGAGGTCCGGAGGAGACCTGCATGCTCGTCGAGCGGCTGATTGGCCTGCCCATCGACCACTACGCCATCGTGCGCTTCGACGCGCTTGTCCACATGGTGGACGACGTGGGGGGACTCGACATCGATGTGCCGCGCAACATGGAGTACCGCACCGGTGACAAAGTGTACGGGGTCATTCACCTTCGCAAGGGGAGGCACCACCTGAACGGAGAGCAGGCCCTTCAATTCGTCCGTTACCGCCACGACGCGCTGGGGGACATCGGCCGCACCGAACGGCAACAGGCGTTTCTGACGGCCCTCAAGGATCAGCTGCTCCGACCACAGACACTTCCGCGCCTGCCCGCGCTGGCGGTGGACGCATGGAAGATGATCGATACGGACATGTCGCTCGGTGAAATGACGCGTCTCGCGGCGCACGCGCCCCAGTACCGGACGTACCAGACCCTGCACACGACGCTTCCCGGTTCCTTTCACGATCCCGACCCCTCTGTGCCGGGCGATTTGAGCTACTGGGTGGTCAACCCCGTTGAAGCGCGGTACGTCGCCAAGCGGTTTTTCTCCGACGGAGAAGTACCCGCGAGAATCATCCAGGATCCCAGGGACACGAAGACATGGCTTCCGCCCGACGCGCGGGCGGCTTCACAAGGCGCTGGCGCAGGAACGCCGCGCTGACGGGCATTCACACGCCCGTTTTCGCGCGCACCAGCGCTTCCTGCACCGACTCTCGAGTGACCACAATCCCCTCTTGGCGCGATTCGCGCTCGATGTTGCGCCAGGTCACGCGGCTGTTCATCCAATAGGACCAGACCGTCGACACCACGATGCCGAGCGCCTGGCCAATGGGCACCGGGACGCCGAACCGCTCGCAAAATCGCATGACCAAGGTCGTCATGGCGACGCCGACCAGCGAGATCCCGACGAACACGGGCAGTTTCCGCCCCCAACCACGGCCAGACGACTCGGACCTCCACGTGACGCGATCGTTCCAGATATAGTTATTCAACATGGCGACGCACGACGCGACGACGGATGCCACGGTGTCCCGAAGATGAAGTCCATACCACAAAATCGTCAGCACCGTTTCGTTCACGACCACACCTGAGAGGCCAATGAGGCAGAACAGAAAGAAGCGCCGGTCTTTGGGGCTCTGACTGACCAGGCGAACCAGGTGCCGAAAGTAGTTCCACTGCTCCTTCAGGCTCATCTTCGATTCGCCGAAGTCGCGCGCCAAGAACTCGTAGGCGATCTCGTGAACGCTCCGATAATGCCCCTTCACCAATACCTCGATGAGAATTTTCCATCCAATGGGGTTCAATTCCACGCCTTCGATCACGTCGCGGCGCAGCCCGAAGAAACCGCTCGTGCAGTCGGAAATCTTGCGCAGGCGATGGAGGGCCAGCTGCCCAATGATCCGCGCCGTCCACGAGATGAGCTTTCGCATCGGCCCAAGCCCGCCGTCCGAACCTCCCTCGACAAAGCGGCTTGGGATGACGACGTCGATCCCGGACGACAGCCGTTCATAGATGGCCGGCAACAGCTCGGGCGGGTGTTGAAGGTCGGCGTCCATCACGACCAGGAAGCGGCCCTTCGCTCGTTCAAAGCCGCGCACGACGGCGCTTGCGAGACCCCGCTCGTGCTCCCGGTGAAACACGTGCACGGCGGGATCGGCTCTTTCGAGGTCTCGGAGTACGGCCACCGTATCATCCGTGCTATCGTCCACGAACCAGATCTCATACGCAATCCCCAGCGAACCCATCGCGCGATGGATCCGCTCGACCAAGGGATGAATGTTGTCTTTCTCGTTATACGTGGGGATGATCAAACTGACGTCCACGCCAAAGCCTCCTTGAGGGCTACCGGCCTTCGGAAGGGCCCCGCCCGTCATCCCGGAACCATGCGGTGAGCGCGGCCATATCCAGCTCGGCAAACGGCCCTTGCGCCGCGCGGCGCAACAAATCCCGAGCGAGGCCCGCGATCGGCGTGCGCGCCCGCCAATGTCCGCTGATGTCGGTGAAAAGACGGACGTCCTTCGACAAGTGTTTCACCGGAAATTGCGGGTCAAAATCCCCTGCTTCAATCATGGCGCGCTTGCCGGCATACACCCCAGGCCAAACGGAGCTCGTCGAGAGCACGTCCAACGCTGTGTGCACGTCAAAGCCGGCCCGGTCCGCGAAGGCGAGCGCTTCCCCCAACGTCAGCATGGACATGGCCAACAGATAATTGACCATCAGTTTCATCGCGCTGCCATTTCCAACGTTGCCCAGCCGGTGGATGACGTGTGCCATCGTGTTCAGATACGGCAGCACCGTTTCGACGTGAGGTTCGGCGCCCGCCACGAGAGCCACGAGTTTGCCCTCCTCGGCCGGCTTCGTCGTCCCCAAGACGGGCGACTCGACGTAGCCGACGCCGCGCGCTTCCACGCGCTCAGCGATGCGAATCGACTCATCGACTCCGACGGTACTCATGTTGACGACGATGGACCCCTGCTTCATGGCGTCCAGTGCACCGGACGCAAACAGGACCGACTCCACCGCGCTCGCATCCGCCAGCATCAGGAACGTCACCCGCGCCGCCGCCGCGACCTCGCGCGGATCGCCCGCGATGCGCACGTGGGCAGGCAGATTCTCCATGCGCTTGGGCGTGCGGTTGTAGGCGATCACGTCCTCGCCCAACGTCGCGACGCGCTTCACCATGCGCTCACCCATCAGGCCAAGACCCATCCAACCGACCGTCATGCTTGACCCTCCTGTCTGGGACGCGAATTCGATCCACACGGTTGCTCATCCAGAATGGACACCAGCCGCTCCAAGAGCTCCAAGAATTTGCGCGCGTCGTGTTCCCCGAGCTTGTCCAGCAGTTGCGCAATCTTCGCAGCCCGATCCTTCGTCAATTCGCGAAGGTGCATGCGTCCGCGATCCGTCAAGATGACGTACACCACACGCCGATCCTCGCTCGAGCGCATGCGCTCCACGAAACCCAGCCTGACAAGTTCATCACAGACCTGCGTGATGGCACCAGGGCTCAAGCCGGAGATTCGCGCCAAATCAGACGACTTCGCCTGCGGCACCAGGCTCAGGTGCCGCAGGACGAACGCCTGCGTGTGGGTCAGTCCATGCTTATCCTCCGTGAAGTGCGAACGCATGCCGCGAAAAAACCGTTCGATGATCGTGTCGAGCCGCTGTGCGATATCCAGGCGATCCCCGTTCAACCCACATTCACTCCACACATAGCAAACTTGCCCGAACCCATCGGCACTGGATTGCTCACGCGTCTTACTTTGAATGACCGTTGCGCCCGACGCGGCGCCGCAAGAGGCCCGCGAACACCCCGAGGGCGGCGAGTGGAATGCACCCTAACAGAATGTAGATCCAATTGCCAAATACGCCCGCATACACCAGTGCGACGCCGAGATAATAGGGCACCATCGCCACCACGGCCGTCCACGTATACGCCCAGAGCGAGGTGGCAGGAATCATACCCGCGACATAATTCACGAGAAACGCGGGCACAGGGAGAAGACGGGCCAACAGCAACCCAAGACTTCCCCACTCGCGCACCCAATGGTTGACCTGTTCGAACCGCTCGTGGTTCTGCACGCGCTCGAGCAAGATGCGCGTAAAGTGGCGGGCGATGAAAAAAATAAGAATGGAACTGATGGTCGAGCCAATCCACGCGTACGTCGTTCCCAAGACCACCCCGAATACGCGCAGGAAGATGATGAGCAGCCCTTCCGACGGGATGGGTGTGAGGCACCAGATCACCATGATCACGATGGCCCAGACCACGCCCCAAAATCCCCACGACTGGATCCAATCGGACAGGCGATGGTTGCGGTCCAAATACAGGACCACCACGGCCACGAGGGCACCCGAGAGGATCATCGCAATGGTGCGCCAATCCGTGAGCAGTTGCTTGACAAAACCCGCCACATCCACGACTCCCCGCTATCAATCCACTCTCTTTCACAGTATCAGACTGTCGCCAAAGGTTCAAACGCAGCAAAAGCGCGGCGGGGAAACTCCCGCCGCTCACACTTCTGATGCGGCTAACGAGGCTGGATGGGTGAGGTTCGTTTTTGCCCCATGCGCTCTGCGTCTTCCGGCTTCGGTGTCAGCGTGTGCTCGGTCACGGTATCTCGGATTGCCCACTGGTCCATCGCTTCGCGATCGGCTGTTTCGAGCAGATGTTCGCCGAAGTTGCGCATGGGTGGCCCAGGCTTGCGGTGCGTCTGTCCCTGCATCCGCCATCCCTCCCGTGACCTTACCGTACCCCGCAACACCGAAGGTATGCGCCGCGGCTGCATTCAACTCCCTGGCTTCGTCCGCCAAATGACACCATCGTCCGTCCCGATGGCGACCTCGCTCGCCATGTCGATGAACAGCCCGGACTCCACAACGCCGGTCGTCAACTTGAGACGTCGGGCCAGCTCTGCCGGATCGGGCACTTCGTCGAACACGGTGTCCAGAATGTAGTTGTGGTTGTCCGTGATGAACACTTCGCCATCTCGCTCGCGCAGCGTCCAGCGGCCGCCCAAGTTCTCAATCCGCCGCGCGGTCGTCTCCCACGCAAACGGAACCACTTCAATGGGAATGACCAGGCCGGACAGCGAATCGTACAGCTTGCTGTCGTCCACGACAATGATCAGCTCGTCGGAGATGGAGGCCACCAACTTTTCCCTCAAGAGAGCACCACCGCCGCCCTTGATCAGCTGGAGGTCGGGGGTCACTGCGTCCGCCCCGTCGATGGTCAAGTCCAGGCGAGGGCAGCTGCGAAAGTCCGTGAGCGGAATTCCGAGCTCGCGGGCCAGCCGCTCCGTATCTCGCGAGGTGGGAATGGCGACGATATCAAGCCCCTCCTTGACGCGCCGGCCGACCTCAACAATCGTGTAGTATGCGGTCGACCCCGTCCCGAGGCCCACCTTCATGCCGGATTGAATTCGCTTGGCGGCTTCTTCACCCGCCGTCCGCTTCTTCTCCATTGCTCGTCGCTCCTTTACAAGATGGGGGACAAGAGCCGCGCACAGCTCTCCAGAATTCGCTCGGCTCTCGGCCTCGCGCGATACTGCTCAAGCGTCAATCTATCACATTTCACGAGATCCCGCTCGAACAAGTCGGCCAGGTGACCGCTTTTGTCGCGATCGAACAGAAGCGCATTGACTTCGAAATTGAGCTTGAAGCTGCGAATGTCGATGTTGGCCGTCCCGACAGACGCCAGTTCCCGGTCGGCCACCACCATCTTCGCATGCAGAAACCCATCGCGGTAAAGATAGCACTCGACGCCCGCTTGCAGGAGATCGCCGAGGTAAAACCTCGAAGCCCAGAACACAAAGAGGTGATCCGGCTTGCCGGGCAGCATGACCTTGACATCGACGCCGGACAGACTCGCGATTTTGAGCGCCGTGAGCAGGCTGTCATCGGGGACAAAGTACGGCGTCTGAATGTAAATGCTCTCCTTGGCGGCATAGATCATCTTGATGTACGTGTTTCGAATCTGTTCCCAGTCCGTGTCCGGACCGCTCGCAACGATCTGCATGCCGGTCGTGCCAGGCCGGCCTTCGATGCGGGGAAAGTAGCGATCGGAAAACTCGATCGGGCGCTTCGACGAGGAGTTCCAGTCCAGAAGAAAGATGGACTGCAACTCGAGAATCGCACTGCCCTCGATGCGGAGGTGCGTATCCCTCCAAAATCCAAACTTTTCGTCCTTACCGAGATACTCGTCGCCCACGTTGAATCCGCCGACGTACGCGACGCGGCCGTCGATCACGGCGATCTTCCGATGGTTCCGGTTGTTCATGCGCAGGTTGACGTACGGGATTTTTGAGGGAAAGAACGCGGCGACTTCGCCACCAGCGTCGAGCAGTGGATCGAAGAACGACGCGGGCGTCCAGGCACAGCCCACGGCGTCGTACAACAGCCGGACCTCGACGCCCTCGCGCGCCTTGTCGGCGAGCAGTTGAACGAGACGCCGGCCGAGATCGTCCGGTCGAAAGATGTAGTATTCGAGATGGACATGGTCTTGGGCCGCCCGAATATCTTCGAACAGCGACTCAAACTTGTCCACGCCGCGCACGAACACGTCGATGCGATTGTCCTCGGTATAGACCGCATACGCGGTCTTCAGATTCAGCGCGATGAGATCCAGGTGTCGTTCCGCGACCGGCTCTCGATACGCCACATGGCCGGACTCGACTTGCCGATGCTGTCGCTCGGCCAACCGCTTCACCCAGGGCGCGTTGCGCAGACGAAAGCGGGCCAAGCGGTACCGGCTGACGTGCTGCCCAAATAGCGCGTACAAAATGAAGCCCCCAACGGGGATGAACAAAAGAACCATGAGCCAGGCCCACGTGACGGCCGCATTATGACGCTCGACGAAAATGATGACGAAGGCCGTCACGAGGTCCAGTGCAAAAACGAGCAAGTACACAATGTGCAACCACGGCATGTTGGCTCTCCATTCCGGCATGGCGCCAGGCGCGAGCGCGCTACGGGCGCGCCCGCAGCACCGGCCACACGAGCGGCGCAAACGCGATACAGAACGCCGCGATGGCCATCCATTTGAGATATGCTTGATCTGCGGGATACGTCATCTCGGGCACCTCCTCGCGCACCTGTGCTACAGCGTATGCGCGAGCGCCCTTCCCCGGCGTTTCGACAGAGAGGAGGAACAGGTGTGAACGGTTGGTTTTTGGCAGCAGCCATTGCATGTGAGGTCTTCGCGACCTCCATGTTGAAATGGACGAACGGATTCTCGAGGCTCTGGCCCTCGCTGGCCGTCATCGCCGGGTATGCGCTATCCTTCTACGCCCTCTCTCACGCGCTGCGCACCATCCCCGTGGGCGTCGCTTATGCCATCTGGTCGGGCGTCGGCACCGCGGCCATCGCCGCTATCGGCGCGATGGCCTACCGGCAGCCCGTCACGCCCACCATGCTGGTGGGCATCGGGCTCATCGTGGCGGGCGTCGTCATTTTAAATCTCCATCGCCCGCTCCACTGACATGAGCGCGGTGAGGCTTTTCGTTTTCCTGCGCGCAGAAGACGTTGGAATCGTGCGGATGTGCCTCGTCCTCCACCTGCACCGTCACATGCCCGACATTCAGGTGGCGCAGCCGATGCTCGATCTCGCGAATGACGCCTTGCGTCTCGGACACCGTCGTCACGCCGTCCATCTCGACGTGACAGGACAGCGCATTTCGCCCGTTTGCAATCGACCAAATGTGGAGGTCGTGAACGCCGCGCACGCCCTCCACCGTGAGGATGGCTTGAACCACCTCGTTCGCATTCACTTCCGCCGGGGCGCCCTCCATCAAGATGCGCGCGGCGCGGCGGGCGAGGCGAAGCGCGCCATAGGCGATGGCGAGCGAGACCATCACGCTCACGATGGGATCGATCGGTTCCCAATGGGTCAGGGCGATGATGACACTCGCCGCGATGACGCCGAGCGAAGCCGCCATGTCGCCCAGCATGTGTAAAACGGCGCTTTGCACGTTGAGATCGTCGTCGTGCCGCATGGAAAGTGCCATGGAGAGGTTCACGATCACGCCGACCAGCGCAAAGACCGCCATCCACAGCGGCTCGACGGGCCTCGGATGGAGCAGCCGGTTCCACGCCTCGACGATGATCCAGACCGTCACCCCAAGCAGCAGCAACGCGTTCAGGAAAGCCGCGAGAATGCCCGCGCGATGATACCCGAAGGTCATCCGCGCATCCGTGGGCCGGTCAGCCTGCCGAAGGGCATACCACGACAGGCCCAAGGCCGCCATGTCCGTCAGGACGTGGCCGGCATCGGACAGGAGCGCCAGGCTGCCCGAGATGACGCCGCCCGATACCTCAGCGACAAACACCAGCAAGGTCAACCAGAACGCCAGGCGCATCTTGTTGGCGGGGGCGTGCACGTGCAGCCACCCGTCGTGGGGATGCGCGTGACCGTGTGCGTGATGATGAGCATGGGGATGCCCTTCGTGAAGATGAGACATCATCCAATCTCCTCGTGCGTGGTCCCGCGGCGAAAACCGCGATCACCTTCACGATATTCGTTCCTCTCCATGCGCGCAATACCATGTGCAAGAAACCATGGCCGCAAAGCCAAGCGGGCGGCCCCGTCTCTGGGCCGCCCGCACCCTGGAAGTCAACATTTGCTATACCCACAAGCCTCGCATTCGTAGCAGCCGCCCTGGCGAATCAGCGTATGTTGGTGGCACTCCGGACACCAGTCCTTGGCGATGGAGTACGCGCGCAGTTCCGACGGCCTGGCCGTGTCGCCTTCCGACGGATCGGACGTCGCCGCTTGACGCGCGGCCATGTGGCGCAGCGGGAAGGTCTCGGCGTGCTCGATCAGCGCTTTGGCGATCGCGTCGGGGACCGACGTGATTCGCTGCGCGCCAAAGCCCACCGCATTTTGCCCGCCGATACCGGAGAAATGTTTGACGAGCTCCGCCTCTCGATTCGGATTGTTCGACTCTCGCAGATACAGCGTGATGGCTCGGCCGAGCGCCTCGTTTGCCGCATACACGTCCGATCCGGCCTTGCCCACGTTCACGAAGACTTCGGTCGCCATGTGGGTGTCGGGATCGTCGTTGATGGTGATGAACGCCTTGCCGAGGGGCGTCTCCTTCCTGTAGGTGGCGCCGTACAACACATCCGGCCTCCGGCGCTTCACATAGCCCCCTGACGAGGGCGGCGCGCTTTGCCCCGCCTGGGTCAGGCCCTGCGCAGGCTGTTCCGCCGCCTGGGCCAGCCCCTGCGCAGGCTGTTCCGCTGCCCTCGACACTGGAGCCTCCGATGCGCTCCCTTTGTTGGCGGAATCCGCCTCATCCTTCTTGAGCGACAACACCTGTTCACTGCGGGAACCATCCCGATAAATGGTGATGCCTTTGCAGCCGAGTTCGTAGGCGAGATCGTACAGTTGGACCGTATCCTCGACCGTGTACGAGTTCGACGCGTTGCAGGTCTTCGAAATGGAGCTGTCGATCCAGCGCTGAAGCGCAGCCTGCACACGCACGTGCTCCTCCGGCGTCAGCTCCATGGCCGTGACGAAGTAGGGCGGCAAGGCGTCCTCCCCCGGATGGTCGCGCCGGTACGCTTCCACGATCGCCGCATGTTCCTCAAACAGGCCGAGCCGGGAATTCCGGAAGTACGACCACGCGTAGTACGGCTCGCACCCGGTGGAACATCCGACCATGGTGCCGGTGGTGCCGGTAGGCGCGATGGTCATGGTGGTCACATTCCGCACACCATACTTGCGAATGGCCTCCACCACGTGCGGCCGCTCCGCCGCCATGTGGCGCATGAACCCGGACTGAAGGAACTTCTCGGCGTCGAATTTCGGGAATGGGCCGTACTCCTTCGCAAGCTCCACGGACTCGAGGTACGCCCACTCCGCCATCAGCCCCAGGACGACGTCGATGAGCCGCACGCTTTCTTCGGACCCGTACCGAACGCCGCAGTAGAGCATCAAGTCATGCAGGCCCATGATCCCGAGCCCGACGCGCCGCTCGGCCATTTGGTTCTGGCGATTTTCTTCGAACGGATAATAGGTCGCGTCGATCACGGCGTCTTGGAACCGGATGCCCCTGCGCGTCGTGAGCTCGAGCTCCTCCCAGCGGATGTGGTGCAGGAGAAATTCCGCTTCCTCCGCCGGAAACTTCTTGAGCAGGCAAGCGCGCACATAGGCCTCGCGCTCAGGGTCCTTGAACGGCGTGCGGATGCCGCTGTCCCGAAAGCCGTTCGCAAACCGAGCAAGAACGACCGCCCCGAGGTTGCAGATGCCATACGCCGGGAGGGGCTGCTCGCCGCACGGATTGGTGGCGACGAGCGGATTGAAGTACCAAGAGTTGCTCATCGCGTTCGCGCGGCCGAGAAAGACCACGCCGGGCTCGGCCGACTTCCACGCGGATTCGCAAATGTCGCGCCACAGTCCATCCGCGGGAACGGTCTCCGTCACTTCGAACGCCCTGCCCTCGGCGAGCCATCGGCCGAAGTCTCCGTCAAACTCATCGAGGAGCGCAGGTGGCACAAACCCGAGCGCCCACGATTCGCCGCGGCGCTTGGCCTCCATAAATTCCTCGGAGATACCGACGCTGATGTTGGCGCCGGTGATGACGCCGTCGACCTGCTTGGCTCGGATGAACTTCGGCAAATCGGCGTGGCGATCGTTCAGGATGAGCATGAGCGCGCCGCGGCGGGAGCCGCCCTGAAGTGTCAACTGACAGCCGACGCTCATGATTTCGCCGACGCCCACCGGCCCGAAGCCATCGCCAAAGACCTGGTTGCCCTTGTCGTACAGAAGGCCCCACGAATACGCGCCCGACGAACGGCCGTTCACGCCGCGGACGTAGCTGTAGCGAGGGCGAAGCGACGATAAAACGAGCGACACGCGCTTGCCCTCGCTCATGGCCTCCCACATGTCCCCGAGCGTGCTCGCGATGGTGCTGCGGCTGTCCCCGGGGCTCAGGACGAACCCGACGGCCTGGGGCACCAGGTGAGCATCCGATGCCAGAAGCTTCTCCATCAGCTCGCGCGCGCGGATCCGCCCGTGCTCCTCGACCGGACGACCCTCGCGCAGCCAAGCGTCGAGATCGCCCGACCACGTCTCGTCGTAGCCCTCAACCGACGTGTCTGGAAAACGAAACACCCACTCGTCGTCCTCCTCGACCGCGCGCCAGAATGCCGCATCGGCGCGGACGAGCTTGGTAGAGTGAGGATAGTCGGTCTCCAGAAAATCCAGGAGATCCGGGTGCCATGCGTCAAGGACGAGCATCAGCTCGGATTTGCGCGAGGACTCGCTCACGGGCACCAGCGTGCCCTGAGGCGGGATGCGGGACAGGTTCATGCCCACGCCCCCGCTGCGCGCCTGGATCTCCAGCGTTTGACCGAACGACTCCGCGTAATCGCGGAGGTCAGGGCCCACATTCGGAATCACAAAGCAGTTGTAACTGGTCACCTGCATGCCCGTGCCGAGCGAGGCGTTGATGCGGCCGCCCGGGACGTATCTCCATCCCTTCTGCAGCTCGTAGAAGGCCTCTTCCCACACCTCCGGCTGGCGCGTCACCGCCGCCGCGCCGCGGGCCACCCGGCGCCACATCTGCCGCGGGGACGTTTCCAGGAGCACGTCCACCTGACTCACGGGAAGCTCCACGGTCGATCCGTCCCGGAGCTCCACGGTCACGCGGTCTTCGGCCCGGTTGACCGACTTCACGCGCGCAAGTTCGTGGTACGCCCGCTTTTTGTCCAACACAGCCACCACGAGCGCGCCCGGCGCGAGCGCCTCCTTGCGGATATCCTTCAGCAGGTACCGGTCCGCGACGATCTTCTCTCCCGTCGGACTCAGGTAATCGTCGTCGTTCATGTCCAGCATAGGCCGTTCACGTTGCTCGATGGCCATACGAATCCCCCTCTTCTGCCGCAAGCCCGTTCATTCCTCCGAAGGCTTGTCCGGGCGCGGGATCCTGTCCACAGCGCGCGCGCCTTCCCCAATCAGGGCTAGCACTTCCTTCAACAGCGTTTCGACGTCGCGAAACTCCCGATACACGCTCGCAAACCGGACGTACGCCACGCCGTCCAGTTCTCGAAGTGCCTCCATCACGCGCTCCCCGATGACGGACGACGGCACCTCCCGCTCATACTCCAAGCGCAGTTTCCGCTCGATCTCGTCACAAACCGCTTCCAGCGTCTCCGCCGCGATCGGCCGCTTCTCGCACGCCTTCATGATGCCGCGATACAGCTTGTCGCGCGAAAACTCCTCGCGTTTCTGGTCCTTCTTCACCACCATGAGCGGCCGCTGTTCGACCCGCTCGTACGTGGTGAAACGCCGCCCGCACGCTTCATGAATGCACTCGCGCCGACGGCGAATGGTGGTGCCATCCTCGCCCGGCCGCGACTCGATGACGCGCGTGTTGTCCGCTCCGCAATACGGGCATCTCATCCATTCCACCCCCATGCGCCCGGCACTCGTGCAACCTGCAGCAGACGACAGGCCGTCTATATGTAGTGTCAAACGCTCGAGTCACCGCGATTATAAACGCTATATCTGCCTGAGACAAGCGCCAAAAGCGTTGCAACTCGAGCAACATTCTTGGTTCTTTCAATCGTTCGGGAGGAGTGAGGCCACGGATTCGATGACCCATTCCGGCGGATGCGCCGGGTCCACCTCGCCCGCAAGCCCCGATCTCACCCACACCGTCGCCACGCCCGCGGCCTTGCCCGCCTCGACGTCCGTTTCGACGTTGTCTCCGACGATCACGACCTCATCCTCGCGGAGGCCAAACCGCTCCAAGGCGTATCGCACAAACGAGACGTCGGGCTTCCCGGTGACGAGCACCTCGGCGGAAGACGCCGTCTGCACAAACGCTCCAATCGCGCCGTTGCCCGGCATGAAGCCATCCTCCACGGGCAGGCGCCGGTCTGGATTGGTGAGCACCATCCATCCCACGCGGTGCGCGACGCGGGCGAGGAGCGCGAGATCACCGTAACACACGTCGGGCGCGAGGCCCACGGCGACGGCCTGAGCACGATGTACCCACTCCGCCCGCAGTTCGTCGGCTCGCGCTCGCCTAGGGTCGAGTTTCTCCGCGCGCAGCGCCTCCTCAAGGCCTGTGCCGCCGACAAACGCCACCACGGGCGCTTCCCACTCGGTCGGTTGCGCGAGGCGGCGCCGGATCGCGGCGGCGGCCGCCTGGGCTGAAGTGGCGACTTCGTCCTCCCGGGCTCGGATGCCGAGATCGCTGAGGAATGCCGCCACCTGGGCCGGGGTTCGCGACGAATTGTTCGTGAAAAACACCGGCTGGATGCCGCGCGTCCGCAGCGCCTCAACAAAGGACGGGGCGCCTTCAATCACCTGATGCCCCCGAAACAGCGTGCCGTCCAAGTCCAACAGCGCGCCTTTGAAACCAGACCGCCAGAACGCGTCCGGGCTCCGCCCCGATATCGAAGAGGCCATGTCGTTCCCTCCGTTTCCATACTTACCGAGGTCGAGTGTAGCATAGGGTGCCCACACAAATTGACCCGGCCCCCACAAACTTTTAACATGAAACTGATTGCCTTAGAGACGGAGGGGCTCGACTTGGCGAATGCAGGGCCTTTGGAACAGGTATCTCCCGGCGTGTGGCGCATGTGCATCCCGTATCCGAACGTCTTGCCGTACGGGACCGTCAATGTGTATGTGGTTGCGGACGAGGGAGAGGCCTTGGTGGTGGATGCCGGAGCCGTGGGCGATCACGTCGAACAGCTCGCTCGCGGTCTGCGAGACATCGGCGTCCAGCGCGTCCGTGCGCTCGTCGCGACGCATTATCATGTCGATCACACGGCCGGCGTGCGGGACATGACCGCGAGGTTCGGAGCGCCCGCATTCATGCACCCTCTGGATGTGGCCGCGTTTGACGAAAAGTTTCCGGCTGCGCGGGGAACCTTTGCGCCGTGCCCCGAGCGCCTTCGCGTGGGGCATCGAGCGCTCGACGTGATCCATCAGCCGGGCCACACGCACGGCCATCTTCACCTCTGGCTGCCCGACGTCCGAGCGATTTTCGTCGGGGATCACCTTGTGGAAGAGGGGTCCGTCTGGGTAGGACCGCCGGATGGACACATGGAGGACTACTTCCGCGCGCTCGAAGCCGTAACGCGTTCGGAGGCCGAGGTGGCGCTGCCGGGACACGGACCGGCCATTCGCCGGCCTCAGGCAGCCGCCAAGCGCCTGCTCGAGAGACGGCGGATGCGCGAAGAGCAGATACTCCACATTTTGAATGACGGACCCAAGGCGCTCGAGGAGCTGACGCGAGCGCTGTATCCTCGGCTCGACCCTCGTGCCCTGCCGTTTGCGCGACACACGGCCATCGCACACCTCGAGCACCTCGAGTCGCAGGGCTTCGTGCGCCGAACCATGCTGTCCAAGGACTGGGTCATGAGATATGCCCGTACGGAGGAGTGACACACGCGGTGAAGCGCTCATCGTTTGCGCAGGAGCGCACGTGGCTCGGTTGGCTGACCGCCATTGCGCTCATCTACCACGCATATTTTGTCGTCAAGGCATGGCGCCAACCGGTGTTGTTGTACGGGGACGCCTATTATTATGATCACTCGGCGCGCGTGCTGAACGCGCTCCACCTGTACGCGTACTGGAGCTGGGGACCCGCCGCACAAGTGACGCCCGGCTATCCGGTGTTTCTCGCGCTCGTGTACCGGTTGGCAGCCGTGTTCACCCCGAGCCATGAAACGGCGATGCATCTCGCCCAGGCGTGCCAGCACCTGCTCGCCGTCGCCTCGACGGTCTTGGTGTACCTCATCGCGCGGTTTCGCCTGCCGAGGTACGCGAGTTTTGTGGCCGCGTTCTTGTGGACGGTCTACCCGCCCGTCATTTACGCGAACGATCAGTTGCTGACTGAAAATCTGTACATCCCTTTCCTGCTCGCGTTTGTCTGGTCGTTTCTCGTCCTCGTCCGCGACCGAAGCACCGGAAGTTTTGTGGTATCCGGGCTGCTCCTTGGCGTGACCACGCTCATCCGCCCGAGCGTCGCGCCGCTCCTCGCGGCGCCGGCCCTCTTCTTCCTCCAGCGCGAGACTCGCCGAGCATGGAAGACGACGGCCGCGCGGTATGCCGCGTACGTCGCCACGTTCTGCCTCGCCATGCTCCCATGGTGGATTCGCAACCTTGTCGCCTTCCATCAGTGGATTACGACCGATCTCGACGCGGCGAATCCCTTGCTCTTTGGCTCGGACCCGACGTTCTACAAAGACACCAGCATCTCCAACGGGTTGTCCTATGCCCAGCAAAAGGCCCTGGCGATCCACCGTATCGAGGAAGGCTTTCGCACCCATCCGCTCGGCTATCTTAAATGGTATACTTTGGATAAACTCGGATGGTTGTTCGGTACGCCGTGGTACAACAGCACCTTGCCCCCGCACGCCGGCCTGCTGACGCGGATGACGTTTGCCTACGCGCACCTGCACCTCGTCTGGGTCTTGGTCGGCGCATTGGGGCTCGCCTTTGGCTTTGGCATGCGGTATATTCGTTGGCTGAGCTGGTTGACGGTGTTTCTCATCGCCGTGCAGCTCCCATTCATCCCTATCAACCGCTACGCATATCCCACCATGCCCTTCTTGATGATCGGAGTGGGGACCGTGGTCTACCTCGCGACCGCTTGGGTGCGGACGCGCAGAGGCACGCCGCGGCGCGCCGCCGCCCCGTAGTGCGGACGACTTTGACGATGGAGGCTTGTCTTGAACATGCGAATCGCCGTTCTGATCCCGTGCTATAACGAAGAACTGACCATTGCCAAAGTGGTGCAGGACTTCAAGCGCGAACTGCCCGACGCGGACATCTACGTGTACGACAACAACTCCCGGGACAATACCGCGGTCGTGGCGAAAGAAGCGGGCGCCATCGTCCGCAGAGAGACGCGTCAAGGAAAGGGAAATGTCGTCCGATCCATGTTTCGCGACATCGACGCGGACGTCTACGTCATGACGGATGGAGACGACACCTACCCTGCCGAATTTGTCCACGAACTGATTCGCCCGATTTTGGACGGCGAAGCGGACATGTGTATCGGCGACCGCCATTCGGACGGATCGTACTCCAAGGAAAACAAGCGCCCTTTTCATAACTTTGGAAATCAATTGGTTCGAAAGCTGATCAATACGCTGTTTCACGCCGATCTCCGCGACATCATGACGGGCTATCGAGCGTTCAGCCGCCGGTTCGCCAAGACGATGCCCATTCAGAGCGAAGGCTTTGAAATCGAAACCGAGATGACGCTGCACGCGTTGGACAAGCGGTTTCGCATCATCGAAATTCCGATTCAGTACAGAGACCGGCCGCCAGGTAGTCACTCGAAGTTGAACACGTTGAGCGACGGACTCCGCGTACTGAAGACCGTCTTTTGGATTTTCAAGGACTACAAGCCGCTGGCGTTTTTCACGGCGGTCGCGCTGATCCTGTTTCTCGCCGGGCTCGTGGTCGGCATCCCGGTGCTGTACGAGTATTTCTCGTTCGGCCGAATCGCCAAGATTCCGTCGGCCATTCTCGCCGTGGGGTTCATGGTGCTGGCCACCAACAGTTTGACGTGCGGGTTCATCCTCGACACGATTGTCCGCCACCATCGGGACTACTACGAGTTGTTGCAAAACGAATTCAAGGGTTGAACGAAGGAGCCGAACCCCTATGCGACTCGGCTATGCCGTCCTCATTTTGCTGAACGTGTGTCTGTTGGTGGGTGGACAGACGCTGTGGAAGTACGGGCTGCAACATCGCGATCTCAACGGCCTCAAGTCCGTCATCGTCGCGATGTTTTCGCCGTGGGTCATCGCGGGCATCGTCCTGTACGTGGTGGCGACGGTGATCTGGATTTTCCTGCTCAACAAACTGTCCCTCAGCCTGCTCTACCCGCTGCAGAGCTTGGCGTATGTGCTCGCCATCCTCGTCTCCATCTTCGTCTTTCACGAGCACGTGCCGTGGATCCGCTGGGCCGGCGTGCTCGTCATCTTGGCGGGCGTGGCCTTGGTCGCTGTCTAGGCGACCACCACGCCCGCCCCGTTGCCTCACGCGTAATACGTGCCCTCGCACACCCAATGGGCCTCGCCCGTCATCCACACGTGTCCGTCGTCGCGAAGTTCAATGTCGAGATCGCCGCCGAGCAGGTGGACCGTCACGCGCCGCCCGACGTAGCCCTTCCTGGCGAGCGCCGCCACGCTCGCGCACGCGCCCGTCCCGCACGCGAACGTCACCCCCGAGCCTCGCTCGTACACGCGAAAGTCGATCTCGTCCGAGTCCAAAACCGCGACAAACTCCACGTTGATGCGGTCTGGAAAATTAGGGTGGGACTCAATGACGCGCCCAATGCTCTCCACGTCCACGTCATCCACCCGGTCCACGAGCGCCACAAAATGTGGGTTCCCCATGTTGACCAAGGTGCCCGTGTAGCGAGCCTCGCCGACGTCGACGCGCACATCGTCTCCGCGATCCCGCCCCAGGTAACGCACGGCCTCCGTGCCAAAGCGCGGCACGCCCATGTCGATGGTGACCATCCGCACGCGCCCGGCCACGTCCAGATGAACCTGGGCGGCGACCACGCCCGCCTTCGTCTCGATGGAGAAGTGCGTGGCATCGACGAGCCCCCGCTCATACGCGTATCGCGCGACGCAGCGAAGGCCGTTCCCGCAGGATTCCGCCTCCGATCCGTCCGCGTTCCAGATCCGCATGCCGACATCCGCGCGTTCGGAAGGCGTGACGAGAATCAGGCCGTCCGACCCGATTCCTCGGCGCACGTCGCTCACCCGACGAGCCAGCGACGGGACATCGTCCGTCGGGAGCGTGGTCCTTTTCGTATCGACAAATACATAATTGTTCCCGAGGGCGTGCATCTTGAAGAACTGCATAGGAGCGCCTCCCTTGCACGGTGAAAAAAATTGAGCCATCGATGAAAGTATTCGTTGCAAACGCCGGCGATTCCTTGTATAATCTAATCGTTCGCTCCGGTACTGATGCAAGGGCGAACGGACAACCGAGACATGCGGTCGTGGCGGAATTGGCAGACGCGCTAGATTCAGGTTCTAGTGGGGGCAACTCCGTGGAGGTTCAAGTCCTCTCGACCGCACCAGCCAAAACCCGTCCCAACCTTGTCAGAAGGCTGGGACGGGTTTTTTCTTGCGCACTCCACCACGTAGGAGATCGCGGCGCGCCCGTGGCGCCGTCCGCGCCGCCGTTCGACATTCTTCGACGGTATGCGAATCGGCCGCGCTTACCATACTCTGAATGAGCCTGCCGCACGGCCTCGCCCCCTGCACGCAGACACGAAGGAGCTGAGGCGACTCATGTGGTAGTCCTATTGTTCTCCGCCGGATTTCTTGCCGTGGTCCTCGCGACGCGAACCCATACGTACCTTACCCAGTACTGTAGGTCGGTCCTTTGGATCGACGTGATCGCACTGATGTACAATCTCGTATGCCGCGGATACATGATGTGGTATCACCCGAGGTGGTGGTTCATCTCCGACAAGCTGTCGCAGCTGGTGCAGATTTTCGTGTTGTTCCCGTGTACCACGCTTCTGTTGCTTCGCTACATGCCGACCTCCTTCGGAAGACGAGTGTTGCACTTCGCGCTGTTTTTGGCCCTGTACAGCGCGTTTGAATGGTGCCTGGTGCGATTTCATGAAATCGAATACTATCACGGCTGGGGATTTGGCTGGTCGATCGTGCTCGACACGTTCATGCTGTTCGTGATGTGGCTGCACGATCGAAACTGGCGACTCTCCGTAGGATTTTGTGGCCTCGTCACTTCACTGTTCCTCGCGTGGTTCCACGTTCCCCTGGACACCTGAACAAGATCAGGCCAGCATGTGCTGGCCTGATGGTGCGCCCTGGTTCAGCGCGCAAGTTCCGTCGCCTCGGGCGCGATCGCCCGGTCGCGAATCACCTGTTGATACCAAAAGTAGCTGTCCTTCGGGATGCGAGCGAGCGTTTCGTAGTCCACGTACACGATGCCGAACCGCTTGGTGTAGCCAAACGCCCACTCGAAGTTATCCATCAAGGACCATACATAGTAACCCCGGAGATTTCCCCCCTCTTCGAGGAAGCGGTGAGCCGCGGCGAAGTGCAGCGCGAGATACTCGATGCGATTCGTATCGTGGACGCTGCCTCCCTCGACGCGATCGTCGTAGGCTGCGCCATTTTCCGTGATGTAGATGGGCACATCACCATAGTCGCGGCGCAGGCGGCTCAGCAGATCGTACAGCCCTTCGGGGTACACTTCCCAGTCCATCTCGGTGCGCGGGCCTTCGCCAGGAACGTGGCGGACACCGAGCAGCGGATCCGCCGGATCGTCCGCCACGACGGCGCGGGAATAGTAGTTGACGCCGAGGAAGTCGATGGGCGCCGAGATCACCTCGAGATCGCCGGGTTGTACCGCGTCGAACCCGCCGACCACCGCGTCGACACGGCGCAGAAGCTCCTCGGGATATGCGCCCTTCAGGACGGGATCGAGAAACCAGCGATTTTGAAACATGTCCTGCCGATGCGCGGCGGCGACGTCCTCGGGGCGAGAGGACGCGGGATACACCGGCGTGAGATTCAGCGTGATGCCTATCTCCCCTTTGAGGCCGAGCTCGCGGTAGAGGCGAACGGTGTGGCCGTGCGACAAGAGCAGGTGGTGTGCGGCGCGATACGCCCTGCGCCAGTCGCAGAGCCCCGGCGCATGCGCGCCGAGGCCGTACCCGAGGATCGAGGCGCACCATGGCTCGTTGTGCGTGATCCACATCGGGACGAGATCGCCGAGCTCCCGGAACAGGATTTCGCTGTACTCGCGGAAGCGGGAGACGGTCTCGCGGCTGTTCCAACCGCCATCGTCCTCAATCCACTGCGGCAGATCCCAGTGGTAGATGGTGACGGCTGGGCGAATGCCGGCTTCCAGCAGGGCATGGATGAGCCTCTTGTAAAAGTCGAGCCCCTTCACCCAGACGCGCCCTTTTTCCGGCATGACGCGGGGCCAGGCGATGGAAAAACGGTAGGAGGAAATCCCCAGATCCTTCATGAGTTGAATATCGTCGAGGTAGCGATGGTAATGATCGCAGGCGACGTCTCCGTGATGGCCTTGCGCGACCTTGCCGGGGGTGTGTGCGAACGTGTCCCAGATCGACCGGCCGCGCCCGCCCTCCCGCGTGGCGCCTTCCACTTGATACGATGCCGTTGCGGTCCCCCAGATGAACCCTTCCGGAAACTTGCGCATCTGTGTCATCTCCCTTGCTTTTCGTGTGAACGCATAGAGGCCGGCGTTCAGCCCGGATGGTGGCACGCGGCGTAGTGACCCGGGGACACCTCTGCCAGGAGCGGCGCCTCGGTTCGGCAGATCTCCGACGCGAGCGGGCAGCGATCGGCGAACGGACAGCCGACGCGATCCTCCATCAGGTTGGGCGGGCGGTTGGACGTCTCCGGCAGCGGCCCCTGATGGCGCGTCCCGGGCGTCGCCGCGAACAACAGCCGCGTGTAAGGGTGAACCGGATGCCGAATGAGTTCGGCGGACGGAGCGGTCTCCATCACCTTGCCGCCGTAGAGCACCATGATCCGGTTGCCGATGTAACGCGCGGAGGCGAGATCGTGCGTGATGTACAGGAACGCGATCTTCAATTCCTCCCGCAGCTCGTTCATCAGCTTGAGGATGCCGGCGCGGATGGACACGTCGAGCATCGAGATGGGCTCGTCGGCGACAATGAACTTCGGATGAACGGCGAGCGCACGCGCGATGGCCACGCGCTGGCGCTGGCCGCCGGATAGTTCGTGGGGATATTTGCGGCGCGTATCGGCGACCGGTGTGAGCCCCACCTTGGCCAACAACTCGTCGATGAGATCCGTCACGCGGCCCTCGCCGTCCCGCCGGTATTTTCGCACGGGGAACGCGAGATGTTGTTCGATGGTCCGCGTCGGATTCAGCGAGCCGAACGGGTCCTGAAACACCATCTGCGCGTCCTTGCGGTACGCCTTCAGCGCCCGGCCGCGAATGTGGGCCACATCGCGGCCAGCCACCCAGATCTCGCCTTCCGAGGGCTCAATCATGCGCACGAGCGCCTTGCCAATGGTCGACTTGCCCGATCCCGACTCGCCGACCAGCGACAGCACCTCGCCCGGCTCGAGGGAGAAGCTGACGTGATCGACCGGCCGGATGAAGCGGCCGCGGCCCATGGGAAAGCGAACGACGAGATCCCGCACATCGACCAGGGCGGTCGTTTTGGCGATCACGGCGGCCTCAGACATGCGTATTCACCTCCGCGCCTTGAAACAGGTGACATTCCAAGAGCTTTTCGCCCGCCTGGACCTGTGCGGGCCGAACGCGTGTGCAGATGTCCATCGCGTACGGGCAGCGCGGGTGAAACGCACACCCGGGCGGCAGGTCCTGCAGGTCCGGCGGATAGCCCCCGATGCCCTGAATGGTCACCTCTTCGGCGGTGAGTTGCGGGATCGCCTTGAGCAGCCCCTCGGTGTAAGGGTGGTGGCGCTCAGACAAATGCAACAGGTGACTCGGCGTCAGCTCCACAATTCGCCCCGCATACATGATGGCGACCCGCGAGGCCAGTTCCGCCACCAGGCTGAAGTCGTGGCTCACAAACAAAATGGCAAACCCGACCTGCGCTTGGATTCGCCTGATCTCGTCGAGAATCGACCGCTGGACCACCACGTCGAGCGCGGTTGTCGGCTCGTCCATGATGACCAGCGCGGGATTGAGCGCGATGGCGATGGCGATCACGACGCGCTGGCGCATGCCTCCCGACAACTCGTGCGGGTAGCTGTTGAGATGCTTGCGATCGATGCGGACGAGATCGAGCAACTCCTGCGCCCGCTCCCGCGCCTGGGCCCGCGACAAGTCCGGGCGGTGCGCCAGGAGGGTGTCGATGATCTGGGTCTCCACCGTCATCACGGGGTTCAGCGCGCTCATGGCGCTCTGAAACACCATCGACATCTTGCTCCAGCGGAACGACCTGAGCTCCTTTTCCGAGAGCGCATACACATCCTGCCCCAACACGCGCACGCGGCCCTTGGTGACCACGGCGTCGCCCCGCAGCAACCGCATGATGGCGTAGGCCATCGTCGACTTGCCAGATCCCGATTCCCCGACGAGCCCGACGATCTCGCCGCGCCGCACGGTCAGGTTGACGTCACTCACCGCGTGGACGAGCCCGGCATTCGTCACGTAGGCGACGGACAAATCTTCAATTTCCAGGACGGGTTCCTGCACCTCGCCCATCTGCACCCACCTCCCCCTTCTGCGCCCGAAGTTCGCGAAGTGCCCTTTCGACCTCACGCCGCTTGCGCGACGTGCGCAACCGCGGATTGGTCACCTGGTCAATCCCGAAGTTCATGAGCGCGAAGCTCGTGCCGAGAAGCGCGATGCCAAGCCCAGGCGGCACAAACCACCACCACGCGCCGCTCATGAGCGCGCTGTTCTGCGTCGCCCAGTAGAGCATCGTGCCCCAGCTGGTCGACGCGACGTTCTCAAAACCCAGGTACGCAAGGCCCGACTCCGCCAAGACCGCGGCCAAACATGCGTACATGACGTTGGAGGCAATCACGCTCGTCATATTTGGCACAATCTCGAACAGGATGATCCGGAAGGTCGACATCCCGGACAGCCGCGCCGCCGCGATGTAGTCGCGGCTTGAAATGGTCATGGCCATCGAGCGCATCACGCGCGCACCCCACGCCCAACCGGTGAGCGCGATGATCAGGCCATTCATGTAAGGCGTCGTGTTGTGCACGTACGACTCGATGATGATGAGCAACGCCAATCCCGGCATCACCAAAAAGATGTTGCAGAGCGCGTTGAGAATCGAGTCCACCACGCCGCCCACGTACCCCGCGGTCACCCCAATCAAAATCGCAATGACCGTGCTCAACAGGCCCGCGCCGACCCCGACGATGAGCGTGGTCCTCGTGCCCCAGATAAACTGAGAAAACACGTCCTGACCGAGACTCGTCGTGCCAAACCAGTGGGCATGCGAGGGCGGCTGCAACATGCCAAACGCGGTCGACGTGGGATTGTAAGGCGCAATCACAGGGGCAAATACCGCCACCACCAGAAACATGCCGAACAGAATCACGCCCGCTAACGCCTTGGGACTGCGAAAGAACTGGTGAAACGCCGAGTTCTTCCTCCGGCTGGCGCGCTTCGTCCGGCCCTGCGCCACGTCCATCGCAGCTACGGTCATTCCCGCCGCCCCCCTCTCCGCACGCGCGGATCAAGCCGCCCGTACAGCATATCCACAATGAAGTTGATCACGAGCGCCGTGACGGCGATGATGAGGAACATCCCTTGAATCAGGGGATAGTCCTCACTCGCCACGGCGTTCGTCAGTCCGTATCCGATCCCTGGGTAGGAAAACACTTGCTCAATGAGAATTTGCCCGCCGATGATGGACGACAGCGCAATGGCCACCGAGGTCAGCTGGGGCAAAAGCGCGTTCCGCGCCGCGTACGAAAAGATGAGCCGCCGCTTGGACACGCCTTTGGCCTCGGCGAACACCACGTAGTCCTCGCCGAGCGTCGTGATCATGTTGTTGCGCATGCCCACGATCCAACCGCTGATACTGCCGACAAACACCACGACCGCCGGCAAAATGCTGTGGTACACGGCGCTTGCGAGAAATGGCCCATTGAGCCCCGGCGTCACGTCGTCCCCGTAGCCGTGCGCGAGCGGGAACCAATGGTGCACAAACCCAAAGAAGTAGATGAGAATGAGGCCGAGCCAAAACGTCGGAATCGCTTGACCAAACATGGTGGCGACCGGAATGACGTTGTCCGCGGTGCCGCCGCGCCGCCAGGCAATCAGGATGCCCACCAGCGTCCCAATGACCACCGAAAGGATGGTAACCACACCCAGAAGGACGATGGTCCACGGCAAGCTCGTTTCAATGATGTTGACGACGGGCGTGGGAAAGTACTGGAACGAAGCGCCCCAGTGCCCCGTGAGCAAGTTCCCGAGATACTGAAAGTACTGTTGCCACAGCGGACCGTTGGACAATCCAAGCTGTTGCTCAATCGCCTTCAACGCCGCCGGGTTGATGTTGCCCGCCTGTTTCGCGATCATCGCCTGGGCCGGGTTACCGGGCATGAGCCGCGGCAAAATGAAGTTGAGCGTGATGGCAGCCCAAAGCGACAGCACCAAAAAACCAAATCGATTTAGTACATATCGCATGCACACTTCCCTCCTTGGCACACACAGGCGCGGGCGGCGGCCTCCGCGCCTGTGAATCCGCTTACCCCTATCCTAGCTGCCTACGCTCTGCTCGTAAAGCGCCGCCGCAGATCACTTCACCGGTTTCAGGTGATCCATGATGATGGCCGCGGCTTGATAGGTGTACGGCGCCGGGTTGATCCAGAGGTTGTCTGCCGTCGGGAAGCCCGTGAAGTGGCGGTCATTGTATTCATACCAGAGGGCGCCGTCCAACAACGGGATAACCGGCAGCTGGCTCGCCACGAGCCGCTCGATTTTGTACATCACCTGGTGCTGAACTTGGCTGTTTGTGGTCGACGAAAACTCGTTGAACCACTGGTCCACCTGTGCATTGTGATAGCCTTCCACGTTGAATGACCCATGCGAATCCAGCATGTCGTAGTAGGTCGTGTACGGCGTCGGTCCGACGTTCGTCCAAGAAATGGCGAGATCGTAATGCGGCACTTGGCCGGGGCCCGGGTTAATCGCGCTGTAATAGGCGGAGAACTGCTCCTCCTGAACGTTTACGGCGATCCCGACCTTGGCCAGCTGCTGTTTGATCAGCAGCGCGTCCTCGTCCCAGTCGCTCCAGCCGCTGACCGTCAACAGGTTGAACGAGAGTTCCTTCCCGTGCAAGGCGAAAATCCCGTTCTGGTCCTTCCGGAAGCCCGCCTTTTCGAGAATTTGCACGGCCTTCGCGTCATCCACGGTGAAGGCTCGATAACTCGCGGGCAGGCTCGGGTCGAGCCACGACGACTGCGGTGGCAACACGAGGCTCGTCGGCACGGCCGGTTTCTCGTAGCCCGTCTCGCCAATCTTCGAGAGCGCGTTGCGGTCGATGGCCAAACTGATGGCCTCTCGCACCGGCAGCATCGCGAGGAGCGGGTTGTTCAGATTCGGATAAAGCTCCACGGGCTCGTTCGGGGGGAACAGATAATGGTTGTGCGCCGGATCGGCCGCTACGAAGGTCTTCTCGACGTTCGGAATGTTGATGCCCGCGTACTGAATTTGACCGCTCGCGAGTGCCAGGTCCGCGCTCGAGTTGCTGGCAAACGCCGGATAGTTCAGCGTTTTGACCGCTGGTGCGCCGCCATAATAGTGCGGATTTGCGGTGAACTGGTAATCTTGCGTCGTGAACGAAGACACCTTGAACGGCCCCGTGCCTATCGCGTTCAGATGCGTGATTTTTGCTTTCGCCGGGTCGCCGAGTGCCTTCCACTGATGGGCTGGAACAATATAGGTGCTG
Organism: Alicyclobacillus vulcanalis; assembly: GCF_900156755.1. GTDB lineage: Bacteria > Bacillota > Bacilli > Alicyclobacillales > Alicyclobacillaceae > Alicyclobacillus > Alicyclobacillus vulcanalis. The sequence continues at coordinate 166,516 of NZ_FTOO01000002.1, forward strand.
CCCAGCACGTACTGTTCCGCAAAAGGAATGTTGGGCCGCGCGAACTGAAAGACCACGGTGTACTTTCCTTGCGCCTGCACGCTCTTTAACTGCTGCCACACCCCATTGGTGTCCGCATCCGGGTATTTTTTGAGGTCTTCGAACGTGAACACGACATCTTGGGCGGTGAACGGTACTCCGTCGGTCCACGTCGCGTTTTTGCGCAGGGCGACGGTCAACGTCTTCCCGCCATTGGAGAAGTGAAAGGATGTGCCGAGCAGATTGAACTGTTTGCCCGTGGTGTTGTCGAAGTAGAACAGGGTCTCATAGATGTTCCCCAACGTACCCGGCATGCTGTTTGTGCTGAACGGGTTAAAGTTGTCGGAAAACGTGCCCGTGATGTTCGGCGCCACGGTGAGGACCGAACTTGACGCAGCGCTCGCCGCCTGCTGCGTGCCCTGAGCGCCTGCTGACGGTGCGTTCGAAGTCTGGGTCGAGGGGTTGCCTGTTCCGCACCCAGCCACCGCGATCACGGCCAAGGTCACAGTGGCCGCCGCCCAAGTTCTCTTGCGCATGGTTCGCTTCATGACTGCATCTGCCCCCTTCTTCGTGCGTTGCCGCCTTTGTCTCGAAACCGTTTTCGAGCGAGAATCCACAAGACATCGCCGCAAATGAGGCAAGAATCAGGTGAAATTCGCTCGAAATCGATTGCGACCATGGCGGCGCGATGGAAACGCTCTCATGGCTATTCTGCCACCAACATAGGCAATCATGCAAGACCCTTTGGGCCCTTTTCTTGCAAGAAGCAAGAACGAGGCGAAATCGATTGCGGTAGCAAGGGCCTTCATGCGGCTGCGCGACCTATCCGCAAAAGATCGTCTGCACATCTCGCTACAGGTTGCCTGTCATTGTGCGTTCACGAGGAGCCGCTCAGAGGCTGGTCGACGCCGTGCAGCGCAGCCCAAGGCGCCCTGCCGGCTTTCGTCAAGGCCGAAGCCAGAACTCTAAACGACATGTGGCACGATTTTTGAAAAACTTTCGTTTGAGTTTTCCTATAGATTTGGTGTATATCTGTAACGAGAACATCATACGATAAGGATTCAAGGGAGGCTCACGCGAATGCCGTTTGTCATCACGTCGCCTTGCATTGGGGAAAAGGCCGCGGACTGCGTGGAGACGTGCCCGGTGGACGCCATCCACGAGGGTCCGGATCAGTATTATATTGACCCCGATCTCTGCATCGACTGCGCTGCCTGTGAGCCGGTCTGCCCGGTGAACGCGATTTACCAAGAGGAATTCGTCCCAGAGGACGAGAAGGAATTTATCGAGAAGAATCGGAACTTTTTCCGCAACCGTTGAACGCGGATGTGCTTCGCGCAAAACCGCCGGTCTCGCTCGAGGGGCCGGCGGTTTTGCCGTGCACGGGTCGCGAAGGAGGTCTTGCAATGCATCGGTGGCCGGCCTTGGTGTGCGCAGCACTCACACTCGCTCTGGTCGCAGGTTGCGGCGCCCCTCAGCCCGCTTCGAACGCGACTGAACAGCCCAACCCTGGCCATGTCACAAGCCCTGCATCCAAGGAACATGCGGCAGTCGACCCGAAGCTCTATGCGGTGTGCAACGCCATTTACCGTGGTGTGGAGCAGGCGCTTGCAGAGAACCGAAACGTCAGCTTTGATACGCAGTTCCAATCCATTCAAGCGGTCGGTAGCGGTGCTTCACCTTCTTCGCCCAACGGGGAACTGTTTGCCGATGCTCAGCAAGTGGTCGCCCTCTGGGACGCCTACACAGGGGAAGGAGCGCCAGCGCAGGTCTACAATCAGCTCAAGGCGTCGCTTCAAACACTGAAGCGGGCGCTGGACCGATACGGGCCCGCGAACGCGCGCCCGTAGAGCATTTGGGGTTGCCACCGTCCGCGACATTCGCAAGGCGTCTAATTCGCAGATTCGAACGTCAAAAAAATGCCGCCTCATGTGAGGCGGCGAACGCGGATTGGGGTTCATGCACGAACCGCTTAAGCACAGGTCCAGCGCACTTTCACCGTACCACGCGTGCGTAAAATCCAGATGAGACAAGTGTCAAGAGATTGTTGAAGATTGTTAAAAACGCGCGACGGCGCGGACGTGAGCGGTTTGTCACAGGATTGACACATCTCAACCGCCCTCCATCGACAAGCTCCGCGCGTTTTGCGATACACTCTAGGAAAGCCATCATCCACTTGTGTACACAGGAGCCACGCTGCGGTCACGCCGTGGCTTTTGTGTTGTTCCCCTACCGTCCCCCTACAAAAATCTACACAAACCTCACACGAGCTTAACATTCACCCAGTATCGTGTTGTGCGGAGTCCTGCGAGTTAAGGCTTGAGAAAACATAGATTGCACACGGCATAGGATTGGGAGGAGACAATGTCGTGGGAAAGTCCATGACGGTTCGCCGCTTACACGCATGGTACGGCGCACACCAGGTGCTGCACAATATTGAGATGGATATTGAGGAGAACCGCGTCACGGCCATCATCGGACCGTCTGGGTGCGGGAAATCGACGTTTATCCGGTGCCTCAACCGCATGCACGAAACGCATCCCCAAGCCCGCGTGGAGGGAGATATCCGCCTCGGCGGAGACTCGATCTTCGACCTCGATCCCGTCGACGTGCGCCGCATGGTCGGCATGGTGTTCCAAAAGCCAAATCCGTTCCCCACGATGTCGATTTTCGACAACATCGCCATCGGACTGAGGCTCGCGGGCATCCGTCGCTCTGGCGAGCTGCGGGAACGCGTCGAACGAGCCCTCCGTATGGCAGCCCTTTGGGATGAGGTCAAGGACCGCCTTGCCAAACCAGCAACCGCCCTGTCCGGCGGTCAACAACAGCGGCTGTGCATCGCGCGCGCCCTGGCTGTGGAACCCGAGGTGTTGCTCATGGACGAGCCGGCGTCTGCGCTCGATCCCATATCCACCATGCGCATCGAGGAACTCATCGAGGAGATCAAACAGACCTACACCGTCGTGATCGTGACGCACAACATGCAACAGGCCGCGCGCATTGCCGACAAGACGGCATTCTTTTACGAAGGGCACTTAATCGAGATGGACGACACCACGCGCATGTTTACCAAACCGCGGGACAAGCGCACCGAGGACTACATCACCGGTCGGTTTGGCTGACGGACGCCAGGTGAACGACGCCACATGAAGGGACGAACGGTATGCATCAACGTCAAGCGTTTGACATCGCGCTCAAGGAGCTGAAGCTGAAGCTCTTGCACATGGGAGGCGACGTGCAGGAGTCCATCCGCCACGCCGTCGCTGCCCTGCTCAAACACGATGAAGCCCTCGCCAGGCGTGTCATCGAGCGAGATCGGGAAATCAACCGGCAGGATCACGACATCGAGGATCTGTGCATCCGTCTCATCGCCACGCAGCAACCCGTGGCCGGCGATTTGCGCAGAATCGTCGCCGGCATGCGGCTTGCCGTGGACCTCGAACGCATGGGCGATCTCGCCGTCGACTTGGCCAAAACGGCGCTTCGACTGACATCGGCCCCCGTGCCCGAAGCTGCAGCCCGCCTGCAGGACATGGCCAGCGCCGTCGACGGAATGGTTTCGGAAGGGCTGAATGCCTACGTGAACAGTGATGCGGACGCGGCGCGCAGGCTCGCGGAGATGGACGACGCGGTCGACCGGGACTACCGCCTGCTCGTGGAAGGGCTCTTCGCCGACGATCGCCATGCAGGCTGTTCTCCTCAGGAACGCATGTTCATCGCGTTCTGCGGCCGCTACCTCGAGCGCATTGGCGATCACGTCACCAACATCGGGGAAAGCGTCTTGTACATCCTCACCGGTGAGCGATCCGATTTGAACTAAATCGACACGCCTCGACGAATGGCGAGGAACTTGTGACATAACCGTCAAAGACGGACGTGGCTGCATCGCCCGCTCGCAAGCGCGATTTGGTAATCTGGAAGCAGACCATCATGGCTAGGAGGGTGTTGTGGTGGAAAGGAAAACAACCTCGCAAGATCCCGTCCAGCGCCTGTTGACCTTCATCCATTACGTCGAAAAAACCGCGTTTGCTGTGTCCGTCGCCATCCTGGCGGGCACCGCGGGCTATGTGACCATACACGCCGTCTCCTGACGGCCACATGCGCATTCCGTCTCCCATCGCCAACCGCACCCGAGGAAAGCCAAACTCAACAAGAAAAGCAGCGCATGGCCGCCGCGCTGCTTTTCTTGTTCTCTTTTCCTCAGCCCGTCTCTCCGATGACCCGCCGAGCGCCCACGTAATGGCTCGCCCAGTACGGATCCGACAGGCTATCGATTTCCACGGAGACACTGGCCGCATTGATAAACTGCCCGTTGCCAATGTAAATCCCGTCGTGCGACGGTCCGCTGCCGTATGTATCAAAAAACACGATGTCTCCGGGTTGCAAATTGCCTTCCGAGACGGGGATGCCGACGTCATACTGAGCATAGCTCGTCCGCGGCAACTGGATGTAAAAATGAGCATACACGTACTGAATCAGCCCTGAGCAATCAAATGCCGATGGCCCTGCGGCTCCCCATTCATAGGGATCTCCCAGGAAGTTTCTTGCATAGTCCGCCACGGCAAAGCCGAGCGCGCTCTGCATGAGCGACGCGTTGGATGAGGCGGGTGAACTCCCGCGACTCGACAGGGAGGCGGATTTGGCCGTCCCATGCTGGACCGAGGCAGAGGTCACACCGGCCCCGGACACCCGCAGCGACTCGCCTGGGTGAATCGCGCTCGACGGCGTGAGCCCATTCCACGCCTCCAACTGCGCCATGGTGATATGGAACTTTGCACTGATGGACCACAGCGAATCGCCGGGTTTGACGACGTAGGTGGTAGCGGAAGATGAGGGGGAATGCGAAGGGGAGCGGACGGCATTCGCGCCGCCTTGAGACACCACAAGGACCTGGCCCGGATGGATGACATCGGACGAAAGATGGTTCCACTGCTCGAGTTGGCGGACCGTGACATGAAACTTTGCTGCAATTTCGTAGAGGCTGTCGCCAGCGCGCACTGTGTACGTCGCAGACGAAGCCATCGCCGTGGTCGGCGCGAGACAGACACCTAAGCACGCGACTACCGAACCTATGCTTGCTGCCATTCGAGAGCGCACTCGCCAAAGCCCCTTTGCTCCAACTAGGATGCTTGCTTCGGGCCTATTATACCGGGCTCGCCCCCATTCGACAATGATATTTTCATAGATTTGCAAACAACTTCGAACATCAGGACGATTTTTGTCCCCAATCCTCCAATTTCACGCGCACAAATGCGTCTGCCAAGTTTCCGCGATCGCTTGAGTCCGATACAATGGTAAGAGGGTTGAAAATCGAAAGGAGTCACATCATGGCGATTGACGAGAACGCATTTCGCAGGGCTCTGGCCAAATTCGCCAGCGGCGTGACCGTCATCGCGTCGGCAGCTGAAGGCGAGATGGGCGGCATCACCGTCTCCGCCTTCTGTTCGCTTTCGCTGCGGCCGCCGCTGGTTCTCGCTTGCATCGACGAACGCGCCAGCATTCTCCCGCTGCTCCGCCGATCCGGCGCGTTTTCAGTCAACATTCTCTCGAAAGACCAAGCGGGTCTTTCCAATCAATTTGCGAGCAAGATGTCTGATAAGTTTCAGGGCATCGACTACGAGATCGGCCCTTTGGGCCAGCCGCTCCTCCCCGGTGCGCAAGCGCAGCTGGTCTGCACACTCGCTGAGGAATGGCAGGGGGGAGACCACCGCGTCATTGTCGGCCAGGTCGAGTGGACACACGCCGACGACGCCCAATCACCCCTGCTCTACTACACGAGCCAATACGGCTCGTTTCAGCCCCTCTCTTGAAGCACAAGTCGAGCCGCGTCGCTCGCGCCCGCCGGCGAGCATCCCCGGCGGCGCGCCCAATGGCGTGCCAGGCACGCCGCAACGTAGGACGCGGCTCCCGGCTTGCCCAGCTCCAGGGCCCTGCGCCGCATCGCTCCTGCGATATCGCCCGCGCCCTCCGCGAATAGTCGGTCGAGATCGGCGAGCGACCCCGCGATGCGGCCCGCGCCCAGCCGCTCGAGGCAGCGGGCGTTCTCGCGCTCCTGGCCTGGAAGGGGCTTGTAAAAAATCATCGGCGTTCCTGATGCAAGGCATTCGGCGATGGTGACCCCGCCCGCCTTCGCGATCACGAAATCCGCCTGCTGGAGATAACTCGCCACGTCCTCCGTGAAACCCACCGGGCAAATGTTCGAATGGCCCATCCGCTCTGCGAATGCCCGCACCCGCTCGTGCATGCGCGCGTTCCTGCCGCACATCACCTGGATCTCGTGCCCCGGAAAGTGACGCACCAATCGCTCCAGGACCCCTTCGTACTGAGGAAAGACCCCGCGCCCGCCGGCCAAAAGCACGATCCGGCGCCGTCCCGCTGTCCGAGGGAGCCTGCACCGGCGAAACTGATCGCGCACGGGAATGCCGCCCACCTCCACCGCGACATCCCCGCGGAGCCGCCGTACGTGGTGCGCCGCCTCGTCCGTCGGCACCACCACGAGATCGGCATTGGCGTGAATCCACCGGCTGTGCACCGCGAAATCCGTGAGGACCACCGCGACGAGCGGCCTCCGCCCAGGTGGCAACTCGGCCAAAGCATGATCTGGAAACAGTTGGACGATCACGTCGGGCTCCGTGTGCTCGACAGCCTGCCAAGCGGCTCGGCGCGAAAAACGCGCCAGAGCCGCCCACAGCGGATGACGAATGGACAAATTTCGAGTCCAGTCGTAACTCCACCCGTAGAGCGCTGGCGCGTAACGCGTGGTCCATTCGAACAGGCGCTCATTCATCCGCGCGAGCCATTCGTTGGTCTGTCGAAACGTGTCGACCGCGGCAACCTCCGCCCCGAGTTCCCGCTGTAAAGCCTCGGCGAGCGCTCGCGCTACCTGAACGTGCCCGTCGCCAAAGGAAGCGTAAAGCAATAAACACCTCATGAGTCCAGAGACACGGCCTCACCGCGGCCTTGAGCGCTGCTCATTTCAGCCTCGCGCCCGGCGAGATGGCCTTCGCCAAACATCTCGATAATTTTCTGCTTGGAAGCGACGACGAGCTTCGGCTGTAGGACGTCCCGGTGCGTCTGCAGGATGTGATCCGCGTCTGGATTCACCATCTTGAGAATGTTGGTCAAGTGCCAACTCGTGACGGCTCGCACGAGCGGATTCCGGAGCGGATACGTATGAAATCCGAAGTGCTCGATGCCTCGGTGAATCATCGTGATTCCGTACAGCACGTGGGCATCGTGAAACTTCTCCTGCTGTACGACGCGTGCGAGCGCCGGCATGGAGACGCGCGCCTGGCGCAAAAGCCGCACGATAGCCCGGACGACGTTGGCGTCCTCGCGCAGCGCCCGCTCGATGAGCGCGTTGTTCATGTGCATTTCCACGACGGGATCGCCCGGACGAACGGCGATGCCATCCACCTCGAAAGGCCGCCCGAGATACCGGCGACGGGTGACGAAAAACAGGTGTTCCGTACCGGGCTCGAGTTCCTCCAGGTGCAGGGCGCGATGGAATAAGGCTTCCCATGCATCAAAGACCGCCCGCGCTGCTCGATTTGGCATGGTCTCCCCTCCCTACTCGCATTCCGACGCGAGCACGAACGTGTAGCCGCGTCTGCGAATCTCCTCAATCACGGCCGGCATCGCCGCAATGACGCTTTCGGGCGCACCGCGCTCTGCGCCCGGGGACCAATCGCTGTCGTGGAGCACAAGGACGGATTGCGCATCCAGCTTCGCCACGATTCGGCGCACCAACTCGTCCGGCGGTGTTTTGCGCCAATCACCGACCATGACGGACCACAATAACATCGTCATGCGCGATCTCCTGAGCGCCACGAGCGTGGCGAGATTGCAAGCTCCCCAGGTGGGTCGATAGACCCGAGGCTCGATGCCGAAGCGCCGAGCGAGCACCTCCCGGGCTTGCACGCATTGCCGCACGGTGAGGTGCGGCGGGAGCAATGGCACGAACCAGTGCCGATACCCATGCACCTGTACCTCGTGGCCCTCCGCGAGCATCCGTCCGACAATGTCGGGATACTTCAGCGCGTGCTCCGCAATCACGAAAAACGTGGCGCGGGCGCCCCCCTCCTTCAGCACGTCGAGCAATCGGGGCGTGTACTCGGGATGCGGCCCGTCGTCAAACGTCAAGGCGACGCAGCCGGGAACGCGCGTGCGACGGATGCAAGAACGGCCAAGTATCCGGGTCCAAACAAAAGGGAGGCCCGCATACACCACGAGGACGGCGATCACGGCGGCCACAATCCAGCCCATCACGACTCCCTCTCACGTCGGTAGAAGCTCGGTCGGCCACGCCGGAGACACCGAACGACATGGCAACTTCTTGGTGGCGTACAACATGATTTTCTGCGCAATGCGTTCCGCCGCGCCGCACGTCGGCATGGCACTCGAAGCCTCGCGCATGCGGACCAAGATGGACGGGTCCTCGCGAACCGACAGCAGGAAAGCCTGCGCTTCTGCGGGCGACTTCACACAGACCGCCACGCCAGCCTGCTCGGCAAAGCGCGCATTCGCCTCCTCCTGACCCGGGATGGGCCGGTAAATGAGGAGCGGCAAGCGCATGGCTATCGACTCCGTGAGCGTCAGCCCACCCGGCTTCGTGACGATGAGATCCGCCATCGCCATGAACTTCTCAATCTCGTTGGTATACCCGAACACGCGCACGCGCTCGCTCTGAATGGTGGAGAAGCGGCGCTCCAGTCGCCGGTTATGGCCGCAGATGATCAGGTACTGCATGCCCGATTCGGGAATGAACGTCTCCCACACGCCAGGATCGGCGAGAATGCCGCTGCCGCCACCCATCAACAAGATAATAGGGATATCTTCTTGAAAACCGATTGAACGAATGAGTTCGGGGCGGTGAGACAACAGGCGCTGAACGTTCTCTTCCCGGAACTTCCGCCGGAGCGGAATCCCCGCGACATCCACGGCCTCCTCGGGGATACCGTACGAGACGAGATCGCGCTTCACCTCGTCCGTCGCCACGAAGTAGTGATCCGCGAAATCGTGATACCACTGGCGATGTGCCGTGTAGTCGGTCACGATGGCCAGATTGGGAACGTCAATTTTTCCCGCACGGCGCAGCTCGCCGACGACCCCCATTGGCGTCGGAAACGTGCTCGCGATGCAATCAGGCCGATAGTACGCGATGTATTCCTGGATGCGCTCGATGCCGATGTGATTGACATACCGCTGCAAGGCGGAGTCCGGGTCAATGCGCGACATCGACTTGTAAAAGAGGCCATACAACCCCGGCGCTCGCTTGACGCCCTGGATCAGGCTAAACTTCGCAAACGATCGCAGTGCTGGGTTCAGAAGCCCCACGTAGTCGACCACTTCCACCTCGGCATCTCTATCCTTGAGCGCCTCCATCACGGCGTACGCCGCCTGGTTGTGCCCCGAGCCAAAGGACGCGGTCATCAGCAAAACGCGGCGCATTCGTCTCGCCCCCTCAAATCTTCCACAGCTCTATTCTAAACTTGAAGGATTCACCGGACAACTGAAGAAGACCACTTCTGGCCAAAACGGCAAAGCGGAGAAGGGCGCGCAGCGCCTCCTCCGCTTATGGTATTCGTTGTCCAGCCCGAATAGCCGTTGAAAATGAGGTTAGGCCTGCATCCGGCCGCCGCGAGAGACCTGGCGCCACACCACCAGTCGCACGAGCAACTGAATGACGAGGATCAACATCAACAGCACAAACCCGGCGGCGTAGGCCAGCTGGCGAGCCTGCGCGTACGGCTCGTCCAAGTACGTGTAAGCGACATAGGTGAGATATCCCACCTGCGAGTGCGTGAGCGCCAGCGATGGATTGTTCGAGTTCCACCCCGCGGTGTAAAGCAGCGGAGCGGTCTCTCCAAGACCAATGGCCACAGCGAGCAAAAGCCCGGTGGCCATGCCGGACGCGGCAGGGCGCCACACGGTTTTCAAGATGGCCTGGGTCTTGGTCATGCCAAGCGCCCAAGCGGCTTCGCGCTGCAGCAGGGGCACCTGTTGCAAGCTCGTGTCCGTGGTGCGCAGAATGTACGGCAACATGATGAGCGTGAGCGCCACCCCGCCTGCCAACGCAGAAAAGCCCCAGTGGAAATGCAAGACGAGCAACAAATAGCCGAAGTAGCCGATGACAATCGACGGCACGCCCGACAGGACCTCGGCCACAAAACGGATGGCCTGGGCGAGGCGCGGAGGTGCAAACTCGGACGTGAAAATGCCCCCGAGAATGCCGAGCGGGGCCGCGAACACCACCCCAATCAGCACGAGTTCAAACGTGCCCAAGATGGCATTCTCGAGACCTCCTGCGATGCCCTGTGTGGGTTCGACGAGCATCCAGAATCGAAACGAGCGGACGCCCTGCCAGAGCACGGAACCGACGAGATCGACGAGGCCGAACAAGACGAGCAAGAAAGCCAGCCACGAGACGCCCCAGCCCACGGCACCCCACCACTTGCGGCGACGCCTTCTCATGCCGAAGCGACCCCCTCCCGGCGGCGCGGACGAACCAGCCAGCGCGCCAACAAGTTCGTGGCGAGTGTGATCGCGAGCAGGAGAAGCGCAAGCTCCGACAGGGCGTGCACCGCCATCCCAGACGCATCCGTCTCCGCGCTGTCCAGCTGATTGGCGATAAACGCGGCCATGGTGGAAATGGGGCTGTACAAGTTGTGCGGCAAGATGTTGGTCGCATTGCCCGATACCATGAGCACCGCCATGGTCTCTCCCATCGCGCGTCCCCACCCGAGCGCCACGGCGCCGATGAAACCCTCGCGAATATAAGGCAGCGCGATGAAGCGGATGACCTCCCACGACGTCATCCCAATGCCGAGGCCGCCTTCGCGCGCCAAAAGCGGGACCTGCTGCAAGAGGTCGCGCGTTGTCGCCGTGATGATGGGCACGATCATCATGGCGAGGACAATGCCACTCGCGAGCAAACTGTAGCCCGTGCCCGTCTGCCCGCCGAAGAAGGGAACGAAGCCGAGAAGCGACTTGAGAAACGGCGCGAAGTCCGCGGCAATCCACGGCACGAGGACGAGAATGCCCCACAGGCCGATCACGACACTTGGTATGCCCGCTAACAGTTCGACGAGGATGTTGAGCAGGAATCCGAGCGGCCCGCGCACCTGGTACGCGAGGATCAGCGCCGTGCCCACCGACACAGGGACGGCGATGATGAGCGCAATGATCGACGACAAAAGCGTACCCGCGATGAACACCAGCGCGCCGTACGAAGCGCCAGCGGGCGCCGTAATTCCGTTTTTATGCACCATGGCTCCGTACAAATTGCCCATGTCCCAGCGCGTTTCGGTCAAAAAATGAACGCCCATGAAGCGGAGCGTCGGTACGGATTCCACGAAGACGATGAGCGCGATGGCGACCAAGAACACGGCAGGGCTGGCGGCCCCGACGGCCGCCAGCACCCGAAACCCGCGATCCCAGGTCTTGGCCGCTTTTGACACTTTGCGCACAGCATGCCCTCCTGGTTCTGACGGGGATTAGCCCTTAATCTTTTCGATCTGCGCCTCGCTCTTGGCGTGCACGCTCGCCGGCAGCGGCAGGAAGTGCACGGGCGTGAGGAACTTCGCGCTGTTGCCCTCCGAAGGATTGATGGCCCACATCAGGAAGGTCTTCAGAGCGTCCGCCTTCGCCGCGTTGGGCTGGTCGTCCTTCACGATGATGTACTCAAAGTTGATGATCGGATACGAGTTGGCGCCTGGCTCGTCGATGAGCGAAATGCGCTCGTCAGCCGGCACGTTCTGAACGCCGACCTGTGCGGCTGCCTGAATGGTCGCGCTCGTCGGAAGGACGTACTTGCCTGCCTTGTTTTCCAGCGCGGCATACCCGAGGCCTTGCTGAACCGCCTTATCCAGCCAGCTGATCCCCACGTAACCGATGGAGTACGGCGTCTTGGAGAGCGCCGCAACAACGCCCTGATTGCCCTTGGCGCCGATTTCCGTCTGAAGGCCCGGCCAGGAGATGGTGGTGCCGTAGCCGTAGTTCTGATTCCACTCCGCGCTCGACTTGCTCAGATACTGAGTGAACAAGAAGGTATCTCCAGACCCATCGGAGCGCACCACCGGCTTGATCACCTGATGCGGAAGCTTCACGCCGGGGTTCAGGGCCTTGATTTTCGCGTCGTCCCAGTATTGAATCTTGCCCTCGTAAATCGCGGCGAGGACCTCGCCATTCAGGTGCAGGTGACCCTTGACCCCCGGCACGTTGTACATGACCTGCTGCGCCGAAATGGCCACAGGAATGTTCAACATATCGGGATGCTGCTGGATCTGGGCGTCCGCCATGTACGCGTCGGACGCACCAATGTCCACCGTGCCGGCAATGGCGTCTGAGATGCCCGTGCCGCTGCCTGTCGACGCGGCCGTCATCTCCACGTCGGGATGAAGCTTATGATACGCCGGAATCCACTGGGCATTGAAGAGCGGATACAAGAGCGACGATCCCGTCTCGGTGAGTGTCGTCTTTGCCACGCTTGCAGCTGGCTGAGACGTGTTGGCCGTCGACGTGTTCTGCGTCTGCGACGACGTGTTCGACGTGCCACACCCTGCCACGACACCGACGGCGGCCACGGCCGCCAAGCCCGCAAACCACTTCGAGTTCAGCTTCACGCAAAGGTCCCCCTTATGTCCTCTTCTCACTCGCGTATTCTTTCTCACATCTTGCGGAGCCAGTCGCTCCCGTCAGAGATGAGGTTAGCAGGCGGATGTGAAGGTGCGTTGGAGGCTCGTTCAATTTTGTGTGAAGACTTGTTGGGTGTGGATTCACAAACTTTACGCGAGGTTTACAAAAAGGAGCCGAAGGGCGCGCGTCAGTTGGCGCGCCCGCGAGAGGGACATAGCATTGGGAGGATGGCGTTGGCAAAGCGGTCGGGCTGCTCGAGGTGTGGCGTATGCCCCGCTCCGTCGATGACCGCATGCGCCGCCGTCGGAATGCGCGACCGCATGCGCTGCGCGATCTGCGTGAACTTGACATCGTGCGATCCCGTCACGAGCAGGACGGGCATCGCAAGCCGAGACAACTCGTTCCAGTACGACGGCTGGCGGCCGGTCCCCATCCCGCGAAGGCTCTGCGCATACCCTTGTGCGCTGCCTGAGAGGCGAATCGCGCGCTGCCGCGCTTGCTCCTCGTCCGGCAGGGCCGCGTGCGTGGCGAAGATGGGGCGGCGCTCCCAGTGCGGAATGAACCAGTCAAGGCCGCGCAGCTCGATCTCGTCGGCCAACTGGTCGTCCTCGCGCCTGCGCGCCTCGCGCTCGGCGGGATCGTCCAGACCCGGTGAAGCCGATTCAAGGACGAGGGCCCGCACCCGGCCGGGACGGGCAAGCGCGTACGCCAGCGCGACACGCCCCCCCATGGAATAACCGAACAGGCGGCATGTTGAAATGCCGAGATGATCGAGGAGCGCATCGATATCGAGGACGGTTTCCTGGATCGACAGGCGGCTTGGGTCTGGCGGTGTCTCGCTTTGCCCATGCCCAAGCAGGTCCGGGAGAATGGCCAACGGGCGGCATCCGAGGCGCGCGAGGCGCTCGACCACGGGTTCAAAGACATCGCCCGAACCGGTGAACCCGTGCAAAAACAGGCACGGCTCGTCGCCCGAAATCACTTGATACGCGTAGCGGACGCCGCGCAGCAGAGCCGTCCGCTTCATCGCGAACCCACGTCCACGGCGGCCTCGAGTCTCGCCACGAGTTCGCGATACACGCGCGGGCTTTCGTCATTCGGGAACCGAACCTCGACGACCGTAAGTCCCGGGCACGCAAGCCCATCCCGCAACAACGCCGCGAGTTCACCCGAGTCCTTTGCGCGCCCATACTGACCGCCAAACGTGCGCACCAGCGGTTCAAAGTCCAGCGCATGCGGCGTCGTAAACCAGTCGATCGCGTCGGGTCGCTCCGCCTGCGCCAAATGGCGGAAGATGCCTCCCCCGCCGTTGTGCACGAGCAACACGACGACCGGCGACGTCACAGCCTGCACAGCGACAAGGCCGTTGATGTCGTGGTAAAACGATACGTCGCCGATGACGAGAAGCGTCGGCCTCCCGGACGCGACGGCGTGCCCGAGCGCCGTGGAAGTGACGCCGTCAATGCCGCTCGCGCCGCGGTTGGCGTGGATTTCCACGCCGGCCTTGGGCAGCGCCAGTGCGTCGGCATCGCGAATTGGACGGCTGTTGCCGAGCACGAGCACGTGCCCGGGCTCCAGCGCCTCGACGGCGATCCGCACGGCCTCGCCCTCAAACCACACGGGCGAATCCACGACCGACTGCCTCGCGCGCTCCGACGCGCGTCTCCAGGCATCGAGGTATTCACGCCAGTCCGCGACAGTCGCGGTCACTTGGCTCAGCCACTCGGACGGATCGCCTATGACAACCTGCGTGGCCAGGTGCAGGCTGTCCCGATAGACCGGCGACTCGTCAAACACCACGACGTCCGCGCCCCATCGCTTCAGCGACGACGAGAGCGCCTTCGACGTGATTTCGCCCCCGAAGCGCAGGACGAGATCCGGGGGCTGCGGGACACAACCGGCGCGCAGGGCCAAGTCGTAGAATGGCACGCTTGCCTCGCTGTCTCGCGCCTGGCTCAGGATGTCCGCGAAAAGCGGGATGCCAAGCCGAGCGGCGAACCGCGCGAGGGCCTCCGCCAGGCGGCCCGGGCGCATCGGCCCTGCGACGATCGCCGGCCGCGACGCGCGCGCGAGCCTATCCTCCACTTGTGCGAGCGCCGTGGGCGCGCATGGGGGCGCTGCGGCCGCGTGCACCTGCAGCGGAGGGAGATGGCCGAGGGCATCGCATTCGCCCCTTCGCGGCGGCAGAAGGGGTTCGCGAAGCGGCACATTGAGGTGCACCGGCCCCTGCGGCCCGCTCTGCGCAACAAGACCCGCGCGCAACGCAAGGCTGCGCATGTGCAGGGCCAACTCGGGCTTGTCCTCCGGCACAGGGGCCTCAGAGGCCCACTTCACATGCGCGCCGAACATCTGAAACTGGCGGATGGTCTGGTTGGCCCCGACCTCGCGCAGCTCTGCGGGCCGATCCGCTGTCAACACAACCAGCGGCACACGCGAATAGTAAGCCTCCACCACGGCCGGGTGATAATTCGCGGCTGCCGTCCCCGACGTGCAGACCAAGGCCACAGGCTCATCCGCCTGCCGCGCCAGGCCCAGAGCGAAGAAGGCCGCCGAACGCTCGTCCATGTGCGAGAAAAGTTCCATGCCGCCCTGCTCGACGAGCGCCAACACGAGCGGCGTGTTGCGCGATCCCGGCGAAATCACGGCGCGCCTCACCCCGCTCGCGTACAGGCCATCCACCAGCGCGTGCACCGGCCACAGGTCCGGATTCACCGGCCCACCTCCTCCCGCAGGCCCAACGCCTCTCGCATCGGCTTCAGCTTGAGTTCGCTCTCTTCCCATTCAGCCGCGGGATCCGATCCCTCGACGATACCACAGCCAGCAAACGCAGCCGCTTCTCCCCCGTCGACGAAGGCGGATCGCAGGCAGACGTCGAGTTCGCCATCCCCTTCTGCGTAGATGCCAAAAGCACCTGCGTAATAACCGCGCGGCCAGCCCTCGTGGGCGGTCACGTACGTCGTGGCCTCCCGCTGCGGCGTTCCGGCTACCGCGGGCGTGGGATGGAGCGCCTGCGCAAGGTCAAGCAGGCCAATCCCGGGGCGGGCGCGGCCGACGACGCGCGTACGAAGGTGCTGCACATTGGCCAGCTTGAGCACGCTCGGCCCCGCCTCTTTTTCGACCTCGTCACACAGCCCGGACAACGCACGAAGGACGTGATCGACCACGGCCTGATGCTCCCGCGCATTTTTCGCACTCGAGACGAGCTCGCGCTCCAACACGGTGTCCTCGTCTTCACTCCGCCCTCTGCGCGCCGTCCCTGCCAGGCAGTCGACCTTCACCGCCGGGCCATGGATGGCGCACAAACGCTCCGGGCTGGCGGAGATGAGCCATCTTCCCTGCCAGGAGAGCGCAAAGACATGGCTGTCGGGATACTGCGCTGCAAGCGCCGCAAGCGCCTCGTCCAAGGGGCGCGTGACGCGCCCCGTCACAAAGCGCGCGACCACGACCTTGTTCAAGCGCCCTTGGGCGATGGCCCGCAGGGCGCGATAGATCTTTTCCCGAAACCTCGGAAAGTCCTCCGGTTGTTCGAACGACGGGCGCGCGGCCGGGGCTCCGTCACCGTGCACGTCCAACAGGTCGATCACGTCGGTCCGAACGTCCATCTCGTCGGCGCCTCGCGGAGGCATGTAGAGCACCTCGGCCTCGTCAGATCCGGCGGACTTTTTCAGATAAAGCCTTGGCGCAAACCAGATGGACTTCGGCCAGGCTGCCCAAAGGCCAAGCGGAGGCGCATGGAAGTCAAACGGGATGGCCCCAAACCAGAAAAGCCCCTGCGGAAGCTCTTCTTGTGCAAAGCGGACCTTCAAATCCTCCCAGTCGTCATCCGCGCTCGCCACGAGCCGGCGATAGACGCCGACTCCAAACCGTTCCTCTCCGCCAGGGGGCCGGCTGTACACCGCGGGCTCCCAGCGGTTCCAGTGGGCGAGCGACGCGAGCGAGCCCTCGAACGGCACGCGCAGGCGGATGGGCCCGCCGGTTTGCCCATGCGCCGACGCGGAAAAGGCCTCGACGATTTGCGCAGAGAGACGCTGTCGCAGCGCTTCGTGCGCCATCACGCTCATCCCTGCATCACCCACTTTCTCATCTCGTAGCGCATCAGCTTGCCCGACGCCGTGCGAGGCAACGCATCGACCTGATAAAAAGCCACAGGGACCTTGTAGTGCGCGAGCCTGCTGCGGAGTTCTTCGCGGAACGCGCGCGACCGTTCGTCCGTCAAGACCGTCCCGGCCTCCATCACCACGAAGGCAACCGGCACCTGTCCCCACTCGTCGTCCGGTTTTCCGACCACACCCGCATCCATCACGCCGGGAAGCGCCAAAAGTTGTGATTCGATCTCGGCGGGATAGATGTTCTCGCCGCCCGAGACAATGAGATCTTGGCGCCTGTCCAACACGTATAAGAAGCCTTCTTCGTCCAGTCGCCCGATATCGCCGGTATGCAGCCAACCGCCTGCGAGGGCGCGTTCGGTCTCCTCTTTTCTGTTATAATAACCAGCGAATACCGTCGGTCCCTGGACGAGAATCTCGCCCTCGACACCGGGTGCCGTGGTGGGTCCGTCTGGCCCCTGCACCGCGATGCGCACGTTCGCGAGCGGACGTCCCGATGAGCCCATCTTGCGGAGCGCGTGGGCCAGGTCAATGGTGGCCACCTGGGTGTTCGTCTCCGTGAGCCCATAGCTCTGGGCGACGGGAAGTCCGAGCTCGAGGGCCCGTTCGAGCACAGGTCGCGGACAGCCCGCCCCGCCCAACAGGATGGCGCGAAGCTGCGGCGGATACGGCTCGCGCCGGAGCTTGAGCAGTCGCGCGAGCATCGTCGGCACGAGGGACACGAGCGTGATCTCCCCCGAAGCGAGAGCGCAATCCACTTTCTCCGCATCAAACCGGTCGTGGACCACAGCCGTTGTGCCATAAATCAGGCTTCGCATCAGCACGCCCATGCCGCCGACGTGAAAGAGCGGCATGGGGACGAGCCAGCGCTCCTCTGGATCCAGGCCAAACTGGAGGGCAGATGCCATGGCACTGTACCAGTGGTTTTGATAGGTGATCATGGCTCCTTTGGGCCTGCCGGTCGTGCCGCTCGTGTACACGATGGCGTGGACAGCCGTTAGGGACACATCGCCAGCTGCCTCGCGCATCGGCTGACCCTCGATGGCCCCCTCGCCTTCCCACGCCTCGCGCGGCACCACGATGGTCGGCACGCGGCGCGCGGCGGCAGATGCGACCTGTTCCGCGAACGGAGCGGCCGCCTCATCGCACAACACGAAGTCGGCGCCACAGTCCTCCACTTGGTAAGCGAGCTCGGCGGGCGACAGGCGCCAGTTGAGCGGCACCATCACCGCGCGAAGGGTGATGAGCGCGTGCAGGCACAGGGCGTGCATGAGGCCCTGGTGACAAATCACGCCGACGCGCTGCCCCGGGCGGACGCCCAGGGCGAATAGCCGCGCCGCTGTCGCCTTCGCCGCCCTATGAAGCTCGGCGTACGTGACCGACCGCTCTTCCGTCGCGATGGCAACACGGCCGGGTCTGCGCTCGGCGTGGAGGGATAGCCAATCGGGCAGGAAAGCGACGGGCGCCTGGGCTCGTTCTAAGTTCATCATGGCCGTTCACCCCTGCCTTCAAACGCGGCTGCCCACAATCGTGGACGTTGTGGTTCAGGGCAGGCGCCCAAACTTGCTGAAGTCCGGCTTGCGCTTTTCGAGGAACGCGCGCGCGCCCTCCTTGGCCTCGTCGGTCATGTAGTACAGCATCGTGGCGTCGCCCGCAAACTGTTGCAGGCCCGCTGCCCCGTCCGTGTCCGCATTGAACGCTGCTTTCAAGAAGCGAATGGCAATCGGGCTCTTCTCAAGGATTTCCTTTGCCCAGCGGATCGATTCTTCTTCCAGGCGCTCGAGCGGGACCACGGCATTGACGAGCCCCATCTGAAGCGCCTCTTGCGCGTTGTACTGTCGGCAGAGGAACCAAATCTCCTTCGCCTTCTTTTGGCCGACGAGCCGCGAGAGAAGCGAGACCCCGTAGCCGCCGTCAAAGCTCCCGACTTTGGGCCCCACTTGGCCAAACACGGCGTTTTCCGCCGCGATGGTCAGATCGCAGCAGACGTGGAGCACGTGCCCGCCGCCGATGGCGTAGCCCGCCACCACCGCGATGACCGGCTTCGGCAGCGTGCGAATCAGGCGCTGCAAATCGAGCACATTGAGCCTCGGTACGCCGTCCCCGCCGACGTAGCCCCCGTGACCGCGGACGCGCTGATCTCCGCCGGAACAGAACGCCTCGTCCCCTTGCCCCCGCAGAAGCACGACGCCTGTCGAGCTGTCGTCGCGAATGTGCTGAAACGCGTCGATCATCTCCATCACCGTCTCGGGGCGAAACGCGTTGCGCACCTCCGGGCGGTTGATGGTCACCCGGGCGATCCCGTCTGCCCGTTCATAGATGATATCCGTGTACTCCTTCACTCGCTCCCAGTTGAGCGCCATGGAAAAGCCTCCTTGCGCAGCATGATGTCCATCTACGCCACACGTTGTCCGATCTCGTCGATTGACGCGAACTCATTATAGACCTTGTCCCAAGGGGCTGCAAAAACGAGCGGTGGTTGTCCCAAGGGGCCGTACAACGAGCGATGGTTGCCGCCCGTTTGGACGCGTGGTAGGATGACGAGGGACTCGTCGGTGTTTTTCGTTTTGAGAACTCGGCAACGCGTCCGCCCGAGGGCTTCCCGCGGACGGCTTGACGCCAGAACCACCCCAGTTCATCGTGCGAGGTGAATGGACATGACCGCTGCGAGCCGAGTGCGCGTATGGTGGCGCGTCCTCCGCCCGTTTACGCTTACGGCAAGTATTGTGCCCGTGATCGTCGGCACCGCCGTCGCGGTGCCCACGTACCCCTTTCACGTCTGGCGCTTTCTCGCCATGATGATCGCGTCCATCTTGATCCAATCCGCCACCAACATGTTCAACGAATACTACGACTATCAGCGCGGCTTGGATGACGAGCGGATGGTGGGCATTGCCGGAACCATCGTCCGAGACGGCGTGCCGCCAAAAGTGGTCCTGCGGCTGGGATTCGCGTTCTTATTGATAGCCCTTCTTTTGGGCGTGTACCTCTGCGCGACGACCAGTTGGTGGCTCGCATTGGTGGGTGTGCTGTGCATGGCGGTCGGGTACTTCTATTCGGGTGGCCCAGTGCCGCTCGCCTATACGCCGTTTGGTGAAATCGCCGCGGCCATCGCCATGGGGCCGACCATCGTGCTCATCGCATTCTATTTGCAGAGCGGCACCGTCACCCTGCGCGCCCTGCTCGTGTCTGTTCCCATCGGCCTGTTAATCGGCGCCATCCTGTTCGCCAACAACCTGCGCGATATGGCGCAGGATGCCGAAGGAGGCCGGCGCACCATGGTCATCCTCATCGGCCGACAGCGCGGTCGCGTGTTGTTTGCCAGCGTCTTTGGCGCCGCGTACTTGATGGTCGTCGCCATGGTCGCCTTCGGCGTGCTCACGCCTTACGCGCTCCTGGTGCTCCTGACGGTGCCCACCGCGGTGTACGTCGTGCGACTCTACTATCAGTACACGGAACCCGCGAAGCTCCACAAGGCGGTCAAAGGGACGTCCAACCTGCTCTTTCGCTTTGGGGTCCTCATGGTCTGTGCGTTCCTCGTGTCGACCATCCGTTTCTGATCGCCGGATTCGTACGCCCCTTCGTCCATCCCAGGTCACGCATGATCGGGGGCGTTGCGCCATGCAGGCTTCGCGCGACGCCCTCGCTTCTCCTCGCGAATCGCTCCTTCAAGGCCGTGCGCACGGCCGTCTGCACGCCTGAACGCGATGCATCTCTCCAACCTGTTGCAGCGGCTAGACGTCTCACAGCCCCGCTCGCGAGTCGGCGGGGCTGTGATCAAGGTCAAACGCCGTATGCCGTTTGCGGGCGGCGACGCGCCGCCTCCCACGTCATGTGAGCCCAAGGCCAGCGGACATCGCCCGCAGGCCGTGCGACGACCTTCGCAACACAAAACTTCAAACTTCGTTCAGGTCCCGCCGGCGACGCCCTGCTCGCGCTTCACGTCCTTCATGCGCCACGGATGACTGTAGACGTTGAACGCCTGCCCGCGCACAAAGCCGATGGCCGTGATGTTGAGCTCCTCCGCGAGGTCCAGCGCAAGCGCCGTCGGCGCCCCGCGCGCGATCACGACGCCCACGCCGATCTTCGCCACCTTCAGCAGCACTTCGGACGAAATCCGGCCGCTGAACGCCACCGCAGTGCCCGACAGGCTTTCGCCGCTCTTGAGGCAGTGGCCATAGATCTTGTCGAGCGCGTTGTGGCGGCCGATATCCGCCCGCGCCAAGACCAACTGTCCCGCGCGCACGAGCGCCGCCACATGCACACCGCCCGTCTCCTCAAACAGCCCCGACGATGCGTCGAGAAGATCCATGGCGCGAAGGACGTCGTCAGCGGAAAGGCGGACGGGATCGGCCACGGGGCGCGCCGTCAGCGCATCACTCTGAAAGTAGAAGCTCTGCCGCCCCTTTCCGCAACACGATCCGATGTAGCGCTTGTTGTACATCGCCGGCGGCAGAACAACGCCGGACTTTGTCTCGACACGAGCCGTGCCTGTCCACAGGCTCACCTGCACCGACTTCACGTCGTCGACGGTTCGAATGACGCCTTCCGACGCGAGAAACCCGTACACGAGGTCCTCCACGTACGTGGGCGTGCAGACGAGGGTCGCGAACTCTTCGCCATTCACGTACAGCGTCACGGCGAACTCCGTCGCGATCACGTCGTCCTCTTCCCAGTATTCTCCGGCGCGATAGCGCAGCACCGGGCGCTTCCAGGTTTCCGCGCCGAGAAAGCGCGACACCCCATTCACACTTCAGGCCCCCTGTCCTCGTGCGACGGCTGCGCAAGGTCCGGGTCGCCAAGCCCGCTGCCCATGCCCTTCAGGAAGGCAAACAACATGGCGAGCGAGCGGCCAACATCCGGGTCGCGCAGCGCCTTAAGGACATCATACACCCCCATCCGTCCATTTGCCTCTTGCTGCGTCGCGCGCTCCAGCCCCCGCGCCAGTGCGTGAAACACGCGCTCCATGTCCTCGGGCGGCACGACGCTCAAGAACTGGGCCGCGCCGATCAGATTCTTGAGCCCATCCGTGACTCCCTTGCGCGACACCGCCTGCACCACGACGCGCAGCACGTCGTCCCCTTGCTCCACCAAGGCGCGCACGAAGGGAATGAGGCCCTTCTCCTCACACGCCTTCAGCAGTTGCAGGCCATCGACGATGCCGTCCGCGCTGTCGATCACGGCCTGCTCCACCCGCTCCTTCGCCTCGCGGCGCTCGTCTCGCGGTGCGTGCACAATCTGTCGAATCGGTTGCGCCATCGTCTCACCCCCTCGCCTTCTCTTTCGCGACCTCGGTCACAGGCACGTAGCCATGCCGCGACCACTTCCGCTCCACGCGCACGCCGGGCTGCGGATTCGGCCGGTGCATCCGATAGTTGAACCGCGTCATGGGGCTGTCTCCTCGCGGCCGGATGACCTCCATCCGCACCTGCAGCTCCTTGTACGCGGGCGTGTGCGTCGTCTCATCCGATTCGCTCGAGGTGAGGATGTTGATCGCCTCTTCGTCGTTCGACGTGTTCATCGGCAGGTACATCTGCTTGCCCTTGACGCGATCCGTCACGACGACCGGCAGCTTCAGCTCCCCATACGGCGAGATGAGCTTCACGAGCGCCCCCGTCTCGATCCCTCGCTCCCTGGCCAGCTCCGGCGACACCTCGAGGTACGTCGTCGGCACCTTTTCCTTGAGCCCGTGCACGCGGTACGTCAGATTGCCTTCATGGAAGTGCTCGAGCATCCGGCCGTTGTTCAAATGGAGGTCGTACTCGGGCGCAAACTCGGTCGGCTCAATCCACTTCGCCGGCACCAGCCTCGCCTTTCCGTTGGGGAACGGGAACCCGTTGGTGTAGAGCAGCGGCGTGTCCGTTCCGTCTGGATGAACCGGCCATTGCAGGCTGCGGTAGCCCTCGAGGCGATCCCAACGCACCCCTTGCATGAGCACAGCGAGACTCGCCATCTCCTCCAAGATCTCGGATGGGTGCGTGTACGTCCAGTTGGCACCCAGTCGGTTGGCGAGATCGCGCAGAATGATCCAATCGGGCCGAGAGTCGCCAAGGGGCTCGAACACCTGATACAGCCGTTGGATGCGCCGCTCCGTGTTGGTAAACGTGCCCTCTTTTTCGAGACTTGGGCTGGCGGCGAGCACCACGTCCGCGAACTCGGCCGTCTTGCTGAAAAACACGTCGATCACGACGAGGAGATCGAGCTTGCTGAAGGCCTCGCGGACATAGTGGGAGTTGGAGTCGACCAGCGCCATCTCCTCGCCCTGAATGATGAGCGCCCGCAACTTGCCCTCGTGAATCGCGTCGACCATCTCATGGTTGTCGAGTCCCTTGGTCGTCGGGAGCTTGACGCCCCACGCGGTCTCGTACTTGGCCCGCACGGCGGGATCGTCGACGCGCTCGTATCCGGGCAGGTAGACGGGGCTGCAGCCCATGTCGCCCGCGCCTTGCACGTTGTTGTGCCCGCGCAGCGGGTAGGCGCCCGTGCCGGGGCGACCGACGTTGCCGGTGACGAGCAGGAGGTTGCAGATGGCGGTGCTCGTCTCGCTGCCGCCTTTGTGCTGCGTCACGCCCATCGCCCAGCAGACGCACGTGGACTTCGCCTCGTGGATCATGGTGGCGATTTGCACCAGCGTGTCGCGCGGCACGCCCGTCACGCGCTCGGCGTACTCCAGCGTGTACGGCTCGAGCGAGCGGACGAACGCATCAAAGCCATCGACGTGATCGCGCACGAAATCGGCGTCGTGCCAGCCCTGATCGATGATGTACTTGGTCACGGCCGAGAGAAGCACGAGGTCGGTGCCAGGCTGCGGCCGAACGAAGAGGTCAGCGCGGTGGGCGAGGTCGTGCTCGCGCAGGTCGATCACGATGTGCTTTTGGCCGAACTTCTTCTTGGCCCTGCGCATGCGCGTCGAGAACACGGGATGCGACTCGGCCGGGTTGGCGCCAACGATGATGAGCAGATCCGCGATGGCGAGATCGTGCAGCGAGCCCGTGTCGCCGCCGTAGCCCATCGTCCGGCGCAGGCCTTCGGTCGCGGGGGACTGGCAGTAGCGCGAACAGTTGTCGACGTTGTTGGTGTGAAGGACGGCGCGGGCGAGCTTCTGCACGAGGTAGTTCTCCTCGTTGGTGCACTTCGACGAGGAGATGACCGCGACCGCGTCGTCCCCGTACTGCTGGCGAATGTCGGTCAGGCGCGTCGCAACGTAGTCGAGCGCCTCATCCCAGGACACCTCGTGAAACGCATCGCCCTTGCGGAGGAGAGGCTTGGTGAGCCGGTCGGGGCTATTGACGAATTCCCAGCCGAACTTCCCCTTGACGCAGGTGGAAATTTGGTTGGTCGGCGCCTCCATCTGCGGCTCGACCTTCAGGATGTCGCGGTCCTTCGTCCAAATGTCAAAGGAACAGCCGACGCCGCAGTACGTGCAAACGGTCTTGGTGCGCTTGATGCGAGAGTTGCGCATGTGACTCTCGATCTCGGAAATGGCGAAAATGGCCCGGTACCCGGGCTCCACGGCCTTGGTCACGTCGATCATCTGCTGCAGAGGCTCGGGTTCGATGCCGGTGAGAAAGCCCGCTTTCCCGAGCATGGACTTCTCCATCAGCGCATTGCAGGGACACACAGTGACGCAGTGGCCGCAGGAGACGCACGAAGACTCGTTAATGGGCACATCCTGGTCCCAGATGACGCGCGGAATCTCCCGATCCCAGTCGATGGAGAGCACTTCGCTCACCTGCAGATTCTGACACGCTTCGACACAACGCCCGCACAGAATGCACTGGCTGGGATCGTACCGATAAAAGGGGTGAGACATGTCGACTTCGTACGGTTTCTCGCGGAACGGGTACGACTGATGGTCGATATCCATCGCCATGGTGGTGTTGTGCACGACGCAGTTGCCGTTGTTGTTGTCGCAGACCGTGCAGTACAGGTCGTGATTCTTCAGAATGCGGTCCATCGCCTCTTTGCGAGCGTAGCGGGCCGCGACCGATTTGGTGCGGACCGCCATGCCCTCGGCGACTTCGGTCGCACACGCGCGGACGAGCTGGCCATCGACCTCCACCATGCATGTGTCGCAGGTCTGGATGGGGCCCAGCGCAGGATGGTAGCAAATGTGAGGTAAGTCTAGGCCAGCCGCCAACATCGCCTGCAGGATGGTCTCTCCTTCGGTCGCCACCAAGGGCGATCCGTCCAGCGTGAAGGTTCGCTTCAAATCGACGCTCATCTCGTTCCCTCCTGCACCCGGATTCTTGGACGTCTCCCATCAGGATGCCCAATCGGTTGGCAACTGTTCACTTCCAAGACGGCGGATTCGACAACCGTTCCACCACCACCTCCCAGTCCGTCTCTGGCCGGTCACAGCGAAAGCCGCGGCACACGTAGTACTGGGGCTTGCCTCCCGGCCCCATTGCGTAGGGGGCTTCTTCCCCGCGGGCATCCGCCATCAGCCACACCACCTCTGGCAGGGGCATGGCGCAAAGCTCCTGAGCCCGCTGCAAAGCGTCCTCCCTGGGCCCCGCCAGGACGACTTCCGTCGATCCGACCTCGCTCATCATGGCCGCCGTCACGAGCCAAAGGCAGTCGAGCGGCGCAGTCGCCATATCCCCGCCAAACGCCCGGAACAGGCTGTCCAGCCGATCCGCGTACGCGCTGTCGCCGGAGAGGGCGTACAGGGTCCACAGGTTGTGCGCCGCCTGGCTGTTTGCAGACGGCATGGCGCCGTCATACGCAGGCTTCGGCACGGCGATCAGCGACTCCGCGTCGCGGCCGTAAAATGCGTATCCCCCGTGCGCCTTGTCCCAAAAGAGCGTATCCTGCACCGCCTGCCAGTGGCGCGCCCGCTCGAGATACGCCGAATCGAGCGTGGCCCGGTAGAGCTCCAAGTGCGCGGCGACGAGATAGGCGTGATCGTCCGCAAAGGCGAAAATACCGGCTTCGCCGTCTCGGTACCGCGCGAGCAGCCTCCCGTCGTCGGGCCGCACCAGGACGCGTTCGATGGCCGCCACGAGCTCGCGAGCCCGCGCCACCCAGGTGGGTTCGCCGAACGCGGTGCCAGCCTTGGCCAGGCCGAACGCCATGAGCGCGTTCCAGGAGGTGAGACACTTGTCGTCAATGGCCGGGCGCTCGCGCAGATCGCGCACGGCGCGCAGCTTCTCGTTCAGCGCGTCCAGCTTGTGCCACAGCTCCTCTTCCGTCATGCCTCGAGAAGCCGCAAATGCCGCCGGGTCCTGACCGATGGCGTTCGGCACATTCGCGCCCTCGAAGTTGCCGGCCTCGGTGATGTCGTAAAACGCGTTGTACAGCTCCCCGTCCTCACGGCCGAGCGCGGCGATCACGTCCTCGGGACGCCAAAGGTAGAACCTCCCCTCGCCCCCCGCCGAGTCTGCGTCGACCGCGCTGTAGTACAGGCCCTCAGGTGCGCGCATTTCCCGATCGAAGAACGAAACCATGTTCCGGACGAAGCGCAGAAAAACAGGGTCCTTCGCGTGTGCGTAGGCTTCGGCGTAGGCCGCGAGCGCCAGCGCGTTGTCGTACAGCATTTTCTCGAAGTGAGGGACGCGCCAACAGTCGTCCGTGCTGTAGCGCGCCATGCCGCCGCCGACGTGATCGACAATCCCGCCGCGCATGATGGCCCGAAGCGTGGACAGCGCCATGGTGGCCGCACGCTCGCTGGGCCTTAGCCGAGCGTAGCGGAGCAGAAATTGCACGCGGTGAAACGTCGGAAACTTCGGCGCTGGCCCAAATCCGCCGCACACCGGGTCGTAGGCCGCTTCGAGCGCCTGAAAGGCCTGGTCCGCGGCGTCACGGCCGCGCGCTTCGCCCGCTTGTCCAGCGAAGAGCGGCTCCATGCGCTTGGCCATCGTTCGACTGGCCTCTTCGAGCCGCGCTCGATTCGTCTGCCACAGCCGCGCAATCTCCTGCAAAATCTGAATGAGCCCGGGCCGACCATAGCGCGGCGTTTTCGGAAAGTACGTCCCCGCGAAGAAGGGGTGCCCGTCGGGCGTCATGATGATGGTCAAGGGCCACCCGCCTTCGCCTTGCATGGCTTGGCAGAAGGTCATGTAGATGTGATCGATATCCGGGCGCTCCTCCCGGTCGACCTTGATGGCGACGAAGTGATGGTTCAGGATGGCCGCGACGGTCTCGTCCTCGAACGACTCGTGCGCCATCACGTGACACCAGTGACAAGTCGAGGTTGCCTCGTATCGCCCCCGAAGGGGCTACGAATAACCGATGGACAAAAACACGGGCTTCGATTCGCGTTTGGCTCGTTGAAACGCCTCAGGGCACCAAGGATACCAATCGACAGGCTGGTGGGCATGTTGCAAAAGGTAAGGGGACTTTTCGTGGATCAGGCGATTGGTGCGAGCATTCCGATGATTTTCGGCCGTCACCGAGGATCACCCTCTCGTCCAGGTTGCTGTTAGTATACACCTATTGTGCGTGTCAAGGGTCAGCGTCGCTCTCGTCGATCCGCCTGTGCCCTCCGTGACCTTGTTCGCGGGAGTCCAAGTTCCGCAGCGCCGCCTGGGCCGCGATGGCGCCCCAGCGCAACGAAGGCCGTTTGGAGCTTCCCAGTCTCCTTGTGGAGCTTCCAAGTCTATTGATAAAATCATCAGAATTCTAATACACTGATCACACAACACAGCCCTGGACAGGGCCAAGGGAGGGGTTCGCGTGTCGCGCGTGACTGTGTCTGAACTCTTGCAGGGCGCGCCGAAGAACTGGGGCAAGTGGGGGCCCGAGGACGAGATCGGTTCGCTGAACTATCTCACGCCGGAAGAAGTCCTGCGAGGCGTCCGCTCTGTGCGGTCAGGGAAAACGTTTACATTGGGCGCTGTGATAGGACATCCCAAGGGCGATCCAGTCTGGCCGGGCAGAACGGGCGCCATGAAACTGATGACGCAAGACAAAGGCCACTACCTGTCGCATAAGGTGGATGCCGCACCGGGTGGGCTGGAGTACGCCGACGATTACATCACGATGTTTCTTCAGGGAACCACGCAGTTTGACGCCCTCGGACACACCTGGTACGACGATCAGATCTGGAATGGATACGACGCCAAAGAGACGATTGGCGGCATGGGCAAAGCGAGTGTTCTGCCCATTGCCGAGCACGGCGTCGTCGGGCGAGCCGTCCTTCTCGACATGGCCCGCCACCGCGGCAAACCGTCCCTGTCGGCCGGGGAAACGTTCGGCGTGGAGGACTTGCTGGCGTGCGCGGCCAGCCAAAACGTCGACATTGAACCTCACGATATCCTCGTCATTCGAACAGGCTGGCTCAAAGTCTTCTACGAACAGGGTCCAGAAGCTTTCTATGGCAAGGTATTCAACGAACCCGGTCTGACCTATTCCCCTGAATTGGTCGATTGGTTCCAGCGCATGGAGATCCCCGTCCTGGCGACTGACACCATCGCCAACGAGACCACGGTCGAACCGGAGACAGGTGTCGTGCTCCCGCTTCACAATGCCCTGATGCGCAATCTCGGCGTCCTGTTCAACGAAATCCTGTGGCTCGAGGACCTCGCGGACGACTGTGCTGCAGACGGCCAGTACACGTTTCTCTACGTCGGCGCCCCGCTCAAAATTTACCGCGGGACAGGCGCGCCGGTGAACCCTGTGGCCATCAAGTAGTCGTGCAGCTTCTTCGGATCCACCTCAACAGGGGAGGCATCGCAATGCAACAAGAACACGAGCGCGTGTGGCTGAAATCGTATCCCGCCGACATTCCAGCGACGCTGGCCATTCCCGCCGTGACCATGGCCGATGTGCTGGAAGCGACCGCTCGGCGGCTCGGCGATCGACCGGCCATCTACTACTTCGATACCTCGTGGAGTTGGAAGGAGCTCAACGAATGGGCGGACCGATTCGCTGCCCTGCTCGCCGGCATCGGCGTCGGCCCTGGGGATCGCGTCGCCGTCTGCACGCAGAACAACCCTCACTTTCCCCTTGTGTGTTTCGGCGCTTGGAAGCGGGGCGCGATCGTGGTCCCCATCTCGCCGATGCTGAAGGCCAAGGAGATGCAGCTCTTGCTTGCCGACAGCGGCGCGGCGGTGCTCGTCATGCTGGACCAGCTGTATCAGGCGGAGGGCCGCGACGCGATTCAGCACACCGACGTACGGGCGGTGTTCACCTGTCACGAAAGCGACTTTCTCGAGGATCCGGGCGTTCTGCCAACGTCCACGTCTCAACCCAAAACGCTGGACCTCGAAACGGACCTCTTGCAAGCGCTTTCTAAGGTCGATCCGGCCGCGCCCTCGCGCGCAGCTGTTGGTCCTGAGGATGTCGCGTTCCTCGTGTACACGTCGGGGACGACGGGGGCGCCGAAGGGCGCGATGAACCTCCATCGCAACCTCGTGTTCAACGCAAACGTCTACCGCACTTGGATGAAACTGAGCGAAAACGACATCATCCTGGCCGTCGCGCCCCTCTTCCACATCACGGGCATCGTCGGCCACCTGTGTGCATCCGCCGTGTCGGGCGCGCCCATGCTCCTCCTGCACCGGTTTGAGCCGGAGACCTACCTGACGTACATCGAGCGGTATCGCCCGACCATGACCGTGGGATCCATCACCGCATTCATCGCGCTCCTCAACGCCCCGTCGGCCAAAAAGCGGGACATCCGTTCGCTCGTCAAGTGCTACAGCGGGGGCGCACCCATCGCGCCGCCGATTGTCGAGGAATTTGAACGGGTGATGGGGCCTTACATCCACAACATCTACGGACTCACGGAGAGCAACTCCCCGGTCACGATGATTCCGCTTGGCACGCGCGCTCCGGTCGATCCATCCTCAGGTGCCTTGTCCATCGGCTTGCCGGTTTCGAATTGCGATGCGCGCATCGTCGATCTGGAAGATCCCGCGCGCTCCGTGCCGTTTGGCGAACAGGGCCAACTCGCCATCCGTGGGCCGATGCTCTTCTCCGGCTATTGGAACCGTCCAGATGCCACGCGCGAGGCGTTTCACGACGGCTGGTTTTTGACGGGAGACGTCGCGGTGATGGACGGCGCGGGCTACGTGTACATCGTCGACCGCAAAAAGGACCTGATCAACGTCTCGGGCTTCAAAGTGTGGCCGCGCGACGTGGAAGACGTGTTGTACCAGCACCCGGCCGTGCGCGAGGCGGCCGTGATCGGCGTGCCCGACGCATACCGCGGTGAAACGGTCAAGGCCTTTGTGGCCCTCAAACCGGAGTACGCCGGCCGGGTGAGCCCAGAAGAGATCGTGGCGTTCTGCAAGGCCCGCATGGCCGCCTACAAGTACCCGCGCGCGGTGGAGTTCATGGATGAGATCCCGAAGACGGCGACAGGCAAGTTTTTGCGACGCAGTTTGCGCGATCGCGAACTGCGTTCGCAGCCTTCGCAGCCATGACAGGCGGCTCGGCGCCGACTACGACTTGGTCCTCGCGAGCAGCGTGACCGTCGCGAGCACGCACGCCATGCCCAACAGCGCAGCCCACGTCATGGGCTGGTGCAGGGCGGTGACGGCCAGCGCGGTCGCCGACAGGGGTTCGCCGCTCGCCACGATGCTGGCGTCCGCCGGCGTGATGTCGCGCAGACTGGCCAAGTACAGGTAGAAGGGCACGACGGTGCCGAACACGACGACGAAGCCGACGAGAAACCAGGCGCCTGGAAGGAGATGAGGTAAGGGATGGCGCGGCAGGACCACGACGCCAATCGCCGCGCCGCCCACCATCATGCCCCAGGCGGTGACGACCATGGGCCCGAACTCTGCGAGCAGCGAGACGGGGAAAATGCTGTACACGGCGACGGCAACGGCCGACAACAGCCCCCATAGGACGCACCAGCCGGACACAGCCAGGCGCTCGAGGTGACCGTCGGTGACCAGCAACACGCAGCCCATCATCGCCAGCATCGCACACGCCAGCTGCACGGTGGAAGGCACTCGGCGCGACCGCGCCGCGGCATACGCGAGGATGACGATGGGCGCCATGTACTGGAGCACGGTCGCCGTGGCGGCATTGCCGGCGTGGATCGACGCAAAGTAGGTGTATTGAACGCCGAGCAGCCCGGCGAGGCCAAACAGCACCGTGCGCACTGCGGTGTAGGCGCGGCGCCATGGCGCCAGCGTCTGACGCCTGCCCGCTGTGACGCCCGACGCCCCAAGCAAGATGATGCCTGCCAAGCTCATGCGGACGGCGACGAGCCAGGCCGGATCGACGCGGTATACGTTGAAGAGGACTTGAGCGGCCGTCCCGGAGATGCCCCACAGAATGGAGCCCAAGAGTGCAAGGCCGATGCCACGGAAGCGGCGGAACCGGTCGCTCTGTGCGAAGCTTCGGACAAGGCGCGCGATGGCGACGGACTCTGACAAGCTGATCCACCTTTCATCAAAGAAATCCTGGCTGCGGAGAGAGGATCCCCCGCGTCGGCCGGCGGCACACCGCCCATCACGTGTCCTGGCGCGCGGTCGCAGAGCTCTGAGATGTGCCATCTTGCCAGGCAAACGCCGATTCTTGGTCCAAAAACACCACGGGCACACGGCAGTGCGCGGCGAGTTCCTTGGCGATTCGCCGCATCCCGGGCGACTCGCTCAACTGATGGCCGAGCCACACCACCGCGCGCGGCAACCCCATGGCACAGGCGTCGCGCACGTACTCCATGGCTTCCCACTCGGGCCCTTCGCCCGCCAAGATGACGTCCGCATTCGACTCGCGAAACACGCGGGCGACGAGATCGCCCGTACCTCGGTAACCGGGCAACAGCGCGATCCGCCGCGCGACCGGCACCCTGCCTGACACACGCAGGCCGCGCACCCCGAGCCGCGCACACACCCGGGCCACCACGTCGTCGAACGTCATGGCCTGCGCCCACGCGACGATGGGGACGTCGCAGGGTTCGGCCATCCGCTCGCGAATCGCGCCCGACCACCCGAGCGCCTCGGCAAGGCCCTCCGCCACCCAGTCAGGCGACGCGCGGTGCGGCCGATCGTGCAGGCGATACACGGATATGCCGAGGCGCCGAAGAAGGCTGCGCTTCTGCGACAGGACCGGATCCTCGCCCGCCACGTCACCCTCGTGCCGGAAGAAGGCGCCCTCGTGGGTGATGAGGAAGTCGACCCCTGCCTCTCTCGCCGCCTCGAGCACAGGCACGGACGCGACGAACGCCACGCCTATGCGGCTCACGGGCGCAAGCTCGTCACCCAACACGAGCCCGTCCACCTTCACAAGGCTCGGGTCACATGGCATCATCTCTTGGAGGAGTGCGATCACGTCCCTCGCCCGCATGGAGCCGCCCCCGTTGATGGCCATCGTGGCCACGCACGTTTCTGCATGCTATGATAGACGACAAACGAGCTTGGATGCCACTAGGGGAGCGAAAGCTGAGACGGGGGACACCCCGAACCCTTCGAACCTGACCTGGGTAATGCCAGCGTAGGAAAGTGGCGCATGGGACCCTCCCGTGTTCCCCTTTGGCCTCCGGCAGAGGAGGCGTTTCCTTTGTCGTTTTCCACATCCCTCATCGCCATGTCCAATTCCATCGTGGACGAGATTGTGCAACACCCGTTCGTGCGCGGCATCGCCGAGGGCAACCTTCCCAAAGAAGCGGCCGTCCGTTACGTCAGCCAGGACGAGCCGTACCTGGAGACGTACCTTCGCGTGTTTGCCCAGGCCGCGGCCATCGCCCCGCGTCACGAAGACATCGCTGATTTCCACAGCCGCATGGCCATTCTGCTCGACGGCGAATCGGAAGCCCACGCGAACCTCCTGCGTTATGCCGGCGCAAACCGCGAGGCTGTTCTAGGTCAGCCCAAGCTTCCCACCCTGCACCATTACGAGAGCCACCTCATCGCTTCGGCCGCGCGCGGGGACTTCGCGGAGGTCGTGGCCGCCATTCTTCCCTGCCATCACGTGTACGTCGAGATCGGCGAGCGCCTCCTGCCCGCGGTGGACGAGCGACCGGACCACCCGTTTGCGGACTGGATTCGGTTTTACGCCCATCCCGACATGCGCGACGCGACCAAGCGACTGTTCGCCATGATCGACCGGGAAGCCGCGCACTTCTCGGCTCAGCGCGCGCGGCGGATCGAGGCGGCCTACCTGACGAGTTACTACCTCGAGTATCGGTTTTTTGAGATGGCGTACCGCGGCGAGACATGGCTTCCGAAGGAGGCGGCGCGCGATGTTTCGGTATCCTGACGGCCACGTGGCCCGCATGCTGACCATTGCGGGGTCCGATTCGGGCGGCGGTGCGGGCATTCAGGCGGACCTCAAGACCGCTCACCAGTTTGACGTGTACGGCATGAGCGTCCTCACCGCCGTGACCGCGCAGAACACCGTCGGTGTACAGGCCGTCCACCCCCTGCCGGTGGACATCGTCCGAGCGCAGCTCAAGTCCATTCAGGACGATCTCGGCTTCGACGCCGTGAAGACCGGCATGCTCGGCGATCGCGCTTCCATTCTCGCCATAGCGGCGGAGATGGAGGGCGTGACATGCCCCGTGGTGGTGGACCCGGTGATGGTGGCCAAGGGCGGCGAAGCGCTGCTCGCCCCGGAAGACGTGGCGGCCGTGATCGAGCGGATGCTGCCCGTCGCCTTCGTCGCGACGCCCAACGCGCCCGAGGCAGAGCGCTTGACGGGGATCCCCATCCGCTCTCTGGAAGATGCAGCAAGGGCGGCCGAGGCGCTGCACCGACGGGGTGCCCGATACGCCGTGGTCAAGGGCGGGCACCTCGAAGGCTTGGGCGATCTCGCCGTCGACGTGGTGTACGACGGCGCTTCGTTCACCTACTTCGCAGCGCCGCGCGTCCCAAGCCGCAAGACGCACGGCACGGGCTGCACGTTTTCGTCTGCCATCGCGGCGGCCCTCGCGCGCGGCGCGGGCGCGCTTGAGGCCATCGCGGCGGCGAAGTCGTACATCGCGCGCGCCATCGCTTCGGCCGCGGACTGGGACGTCGGGCGCGGACACGGACCGACGGATCACAGCGTGTCGCCGGTTTGGCTTATGCGCGCACAACCTGGCCGGATGTACGTGTTCGACGGCCGTCAGTTTGTCGAAACCGCGCCGCCCCTCTGAGGCGCGCGAGGACAGAAGGGAGCGCTTCACATGCAAGTCGGAAGCTGGCTTACGCGCGTGCGGGAACAGCGCCCGCTCGTCCACAACATCACCAATCTCGTGGTCATGAACGTCGCGGCCAACGCGCTGCTCTCGCTCGGTGCGTCGCCCGTCATGGCGCATGCGCACGAGGAGGTGGCGGACATGGCCGCCATCGCCGGTGCGCTCGCGCTCAACCTTGGCACGCTGGACCCCTACGTGGTGACGAGCATGGATTTGGCGAGCGAGGCTGCCAACCGGCGCGGTGTGCCGGTCGTGCTGGATCCGGTCGGCGCCGGGGCGACGCCGTATCGCACGGGCGCCGCGCTGCGCCTCCTGGAGACGCGAAACATTCAGGTGTTGCGCGGGAATCAGGGCGAGATCGGCGTGATCACCGGCGCGGGCGGAGAGGTGGCTGGAGTGGACGCGAGAGGTGCGGGGACGGACCTCGCGGGCCGCATGGTGGAGTTTGCGCGCCAGCACCATCTCGTCGTGGCCGCGACGGGCGAGCGCGATCTCGTCACAGACGGCGAGACCATGTACGAGCTGCAAAACGGCCATCCGTGGGAAGCGGCCATCACGGGATCTGGGTGTTCGCTGACGGCCGTGATCGCCGCGTTTGTCGCGGTCTCGGACCAGAGCCGGCGGGGCATCGCGGAGGCGACCGTGGCCGCCATCACGTGCTTCAACGTGGCGGCTGAGCTGGCGGCGGAGGGCGCGAGCGGCCCGGGAAGCTTTCAGGTCAAGCTGCTGGACGCGCTCCACACGCTGACCCCGTCTGACGTCGACGCGCGCGCTCGCATTCGAAGGGGATGAGGCGAGTGAAGGACCTTGCGGATCGACTGCGCGTGTACCTCGTGACCGACGACCGGCCGGATCACGAGGAGGTGCAAGACATCGTCGCTCGGGCGCTCCTGGGCGGCGTCACTTGCGTTCAGCTGCGGCGCAAGTCTGAGGACGGTGGGCCGATGCTCCGGCTCGCGCTCGCCCTGCGGGAGCTCACGCGAGCCCACGGCGCCCTCTTCATCGTCAACGACCGGCTCGACATCGCCCTTCTCTCAGAAGCGGACGGCGTGCACGTCGGACAGACGGACCTTCCGGCCCGGCTCGTCAAGTCGCGCTTCCCGGGGCTTATCGTCGGCGTCTCGGCGCGATCCGTCGACGAGGCGGTGCGGGCCGAGGCGGACGGGGCGGATTACCTCGGCGTGGGATCCGTCTATCCCACATCGACGAAAGGCGATGCCGTCCTGACCGGCCTCGAAACCCTTCAAGCGACAAGGCGCGCCGTTCACATTCCCATCGTGGGCATTGGCGGCATCACCGTCGAGCGTGCGGCGGAAGTCGTGGCCGCGGGCGCCGAGGGCGTCGCGGTGGTGTCGGCCATCATGTCGGCGTCTGACCCGCAAGCGGCGGCCGAGGCGCTGGCGCGTCAGACCGCGCGCTGAACGCGCGGGCGCTTGCGAGCGCTCCGTCATGTCCGAACTCCCAAAGCTTGCGGTACACGCCGCCCCGCTGCCACAGCTCGCGATGTGCGCCCCGCTCGACGACGCGGCCGCCCTGCATCACCAAGATTTCGTCCATGCGCTCAAGACCCGTCATGCGATGGGTGATCCATAGGACCGCCCGGCCTTCCATGGCCCGAAAGAACGCCTCGATGAACGCCCGCTCGGTCTCGACATCGAGGGAGGCCGTGGGCTCGTCGCAGACGACGACTTCCGCACCGCGCAGGACGGCCCGCGCCAGCGCGATGCGCTGGCGTTCGCCGCCCGACAGCGCGTGCCCGCGGTCGCCCACCCAAGTGTCCAGTCCCATGGGCAGCCGCGCGACGAGATCGCCAAGCTGCGCCACGGCGAGCGCATGCGCGAGGTCGTCGTCGCGGGCGTCGGGCCGCGCCAACAGGAGGTTTTGGCGGAGCGTGGTGTGAAACACGTAGCCGTCCTGCGGCACCACGGTCACCCGCTGCCTGAACTCCGTGTCCGCGAGCGCGCTCAAGCGCCGCCCAAACCAGAACACGTCGCCCGCCTCCGGGTGGACGAGCCCGAGAAGGGCCTCGGCGAGTGTCGTCTTCCCCGCCCCGCTGTCGCCGACGATGGCCACGCGTTGGCCGCGCCGCAGGTCGAGATCGACGCCCCGAACGGCCCACACGTCGCCGCGGCGGCAGCTGAGACCGCGGGCGGAGAGCACGATATCCTGCGGGACGCGGTGGGCCGACGTGGGGCTCGACGACGCCGACGGGCGCGCGCCTTGCCCGCCTGTGGCGGATGGGCTTGGCGGCGCCGGTTGCGCCTGAGGCTCCGGCGGCCGAGGCGCGGCCATGCGCTTCGGGCCGCGAGCCGAGACGGTATCCGCGAGGCGCGAGACCGACTGCGCCATCGCTTGGAGATCCGCGTACGCCGCGCCAAGGGCCGTCCACGGCTCGAACGAGGCCACGGTGCAGAGCGCAACGGCGGCCACCATTGGGCCAGGGAGCTGCCCCGCAACGTGCAGGCGCGCCGCTTCGCCGGTGACAAGCGCGACGGTCGTCATCGCCGCGGCATACAGCGCGCCCTCGGCAGCCGCCTTGGCCAGATCGATCCGCAACGCCAAACGGTTCTCCTTCGCCTCAAGCGCCTCCATCTCGCCAAGCGCCCGTGCCGCGAGCCCGTGCGCCAAAAGCTCCTCGAGCCCACGGGCGAGATCGTCCATCGCTGCGAGGCGATCTCGGCGCACCTCATTCCTCGCCTTCTCCCAACGAGCCGTGAGTCCTACGACGAGCGCCGGCAAGACGATGGACGCAAGCGCGGCACCGGCTACAAACGCGAGCCCCAACGTCTCGTGGATCCGCCACAGCCACACGGCGGAAAGCGCGCTGGCACCGCAAGCGCTCGCGAACGGGAGCACCACCCGCAGCACGAGGTTTTGCACCCTGTCCATATCCGCGAGAATGAGGTCGAGCGCTTCGCTCGTCCTTCGCCCCGCCCAGGCGCCGGGATGGGCATCCAAGTACGCATACACGCGCGCGCGAAGTCTGGCCGCCAGTCGCAAAATCGCGTCGTGAGACACGAGCCGATCCAGGTAGCGCAGGGCCGCTCGGCTCGTGCCGAAAAACCGCACGGCCACAATGGGCACCCAGAGCATCAGGATGGTGGGCGGCTCGAGGGCAGAGGCCGAGATGAGGTAGCCGGCCGTCGCCATCATGGCGGTGGAGGCGAGCGCCGTACCCATCGACAGGGTCAAGCTTCCTGCCATCCGACCCTTGGCCTCACGAAGCCAGCTCACCATGAAGCGCAGCGGTTGCATCAGGCCGACACCTCCTCGCCGTGATCGCGGCGCACCATGGCATGAAACGCCCCACGCGCCTGCAACAGGTCGTCCGGCGGGCCTTGTTCCACCAGGCGGCCGCCATCGAGCACGAGAACGCGATCCGCCGCGAGCGCGAGGCTCAGCCGGTGCACGACGGCGAGCGATGTGCGCTGCCTGAGCCATGGCACGATTCGCTCCTCGAGCGCCCGCTCGGTGGCGAGATCGAGCGAGCTCGTCGGCTCGTCCAGCAGGGCCACAGCCGGCCGACGAAGGATCATGCGAGCCAACGCCAGCCGCTGCCGCTCGCCGCCCGAGAGCTGGACGCGCTCGCCATCAAGTGCCGTGTCGACGCCAGCCGGTAGGCGCGAGACCACGGAATCGAGGCCGGACAGCTGAAGCGCCTCCCGCATTTCCGCTTCGCCGCACGCGCCGCCCCACGTGAGGTTGTCGCGCAGCGCCGCGTGGAACCACGCCGGATCTTGCGCCACGAGCCCCACGCGAGCGCGAAACGCGTCGAGATCGAGCTGGTCAAGCGGAACGCCCTCGACGAGCACCTCGCCTGACACGGGCCGGAGGAAGCCCAGCAACACGGCGAGGATGGTGCTCTTCCCCGCCCCGCTTGGGCCCACGATGGCGACGAGCTCGCGCGGGCCGATGCGAAACGAGACATCTTGCAGGGCGGGCACCTCAGCGCCGGGGTAGCGCGCCGTCACGTGGCGAAATTCGATCACGGCCCCGGACGGCTGGATGTCCGGCACGACGACACGAGCGCTCTGCGGGACGACGGCCGGTGACGCCGTCTCGAGCACCTCGCGATGCCGTTCGAGCATGGCCACCCCATCGCGCGCCGCATGGTACTGCGCCCCCGCCGTGCGGATGGGCAGGTAGTACTCTGGAGCCAGCAGCAGCAGGACCAGTGCCGTGCCAAAATCCATGTGACCGCTCAACAGCCGGATGCCAAGCGAAACCGCCACAAGGCCAATGCTCACCATGGTGAAAAGCTCCGTCACGAGCGACGACAAGAACGCGAGCCGCAGCACCTGCATCGTGGTGCGCCGGTAGTCGTCCGCCACGCGCTCCAGGATGTCCGCCTGCGCGCGGCTGCGCCCAAACACTTTGAGCGTCCACAGCCCGCGAACCACGTCGAGAAAATGGCCA
Organism: Alicyclobacillus vulcanalis; assembly: GCF_900156755.1. Taxonomy (GTDB): domain Bacteria; phylum Bacillota; class Bacilli; order Alicyclobacillales; family Alicyclobacillaceae; genus Alicyclobacillus; species Alicyclobacillus vulcanalis. The sequence goes on from NZ_FTOO01000002.1 coordinate 204,769, forward strand.
GAAAGGCGTTCCAGGGCCACGAAGCGCTGATCGGTCGCCCTTTGCGCGGCCTGGCCCACGAGAACGAGAAGCAGCACCATAAAAGGCACCGTGGCCGCCAGGATGAGAGCCGTCAGGCGATCTTCCCAGGCCGCGAAGCCGAGGATCGCGACGGGCACAGCCGCCGAAGCTGCGGCCTGCGGAAGGTACCCTGCCAAATACGCCTCCATCCCGTCGATCCCGTCCGTCAGCCACGTCCGCCACGTCCCGGCGGCGTGGCGGCGCACCTCGACCGGGCCGAGCGCGGTCATGCGCTCCAGCATCTCGCGGCGCATCCTCCGCTTCACCTGCGACGCAAAGCGCAGCGACAGCCCCTTGGCCGCGGCGAGGAGAATCGCTCTCGCCGCGACCACGGCGATGAGTCCGGCCATCGCGCTCGCACCAGCGTCCACGCCATGTTCGCGCGGAAACACTCGGCTGATGATCTGGGACAGTTCCCACGCCTGAGGCAGCACGAGCAGTCCGGCCAGGAGAGACGCACCCGACGCCAAAACGAATGTCATCCGCTCTCGGCGCGTCGCGGCGGGAAGACCTTGTGGCTTGAATCGCACGGGTTCCACCTTCGTTCCTCAGGATTCGAGCCTCAGTATTCGAGCGGGTGATCGCTCGAGAGACGCTTGCGAAACACCCAATAGCTCCATCCCTGATACAGGAGCACAAACGGCACCACGGTGAGGGCGACGATGGTCATGACCTTCAGCGAATACGGGTTCGACGCCGTGTTGTAAATCGTCAAGCTCCACGCGGGATTGAGCGAACTCACCATCACGCGCGGGAACAGGTCCATGAACACCGTGATGGTGGACAGTACGATGGTCAATCCCGTCATGAGAAACGCCCATCCGTCCCGTTTCGCGCGAAGGAAAAACTGCACCGAGAACAGCGCCAGCCCGGCGAGGATGGGCACGACGCCCGGATCGATCCCGCGGCGCGTGAACATGTCGGTCTCCAGGTAGGAAAGCACCACAAACAGAAACGTGAGTGCCGTCGCCCACGCGCCGATCGCCGTGGCAGCCGCGCGGGCCCGCTCCTGCAGGACGCCAGACGTTCGCAGCGAGATGAAGAGCGCCCCGTGCAGAACAAACAACAGGGTCATGCTCACGCCGCCCATGACGGCGTACAGGTTGATGAGATCCCAAAACGAGCCCACAAAATTTCCGTGCGAATCGATGGGTACGCCGTGCATCATGTTGGCCAGCGCCACCCCCCACAACATGGGCGGCAACAGGCTCCCCCCGAAGATGACCCAGTCCCAAAACGTCCGCCAGGAGGTTCGATCCACCTTGCTTCGGAATTCAAACGCGACGCCGCGGCCGATGAGCGCCACAAGCAACAGAAACAGCGCCATGTAGAATCCGCTGAACAAGGTGGCGTACCAGCCTGGAAATGCGGCAAACATCGCGCCGCCCGCGGTGATGAACCAGACCTCATTGGCATCCCAAAACGGCCCAATCGTGTTGATGAGGAGCCTCCGCTCGTCGTCCGTCTTGCCGAGAAACGGCACCAGGATGCCGACGCCGTAGTCAAAGCCTTCGAGGAAGAAGAACCCAATGAACAACACGGCGATGACCGCGAACCAAAACGCTTGAAGCGTCATCACCCACACCTCCCATGGCGAGTCCTCGTGTCCCCGATCATCACAGCATCGCGGGAGCCACCGGCTCCGCTTCCTCTCCGTGGTCCTCTTCGACGGGCCCTTGCCGCACAACCCGCGCAATGAGGAACACGTCCACCACCGCGAGCAGCCCGTACAGCACCGTGAAACCGATGAGCGTCGTGAGCACCTCGGGCGCGGACACCGTGGGTGAGACACCGTCTTTCGTCAGCTGCAGACCGTAGACCACCCACGGCTGGCGGCCCATCTCCGTCATGATCCAGCCCATGCTGTTCGCACAAAGAGGAAGACCGAAGGCGGGCAGCATCATCCGCAGATACCGCCGGCCGTGCACAAGCCGGTTTCGCACCAGGCGCCACACGCCCCACACGGACGCCAGGAACATCACGAGGCCGGCGAACACCATGATGCGGAAGCTCCAGAAGACGGCGATCACGTCTGGGACGTAGTTGCCTGGTCCGTAGCGCGCCTGCATCTGCTGCTGAAGCTCGAGAATGCCCGGAACGCTTCCGTGCAGGCGATTGTACGAGAGGACGCTCAGCAGGTATGGGATTTGAATCGCCCAGCTGTTCTGGTGCGCACTCGGATGAATGACGGCAAACAGCGTCCAGGGCGCCGGATTTCCGCTCGTCGTCCACAGCGCCTCCGAGGCGGCAAGCTTCATCGGCTGCGACACCAGCAGATACTGCGCTTGTTCGTGTCCAACCACCATGGTCAAGAAGCTCGCTGCAGCCGCCATGATGGCCGCGATGCCAAAGGACGGAACGAACACGTCCAGGTGGCGTTTGCGCAACAGCGGATACGCGCTGAGGCTCATGACGACGAACGCGCCCGTGACGAGCGATCCCAGGAACACGTGCGGGAACTCGTACCACAGCTGTGGATTGGTGATGAGCGCGCCGAAGCTCGACATCTCGGCGCGGCCGCCTTTCAGGGTGTAACCGACGGGATGCTGCATAAACGCATTCGCCGTGAGAATCCAGAACGCGGAAAGCGTGGTCCCTAACGCAACCAACCAGATGGACGCGAGATGCATGCGCTTCGACAGCTTCTCCCAGCCAAACATCCAGACGCCTAAAAACGTCGACTCCAAGAAGAAAGCGAGCAAGGATTCGATGGCGAGCGGGGCGCCGAACACGTCGCCGACGAAGCGCGAGTAATTGGCCCAGTTCATCCCGAACTGGAATTCCTGGAGGATACCCGTCACCACGCCGACCGCAAAGTTGATGAGGAAAATCTTCCCCCAAAACTTGGCCATCCGCTTGTACCTGTCGTCCCTTTTCGCGACGTACAACGTCTCCATGATGGCGATGAGGTACACGAGCCCGATGGTCACCGGAACGAAAAAGAAATGGTAGACCGTTGTGATGCCAAATTGCCAACGCGCCAACACGACTTCGCTGGGCATGCGCTCTCCCCCCTGAACTCGTGATCACGAGTGAAATATCTGGAGCGCTCCTTACGCCTGGATCGTATCACCAAGCGGCTCGAAAAAGGTGCATTTTACGCGCATGTTTGTGAACAAACCTGGGCGCGAGTTTGAACAGTTTGTCACGCCCAGTTGCACCGAGCCCGGACAGCAAAGAAAGCCGCTCGAATGGCCCAGAACTGGGCCATTCGAGCGGCTTTCATCGTGCGATACGCATCTCTGGTTCAGCGTTACACCGCGTCCTCCTCGGGTTCACCGCGGAAGTACTCGTCGCCCTTCAGCTTGACCTCAGGCAGGAAAAACGTGCCGATGAAGGTCAGCACCGAAAACACGAGGCCGACGAGAAACAGCCGCTGTATCCCAAAGGTGAGCGATAACTTGACCGCCTGCATCAACTGATGGTAAAGCGCCTCTCCCGCCGCGCCGAAGCGACTGAACTGCGCCGCGATGGCCTTCTGGGCCTGCGCGGTCAAGAGCGCTTGCGGATTCAGAGAACCCAGTTTGGACTTCATCGCGGCAAGCCCCGGTGGCAGAAGAACGCCGAGCTTGTGAGCAAACGCCCGGTTCAACACGCTGCCAAACACAGGCGACGCGATCACGCCGCCCAGCGAGCTCACGAACTGTTGGCTCGCATTCACCGTTCCCATCACCCGATACGGGAACGCATTTTGCACCGCCATATTCATCAGCGGCATGAGCGCGCCGATGCCAAGCCCGAGGACGACCATGTCCACCATGATGGTGGGCCAGGACGTGTGAACGTCAATTCGGTTCAACAGGCCCGATCCCACGACAATGACCGCGCCCGACAGCCAGGCCACATGCCGATAGCGCCCTGTTTTCGACATCACCTGTCCAGAGACCATGCTGCCGACCATGAAACCGCCCATCATCGGCGTCATGATCCAGCCGCTGTTCTGCGCGTTCAGCCCGATCACGCCCTGCACGAAAATCGGCAGGTACATCAGACTGCCGAACATCGCCATGCCGACCAGCAGTTGAAGAATGAGCGACGTGGTGAAGATGCGATTTCGAAACAGCCAGGGCGCAACGAGCGGATCCTGCGCACGCGTCTCCCAGACGACAAAGGCGGCCAATACCGCGACGCCCCCCGCCAGCATGCCGATGATCTGCGGCGAAGCCCAGGCGTACTTGCTGCCCGCCCAGGTCAGCGCGAGCAAGATGGGCACGAGTCCCACCGTGAGCATCGCAGCCCCCTGCCAGTCCACCTTCACCTGATCCTTCGTCCGTACCTTCGGCAGGGCGACGGCCACGCCGAGAAGCGCGATGACGACAAACGGCAGGTTCACGTAGAACACCCACCGCCACGACCAGTCGTCCGTGATCCAGCCCCCGATGGCCGGGCCGACGATGCTCGACAGGCCAAACACGGCCATCATCACGCCCATCCAGCGGGCGCGTTCCTTCGGCGAAAAGATATCGCCCACCGTGGCCCGCGGCATGCTCATCATCGCCCCGGCGCCGATGCCCTGAACCGCGCGCGCCCACACGAGCTCCATCATGGTATGCGCCTGGCCCGAGATGGCCGATCCGATGCCGAACATGACGAGTCCAAACAGATAAAACGGCTTGCGCCCGAACACGTCCGAAAGCTTCCCGTAGATGGGCACCGTGATGGACGACGTGATCATGTACGCCGTGAACACCCAAGTGTAGAGATTCAGCCCGTGAAGGTCGCTGATGATGGTGGGCATGGCGGTGGACACGACCGTCTGGTCGAGCGACGAGAAAAACATGGTCAATAAGACCGTCGCAAACGCCCACCACTTGCGCGGTCCCACAATTTGATTGGTTCGTTGCACCTCGTACGTGGCGCTCAACGTCATACCTCCTGTCGGCCGGGAGCGTCGGCGAACGGTTCCTCTCGCAGATGCCTCGCTGCGTCGACCATCGTCTCGAGGGCGCTCACGCACTGCTCCACTTTGCCCGGTTCAATGCGAGACACCATCTCCCGCATCATGTTGTGCCACGCTCGCTCCACTTCCGCGAGCTTGGCGCGCCCAGCTTCGGTCAGCTCGATCACGACGACGCGCCGATCTTCTTCATCCCTCAGGCGAGACACATACCCGTGGTGCTCGAGCCGGTCGATCATCACCGTGATGGCGCTCGGCGTCACCTCAAGGCGCTCGGCCAGCTGCGACACCTTGAGCCGCCCCTCACTGCGAATCATGCGCATGGTGAAAAACTGGCCAGCCGTCAGGCCGGTGTGCAAGCGGTTCAGCACCTGTGGTCCGAATTCGTGCGCCAAGGCCCCGAGCGATTGCGCAAACCGCTCGGTCAGCGCGTCCATATCCCCTTTCATCCGCGATCCTCCTGATGCATGGGTCATTCAAATCATCAAACCTTTATAACAAGCTAATGTTTCTACGGTTTAACATTTACATTGTATAAACGTTTCTCGGTGACGTCAAGTCGACGCGATGCGACACGCGTCGATGTCCACCTATGGTACCATCGCCCAAAGGGGTGCGGTCTCCGCCCTCGCGGCGGGCGCGCCTCTGCTGAACCGATGGGAGGGGTACGATGGAATACCAAATCCACGGCACGGTCATGCAAACCCTGGAGGTCCGCCTGCAACAGGGCGAAAGCGTGTTTTCGGAAACCGGCTGCCTGCTCTCGATGACGCCAGGGACGTACATGGAGACGCGCGCGCCGGGCGGCCTGGCTGGCATGTTCCGACGCGCGTTGAGCGGTAACAGCGTCTTCCTCACTTACTATCGGGCCGCGCGCGGCGAGTCCGTCGTCCAATTCACCACGCGCATGCCCGGCCATATCCTCGCCCTGCCGCTTCGCCAGTATGGCCGCGTCATCGCGGAACGGCACAGCTTCCTCTGCGCCGAGGACAGCGTCGAGTACGGTGTCGAGGTCATGCTCAACATCGGCCGCTTTCTCGGCGGCAACGGCCTCGCGCTCACCCACCTCGCCGGGACGGGCATGGCCTTTCTCTCCGTCGACGGCGAGATCGTCGAGCGCGATCTCGCCCGCGGCGAAAGTCTCCTCGTCCACCCCGGCCACATCGCGGCCTTCACGGACGGGATCGACTACCGCGTTCAGATGATGCAGGGCGTCACCAACCTGCTATTCTCGGGCGATGGCATATTCTTGGTCGAACTCACGGGACCGGGGAGAGTGTGGTTGCACTCGGTCACGGTGCACAACCTGGTGCACATCATTCAGGAATACTGGGGAGGGCCGCGCTGAAGCTGAGGCGCAAGGCGCCCGTGTGCGGATCGCGAAACGGCCGCGCGTCGACGCGAAACACGCGCTGCAGCAGCTCGGGCGTGAACACGCGCTCGGGCGGTCCATCGGCCGCAAGGCGTCCGCCGTCGAGGCACAGCGTGCGGTCGCAGTAGGACATGGCCAGCTCCAGGTGGTGGATGGCGATCACGACGAGGCGCCCGTCCGCGGCGAAAGACCGGAGCCTCTGGAGGATGTCGAGCTGGTAGTGAATGTCGAGACTGGCGATGGGCTCGTCGAGCAACAGGATGGGCGCCCCTTGCGCCAAGCAGCGCGCAATGGCGGCACGCTGGCGCTCACCGCCGGAGAGATGGGCCAGCGGGACGTCCTGCAACTGCACAAGCCCCATCGCATCGAGCGCCTCGTTCACGTGCCGGCGATCGGATGCATCCAGCGCGCCGCTTGGATGGTGACTGTAGCGGCCCATTTCGACAAACTCGCGGACGGCAAACGGGATTTCCTCCGGGAGGAACTGGGGGAGATACGCCACCCGCCGAGCCCGCCAGCGAGGTTCGCGCGCGTGAATGGGCTCCCCGAGCACGTGGACGGCGCCCTGCGTCGGGCGCAAAAGACCCGCCATCGCGCGCAAGAGCGTGGTCTTTCCCGCGCCGTTCGGGCCGACGAGCCCGACCACCTGGCCGGGATCCAATTCGGCACAGATTTCGCTGAGGATGGGCCTGTACTCGAGGCGGTCGATCCGGATCACCCTTCAGCCCCCCTTCCGCGCCGCTGCTGAAATAGGAGATAGAGAAAGAATGGAACGCCGAGGCACGACGTCACAATGCCGACGTTCAGTTCTGTCGGCGCGACGATGGTCCGCCCGACGAGATCGGAGAGCGTGAGAAGCGCGGCGCCCCCCATCGCCGATGCGGCGAGGAGGGGGCGGTGGTTGGCGCCGACGACGCGCCGGAGGATGTGCGGCACGATGAGGCCGACGAAGGAGATGACGCCCGTCGTGCTGACCGCGACGCCGACGATGAGCGCGGACGCCACCAGCGACAGGCGCTTGAGCCGCTCCACGTCGACACCCACGGCTTCCGCGTGTTCCTCACCGGTGCTGAAGATGTCGTAGGCAAACGCAAAGCGCAGAAAGAGGGCGAGCGCCCCGGCGTTGACCGCGGCGAGGAGCGCGGCTTCCCGCCAGTCCGATCCGTCCAATCCCCCGAACAACCAGAACATCATCTCCTGCATCTCCTGCAGCGGGGACAAATCCAGGATCGCGGTGATAATGGCGCTCGACAGCGAGCCGAGCGCCACGCCCGCGAGCAGCAGGCGATACATGTCCGTTCGCCGCGCTTGCGTGGCGAGGCGGTAGATGATGCCTGCCACCGCAAGGCCGAAGGCGAAGGCCATGGCCGGCGTGGAGGCCGGGTACCGGCTGGCGAGCCCGGTGGCCACCGACAGCACGGCCCCAAGCGCCCCCCCGCTCGACACGCCGATCACGCCGGGATCGGCCAGCGGATTGCGCAGGATGGCCTGAAGCACGCAGCCAGCGAGGGCGAGGGCCGAACCGGCCAGCATCGCGACGAGAAGCCGCGGCCAGCGGATGGCTCCCACCACCACGGCATCGAGGCCGCGATCGCCCATCGCATAGCGCCAGGTGTCGCCCGGGATTTTCCAAAACGGCACCGACACGGGCCCGATGCCGATCTCAAGGGCGGCCGAGATCGCGAGCAAGAGCCCGAGCGCGCCAAAGGCCAGGGCGCGGCGCCTCGTCATGAAACCACCTTGGGCGCTTGCAGGTGCGCGGACGGGTGCAGGACCTTGGCGACGTCGTAGACGGCGCGGACGACGTATTGCGATACAGAGGAAAGATCCGCGCTGTTGATGGCGTAGAGGTGGTGCTCCCGCACGGCAGCAACCGATTGGAGCGCCGGATCCGACGCGAGCTTCTTCAGGAAGGCGGCGTCGTCCGAGGAGTCGATGATGACGCTTGGGTTCCACTTGACGATCTGCTCGTCGGTGATCTTCTGCCAGCCGCTGAGGCTATGCGCGACATTCACACCGCCGGCGTCGCGGATGATGTCGTCGACCGTCGTGTCGCGGCCTGCGGCGTATCCGTAGGAACCGTAGTCGAGCACCGTGGGCCGAGGTTGGCCTTGCACAGCGCGCTCGATTTGCGCAAGCTGCTGCTTCATGTTGGAGACGACCGCGTTGGCCTTCGCGGGTTCGCCGACGAGTCGGCCGACGGTGAGGATATTGCGCTCGATGTCGAAGATGGAGTCAAAATCGTTGAGGCTGAACGAGTAAAGCGGAACGCCCGCCTGATGGAGCTGATCGAGCACCTTCTGATTGACGTACCCCGCCTCGAGGACCAAGTCCGGATGGACGGCCAGCGCCTGCTCGGGATCATCGCCGCTCCAAGCGGGAATGCCCTTGACCTGGCTGACGACGTTCGAGTATTCGGGGTTCGACGCAAGCGTCGTCACGAGGGCGATGCGCGACTTCGGCACGAGCGACACCAAGATCTCGTCGGTGCCCTCCGAACCCGACACAATGTGCATGGGCTGGTGTTTCAGGGTGACGGTGTCGCCCATGTCGTCCTTCACGGTCATGGGATACGAGACCGTGGATGCGGCGCTCTGCGGCGACGTGAGGCTGTTGTTGTGGGCTGGGCTCTCGGAGCCACAGCCTGTGGCGGCGGTGGCGAGGACGAGAGCCGCCGTGACCGCGCTTCCTTTCAACCACAAGTCTTTCAACACGATTGGACCCCCCATTTCGTCCATGGAGCGGTCCCTGTCGAGGCGCGGAATCCGGCAGAACGAGCCGTAGGGTCCGCGCGGCGTGCGTGCACGCACCTTTCCTCGAAGGGCGCCCGCTTTTCGCTGGGCAGGTCTCCTGGCTCACAGGCCATTCGCAAGCCGCGCCCCTTCCCGCCATCACGGCAGTGGTTGCGCGGCCTGGGCTCGTCGGAGCCGTTTACGCCTGTTCACAGTGGCGGGACCGCGCCGGATTCTCACCGGCTTCCCTATTCTCTTCGCCGCGTTGCCGCGCGAAGCACCCAGCGACCGGATCGACTTCCATCGTAGATGGGGGCGCTTGGCTTGTCAAACACGAGTGCGACGGCGACAGACGCCGTTTCACTTGCGGTCGGGATCGCGAAACACCACTGGACTATTCTCATAGGCAATTTCAGCGGCGTTCGCGCGGGCATTGGCCGCCCGAGCCATGACAAACAGCAAGTCGGACAATCGGTTTAAAAAGCGCAGCGCGGGCTCCGGGACGGGCTCTTCGGCGGCGAGCCGCCAAGCCTCGCGCTCGGCGCGGCGAACCACCGTGCAGGCGAGATGGAGGGCGGCCCCGGCTGGACTTCCTTGGCGGAGCACGAACTGCGTCAGCGGTGGCCCTTCCTCCTGATACTTGTCGATCAGAGGCTCGATCTCGTCGACCCACGACGCGTGCACTTTGGGCTGGTAGTCCGTCGCGGAGGGCGGAGCGGCCAGATCGGCGCCCACGTCCCACAGCCGCTGCTGGAGCCAGAGGCTGAGATCCCGCAGATCGCGGAGATCATCCGCCTGCATGAGGCTCGTGGCGAGGCCGAGCGCTGCGCACGCCTCGTCGACGGCACCATACGCCTCAATCCGCCGGTCGCCCTTGGGACGCCGCTCCCCGCCGATGAGGGCGGTGGTGCCGCGATCGCCGCCGCGCGTATAAAGTCTCATGGCAAATCCCTCCCAGATCGAGCGCGTTCCGAAAATGTCGCTGTGCCTTCGAGGACGGCGAGCCCGGCCCGCAGGATGGGCCAGGCCATGAGGGCTCCAGATCCCTCCCCGACGCGAAGGCCGAGATCGAGCAAGGGGCGCTTGCGCAGTTCGCCGAGCAAGAGGGCGTGGGCGGGTTCTGGCGACAAGTGTCCCGCCACGAGGTAGTCGCGCACGCCGGGCCTGACCCGTTCGGCCCACAGCGCACAGGCGCCGGTCAACACGCCGTCTAAGAGGACCGGCACCCCGAGCGACGCGGCTTGCAGGATGGCGCCGCTTATCGCCGCCAGTTCAAACCCGCCGAGCTGGGCGAGCCCGGCCACCCACCGCTCGTCGCCTGCCGGATGGGCGGCTTCGCGCTCCCGCCACACAGCCAGCGCCGTCCGCACCACGAATCGCTTCTCGGCGAGCGCCTGCTCGCGAATGCCGGTCCCCGTGCCCACCACGAGGTCCACGTCGACGCCGAGCAGCCACGCGGAAAGTGCACTTGCAGGCGTCGTGTTGCCAATGCCCATTTCGCCAAAGACGAGCAGATCTGCCCCCTCGCTCGCCGCATCCTTCACCGCCTGCATCCCGACGCCGAGGGCCTGCGCGCATTCGTCGGCGGTCATCGCAGGTCCCCGGGTGAAATCCTGCGTTCCGGCCGCCACCTTGGTGCGCCGAACATCTGGATGGCTGGGCGATGTCACCATCCCCACGTCGTACACGCGCCATGGGACGCCGAACGATCTCGCCACGACGGTCGAGACACTTCGGCCCGAAGCGATGTGTTGGACCATCTCCTCGGTGACGTGCTGCCCGTAGCGGGAGATGGGGCGGTTCCTGGCAACGCCGTGATCGGCGGCAAAGAGCAAAAAGAAGGGGCGCCGGATGGCCGGGTGCTCGGTGGCCTGGATGGCGGCGATGTCACAGAGGACAGGTTCGAGCGATCCGAGGCTGCCGACAGGTTTCGCGAGCGCGTCGAGGCGCGCCTGAAGCCGCTCCCGCCAAGACGCGTGAACGGGACGGGGAGATGGCAGATGCAAGTCCGAGAAGGCCAACCCTTTCACTCCTCCGCAACGTGTCTTCCTCCGATGTACCAGAACCAGGCGATCGACGCAATGGCGGCGCGAAATTCGAAGATGGCGTGTGCGTTGGATCGCAGTTGTGGTAGAATAGATTAGGGAGATGATCGTCATGGGCGACCATGAGCAGATTTGCCCCCGCTTCGAATGGGCGTTTGCGTTGCTCGGCAAGCGCTGGACCGGGCTCATCATTCGCGTGCTGCTTGAGGGTCCGAAGCGCTTTAAGGATATCTCGGATATGATTCCCAACATGAGTGATCGCATGTTGGCGGAACGATTCAAGGAGCTCGAGCGAGCAGGACTGGTCGTTCGGCGGGTGTACGCAGAGACGCCCGTTCGGATTGTGTACGAGTTGACGCCAAAGGGCGAGGCGCTGCGCCCGGTGATGGAAGCGGTGCAAAAGTGGGGCGACGAATGGGTGACCGACTCGGACTGCGACGAGTACCAGCGCCGGTACAAGTGTTCTCGAGATCGGGCGCTATAGAGCATACAAGATGAGATTTTCGAGCAGGCTGTCGCAAGGGCGGATGCCCGTGGGACAGCCTCTGTCGTGTGAGCGCAATCCACTGTCCGTGACGGTGGCAGGAGTTCTGCGAGGAGTGAGACGCGTGAGCGCGTATAAGATTCCGAGCCGTCTGCAGGAGCTCGGTTCCGACATCCAACGTTCTCAGCTGAAATATCACGACCGCCGGGTCGCCGTGACCAAGGAGTTCACGTTTGACGCGGCCCACCATCTTCACGCCTACGACGGAAAGTGCGCCAACCTTCACGGTCACACCTATCGCGTTGTGATGACCGTGAGCGGGCGCGTGAACGATATCGGGATCGTCGTGGACTTCGGCGATTTGAAGCGACTTTTTGAAGACGTCATCAAAAAGCGCCTGGACCATCAATATCTGAACGAGGTCCTGCCTCCCATGAATACCACGGCGGAAAACATGATTGTCTGGATGTGGGAAGAGCTCGAGCGCGCGCTGACGGACATGGGTGAGGAGCGCGACGTGAGGCTGGAGCGGCTCGAATTGTACGAGACGCCGACGAGCCGGGCGTCTTTGGAACGGGCGTGGATGTCGTGAGGAGCGGTGTGAGTTTCGCTCGCGCGCCGTGGGAAGCGGCCTACGAGGAAGCCAAGCGGGGCGATCCCGGCGCCATCACGCTCCCGATGGTCGAGATCTTCGAGACCGTCGAAGGCGAGGGCACGAAAGCGGGCTTGCCGACGACGTTCGTGCGCGTGTTCCATTGCAACCTGCGCTGCACGTGGTGTGATACGCCCTACAGTTACGCGCCCGAACGCCCGGCCTTTGAAGCGAGCCTGAAACAGATCGCCGAGCGGGTGGAATCGTTTGGCTGGGCGAACGTGTGCCTGACGGGCGGAGAGCCGCTCATCCACCGCCACAAGTCGCAGTTGCTCATTGACACGCTCGCCGGGATCGCAGGCGTGGAAGACGTGCACATCGAGACCAATGGCGCCATTGACGTGCGGCCGTTCGTCCAATACCGCGACGCATCGGCGCGTCTTCGACAGGTGGTGCGGTTTATTGTCGACTACAAGCTCCCCGGAAGCGGCGAGGAACACCGCATGGTCCCGGATCACCTGTCGGCGCTGTCGGAGCGAGACGAGGTCAAATTTGTGATTGCGGACGATCGCGACTTTGCCCGCGCGCTCGAGGTCCTTCAGGCGCACCCCACGCGGGCGACCGTTTTATTCAGCCCGGTCTGGGAGACCATGCCGCCCCGGGATCTCGTGTCGCTCATGCTCAAACACCGGCTGCGCGGCGTGAAGTTGAACCTGCAGCTTCACAAGGTCATCTGGGATCCCAGCGCGCGCGGCGTGTAGCCAAGGAGGACACACGGTGCTCATCGTATTCGACGCCTATGGTACCCTGTTTGACTGGAACGGCGGCATCGCCCAGGCGCTTGCGCTGGAGGGCGTCAGCCGAGAGGACGGTTGTTTGCTCGCCGCAAACGCCCGCGACGTGCAGCTGCGGCTGGCCTGGCACGCGGCCTTGACCGAGGCGTACCGCGACTTCGACCGCCTCACGCGAGAAGCGTTCACCCACGTGCTCGGGGAGCGGATGGGGCCCGAGGCGGTAGAGCGCGTCGCACAGGCGCAAGACGCGCTTCCGCTCTTCCCGGACGTTACTGAAGCGCTCGACGGTCTGCGCGACGTGCCGCTTGCCATTTTGTCGAACGGCACGTTGCGCGCGTTACAAGCGATGCTCTCACGCCACGGCCTCTTGTTTTCGTTTCACCACATCGTATCCACGGATCCCGCTCGGACGTACAAGCCGGCGCGGCGCGCGTACCAGCACGCCGTGCAAACACTCAACGTGCAGAAGCGCGACGTGCTCTTCGTGTCGAGCAACGATTGGGACGCCGCCGCCGCGGCCCACTTCGGATTCCGCGTCTGTTATCTGGCCCGTTCGGGAGCGCGCCCACTCCCCTACGGCCGCGCGCCTCAGCACGTCCTGCGGTCCATGGCTGAGCTCCCGCCGCTTTTGGCCTCGCTAAGAACATCATGAAGCGAGCTGCCTGTGGGTTGCCCCACCGGCAGCTCGCTGGCCTTTCTCGCCTGGTTACGCGCGGCCCGACAGGCTCTGCTCCGCGTACGCCACGAGGCGCTTCGTGATTTCGCCACCCACCGAGCCGTTCTGGCGCGCGGTGGTGTCTGGGCCAAGGTTGACCCCGAATTCCGTCGCGATCTCGTACTTCATCTGATCAAGCGCCTTCGAAGCCTGCGGAACCAGCGTGCGATTGCTACCCGAATTGTTCGCCATCTTGCGTTCCCTCCTTATGTGGTGGTGATGACACCTGTAGTGTGACCGCCCCGCCCACACGTATGCCCCGCAAGGCTCGCCAAATCTTGACTCACCTGGCGTTGCGATCGCCCTCGATAGGCTGTACATTGGATTGAAATGAGGTCAAATCGCCAGGCTGTGGATGTGAGAGGATTCGATGCAAAACCGCGTGGCCATCGTCGATCTCGGCTCGAACTCGTGTCGCATGTCCATCTTCGAGATCGACGGGGATTCGTATCGCCCCGTGTATGAAGTCAAACAAAACGTCCGCCTCGCCGAGGGCATGACGGGCAGTCGCCGTCTGACCCAAGCGAGCGTGGAGCGAGCCATCGCGTGTCTCCGCCAGTTTGTGCGGCAGGGGTCGCTTCACGACGTGGACGAGTGGATGCCCGTTGCAACCGCCGCCCTCCGGCAGGCCGAAAACGGCGAAGAGGTCAGGCGCACAATGGAAAAGGAGACCGGCCTCGCCTTCCGCGTGCTGAGCGGCGAAGAAGAGGCTCGCTACGGCTTTCTCGGCGTCGTCAACACGATGCCCGTCCAGAACGCCGTCATCTTCGACATCGGCGGAGCCTCGAGCGAGATCGCCCTCATGCGCGATCGCGCCCTGATCCGAGCGGCGAGCCTGCCTTACGGCGCGCTCAACCTGCGCGAGATGTTTGGCAGGTACGGAGAGCAGGCGTGCGTGCGCATGGCAGCGGACGAGGCGGCGAACGCCCTCGCCCAGTACAGCTGGGTGCAGGAAGGGGAACTTCTTCCGCTGGTGGGCCTCGGCGGGACGGCGCGCGCGCTGGCCAAGCTGTTCTTGGCGGAAACGCATCGCAAAACGCCGCGCCTCCACGGCTTCGAGCTGCCGGCTTCCTACGTGGAACCGAAGCTGAAACAGCTCCAGCAGATGAGCATCAACAAGCGCCGCAAGATGAAGGGCATTGCGAAGCACCGCGCGGAGATTATCACGACGGGCCTGGCCGTCCTGGCCACCTTCGTGCGAACGCTGAAGCCCCCCTCGCTCTTCGTCAGCCGGTGCGGCATCCGCGAGGGGCTCCTGTTTGAGCGCCTGCTCGGTCCCAGGGATCCCGTGGTTCCGTCCGTGCTCGAATTCAGTGTGCGAAACTTCCAACGCCACTTTCGGATCGATCGCGCCGCCGCCGGAGCCGTTGCCGACATGGCGATGCGGCTCAGCGCGGAACTGTCGTCCCGCCTGAGCCTTGAGGCGAGCGATCGCCTCGTGCTCTGGACCGCCGCGCAAGTCGAAAGCGCGGGCGCGTTCGTCCACCCCGAGCGCTGGCGCGACCACGCGGCCTATCTTGTGCTTCACTCGGACCTGTACGGGCTCAAACCGAGCGAATGGCAGCTCGTGGCGCAGGTGGTGCGCTTTGACCTGCGAGATCCGAGGGCTAAAAAGCTGTCGCTTTTGTTACGCCTGTCGCGATGGCTCGCCCTGGAGCTCGGCGTCGAGCCGCACGAGGTCTCAAGGGTGAAAGGCAATGAAATTCTGGTGGAAACGCGTCGCCGGATCCGCGACATGATCGACGACACGGCGGACGCCAAGGTCGTCGACGACCTGCGCAAGGCGCTTCAAATCACGTGCCACTTTCGCGAGCTGGGTTCGGTCGTCAACCCGTCGGTGCGCTTGATGGCGAAGTGAATACCGCGTCGGCCGGCGGCGCGCGCCGGCCCTTGCGGGCGTTGGTGCGGTTCCTCTCAAAAACGCTCAAACACGCCGAAGGGCAGAGCGCCTGAGAACAGGTGCTCTGCCCTTCTGCTCTACCCGTCTTCACTCGGCCGTTCCGCTTTTGTCTTGGACGCCAAGCGGCGTCTTCCGCCGCTCCTTCAAGAAAACCCAGATGCCGAGAGCCAGTCCCACCGCGACCGACACGAGCGCCGTCCACTGCGCGGCATCCCAGCCAAACACGCCGCGAGGCGAGTCGCCCCGCAACATCTCCAAGAAAAACCTGCACACGTTGTACGCCACGAGATAATACGCAAAGGGAAACCCGAGCGGCCAACCTTTCTTCCGCTGCAGAATCACAAAGAGGAGCGCAAAGAGCGCCACGTCCACCATGCCTTCCCAGGTCACGGCGGGCCAAAGCGGCTGGTTTCCGTACGTCTCATACGCCAGCGTGCCCGGCGGATACACTTCGCCAAATCCCTGATGGGTGGGCGCGCCGAACGCGCTCCCGTTCATGAAATCGGCATCGCGGCCGATGCTTTGTCCCAACAAAATGCCCGGTGTCGCGATGTCCGCAAAGTGGAGAAAGCTGAGGCGATGCCGGCGCAAATACCAAATGGCCGCCACCAAAGCGCCCGCGATGCCACCCTGAATGGAGAGGCCGCCGTTCCAAACCTGCACAATCTGGCCCGGGTGGGCCGAGTAGTAGCCCCAGTCGAAAAAGAACACCTGCCAGAACCGCGCCCCGACAATACCGCCGACGAGCAGCCACGGAGCGAGTCCCCACCAATGGTCGGCGTCACCCGGGTTACCGCGAATTTTCGCGAGATACAGCGTGATGCCGAGGCCCAACAGGAACGCCAGTGCAAAAATCGTGCTGTACGAGCGAACCGGGAAACTGCCGATAAAGAACCAATACGAATGCACAGCCGCTGCACATCCTTTGCCACGAACGTCGATCGTATGGACTCTTTCACCAGCCTACCGGTTCACGCGAACGGAGTCAACGTCGCGCGCTAGGACCACCTCGTGGTCTCAACGACCGATGGAAGCACGCGAAACCGCCTCCGCTGCAGATACAGGCGCACCTCGTCCAGCCTCCTGCCCTCACCCGACGCGGGTGGCAGAGGCCGTTCTGCGCGCGCCGATTCGACAGGCTCGAGCGCATGGTGAGGCCGCATCAGCGCGACGAGGTGGACGTCCAAGAGCTGGCTGAGCCGAATGACCTCGCTGTCCTGTAGGCTGCAAGCCTCTGCGGCACGCGCCATCATTTTCTTGCGCAGATGTTCGATCAGGTCCGTCGTCTGCCCTTGTTCTGACATAGGATCCCCCTACCCCAAAACGACCGCCAAACACCAACGCTCAACATTATACGACGTTTAGGGGGCGCGATCGCGACACAATCTGGGCAAAATCATGGCGATTTTGTCGATTGAGCGGGGGATTTGTCGAACCGGTCACAGCTGAGCCTGGCGCTTTCGCACGCGTCCGCTCAGGTCATACGGCGTCACCTGGTACACGCAGTAGTTCAGCCAGTTCGCGAACAACAAGTTCGCGTGCGCACGCCACCGGTTGACGGGCGGTTGGGACGGATCGTCGTCCGGAAAGTAGTGTTTGGGCGGAAGAATGTCCAGGCCCCGCTGCACGTCCCGCTCATATTCCTCCGCGAGCGTCGTCGCATCGTACTCCGGGTGGCCCGTCACGAAAATCTGGCTCGCATCGGGCGTCGCTGCCAGGTACAGGCCGGCCTCCGGGGAGGTCGACAAGATTTGAAGCTCGGGCACGCGCGACACGTCCTCCAGCGCCACATCCGTGTGGCGGGAATGCGGCGCCAAGAAGCGATCGTCAAAACCGCGCGTCAGGTCGCAGCGAAGATCGACGGTGTGCTCGAAGACGCCGAAACATTTCTCCGGCAGCGGCCGCTTCGGGATGCCGTAGTGCCGGTACAGCCCGGCCTGTGCCCCCCAACAGATGTGCAACGTGGACGTGACGGCCGATCGCGTCCAGTCCAGAATTTCGCACAACTCGTCCCAATAGGTCACTTCTTCAAAATCGAGCTGCTCCACAGGAGCTCCCGTGATGATCATGCCATCAAACGCCTGTTCCGAGACTTCGTCGAAGGTCTGATAGAACAGCTCGAGGTGTTCGGCCGACGTGTTCTTCGCCACGTGCGAGCGCATGCGCAACAGCGTGACCTCCACCTGGAGCGGCGAGTTGCCGAGCAGGCGAAGCAGCTGTGTTTCGGTGACCTCTTTTTTCGGCATGAGGTTGAGGATCAAAATTTTAAGCGGGCGGATGTCCTGCGTGAACGCCCGTTGATAGCCCATGACGAAGATCTGCTCCGCTGCGAGAACTTCTTTCGCAGGAAGATCGTCCGGCACCTTGATGGGCATGCTGACCCCCCACCTTTCTGCTCTTGATGCTCTGCGCGGCCTGGACCGCGTTGCGAGCGCAACGCCATCAGTGTAGCACAGGGCCTGAAGACAGCAAAGCGACCGGTCTCAGCCCGGGCGCCGCGTCATATGCATCATCGTGGAGGGATGTCCGGTGTTGTTTGCGGTGGTGATGTGCGTGCTGTGGATGGAGGGATGGGCCGTATACCAGAGCGCGCGAAAGCTCGGACGAAGCCCGCTTGCGGGATGGAGCTTCTCGCCGGCCCACCTGATGCGCCTCACGTTCGCCGTGCAGCTCGCCGTCGAGCTCGCCTGCCGAAGCAAGGGGCTCGGCGGGAGCGCCGCCGCCGCTCTCGGCTGCCTTGCCGGCATCCTCGCCCTCCGCCCGCGCTCCCTGTTGGAGATGTCCGAACTGATGATGGAGGTGTTCATGGGCATTTCCATGGGCATTTTTCTCATCGGGAACATCCCGGCGCACATCGCCTGGCTGCTCCTTCTGCCCATTGCCGTTTCGAGCGGCATGGCGTTCGTGGGCGGCCTGCGCGCGACGGCCACTTGATCAACCATCGCTCGCCAGAAGGCCGCTCTCCCCCTCTTTAGAAAATGTCACGCCCGTCCAGACCCTGCCTCTCGCCCGCAGACGACACAGAGCGCCACTGCGGGGCCCGCTCGGCTCGCCACGCGGTCCGAGGGCGCATGCTCCAGTACAAATAGGCGACGACGACCGAGCCGATGGACACAAGGAGCGGCACGTACGAGCCAAACGCCGCAGCCTCAATGACCAGATAGCTCGCGAGCATCGCGACCAAGGGCGACACGAGCCAGGTCTTGAGGATGGTTCGAACGATGTTCTGCCGCCAGACATCGAGCCCCATGTGCGACTGACCGACGCCAAAGATGGCGAGCGTCGTCGCCTGAACCTGCGGCACAGGGATGCCCCCGAGCGCGGCGGCCAGCACCAGGCTTGCACTGGTGACAGAAACCACGATGCCCTGAAGAACGGACAGGCTGGTGATCCGCTTGGCGTTCGTATCCAACACGCGGCCTCCCAGCGCAAACGCGCCAATTGCCACGAAGAGCGCGCCCCAATACAGCCCGGCGTGGACGGTGAGAACGTGGGCCGCCACGAGCGGTCCAACCGCATTGGCCACGTTGTGCATCCCCGCCGAAAACGCCTCGTAGCACCCGGAGGCCAACAAGGCAGCTTGCAACGCCAAGACGGCCGGGCGAGAAAGGCTGCCGAGTGACGGCTCGATCTTTCGCACGGCCAACCCGAGCAGAAAAGCCAGGGTCATGGAAAGAAACGGCACAACCAGCCACATCGAGACGATGAAAGCGAGCCGGGCCACATGGACGTGACCCACGGCCAATCCTGCCCCGACGACGGCGCCCACGGTCACCTCGCTCGTCGACAGAGGAACGCCGACGACGTTGGACACAAATAAGGTCACGCAAGCGGCGGCCAGGACGATGAGCGTGATTTCCACGGTCACAAGCCTAGACGGGACAATCCCGTTGGAAATCGTGGACACCACCCGCCCGCCTCCCGTCGTCGCTCCGAGAAACGCGAACACGGAGACGAGAAACAGGGCCACCCACTTTCGCCGCACGGCGCCTGCCCCGTAGGCTGCCCCCATCGACGCTGCGGTGCCACTCGCGCCAATGTTCGCGGCAAAGAACATGGCCACCAGCCAAGCCGCCAATACCATCCTGCATCCCTCTTTCCATGGCCGCCGCACGCGGACGCTAAATCCTAAGTAATCATCATAATTAAGTCGGAATTAGTGTATCAGAAAGGTTTTTCTTATGCAATGGGTTCGAGGCGATCTCGGCGGATCACTCGCCGAGATCGTCCTCCCAGTCGAGAGCGGGCTGCGACGTCATGATGGACGTGATGCGATTGTCGTCGTCCACGAGGACCACCGAGGCCGTGAACGTCGGCCACTCCGCCTCGTCCACCCAGGCCAGCGACAGGACAATGACGCGATCGCCAGGCTGAAAATGGCGCGCCGGTGGTCCGTTCAGGCAGACCGTGCCCGACCCGGGATCCCCGGGAATGGCATAGGTGGACCAAAGCACGCCGTTTTCCACGTTGGTGATTTGCACCATCTCGTAGGGGCGGATGCGCGCTGCCCGCATGAGGACGGGATCGAGCGTGATGCTGCCCACATAGTTGAGGTCCGCCTGCGTGACGCGAACGCGGTGGAGCTTCCCCTTACACATCTGCCTGAGCACGCGACACCCTCCTCACACGTGGTCGGTTCAGCATACGCGAGAAGGGCACATCCGCATGCCGGCCGATGCGACGCGCTCACGCCCCCGTCGCGTTGCCCGTCGCGTTGCCCGTCGCGTTGCCCGTCGCGTTGCCCGTCGCGTTGCCCGTCGCGTTGCCCGTCGCGTTGCCCGTCGCGTTGCCCGTCGCGTTGCCCGTCGCGTTGCCCGTCGCGTTGCCCGTCGCGTTGCCCGTCGCGTTACCCGTCGCGTTACCCGTCGCGTTGCCCGGATTGGGCGATCCCGTCGCCTGGCGAGTGATGGGGCCCATGCCGAAGGTGGCCACGAGCTCTCCAAACAGCAGGCGACCCGCGAGCACGTGACCCGCTTCATTCGGATGCCACGCGTCGCCGTAGTACATCTTCCACGTCTGATGATGAGCTTCCATATATTGCGTCATTTCCGCGTTCAGATCAAAAAAGTACACGTTGGGATTGTCGAACGAGGACACCACGTCGCTTTCCGCCTGCATGTACACCTCGTCCTCGGCGTGGTTGTACGTGGCGGTCGCCTTGGTGACGGGAGACGTGACGACGAGAACCACCGCGCCCTCGGCAAGCGCCTCGCGAATTTCATCGGCGATGGCTTGGCGAAATGCGGGCAACGGCGTTTTGTCATAGATATCGTTGAGCAGTCCCCAGGATAGGACCACCACCTGCGGGCGGTCTTCCTCAAGCCACGCCTGATACTGACCGTCTCGGTCGAGCGTCACCGGAGACCCCCCGATCACCGTGCGATCGTCGTACACGTACTGGGTATCCGTGGACGCCGTGAGCTCGGCGAAGGCCCGGCGCAGGTAGCTGTCGTCGTGTGGGTCCTTCCAGCCGTGCGCCATGGAACCGCCAACCACCATCACCTTTTCCGTCGTCAGGCGAGGGGACAGGGC
Organism: Alicyclobacillus vulcanalis; assembly: GCF_900156755.1. Lineage (GTDB taxonomy): Bacteria > Bacillota > Bacilli > Alicyclobacillales > Alicyclobacillaceae > Alicyclobacillus > Alicyclobacillus vulcanalis. The sequence goes on from NZ_FTOO01000002.1 coordinate 225,892, forward strand.
GGCCGCGCCGTCCGCCGCGAGCACGCTTGTGTCTCGGTTCTGCATCCATCCGACACACCACCCGCCGATGGCAAGAACCGCTGCCGAAAAAGCCCAACCCAACCGCCTCAGCCAGCGCAGCGCTCTGCGCGGATGCGCGCCCGCCTGATCTCGCCCCATGGCGACTCACCCTTTCCGTCCCATCCCTCGCTTCCTCCTTGATATCACAGCTTCGTTGAAATGCCATCAAAACTTCACATCACGGAACCGTGTTCGTCGCAGTGCGCTCGCCCGATGATCCGGCAGATGTGATCCCGGTCGACCACGTCGTCGTCGAAGGTCACGACCGCCGTCTGATCGGCGAGATCGACGTCAAAGTGACGGACGCCCTCCACCGCGTGCAGCGCCACCGATACCTTGTTTGCGCAGAGCGCACACGTCGCATCGCGCAGCGTCAGCGTCGAAAGTGCCATCCTCCCACCTCCTCACAGACTTCCGTCTTAGCATGGAGCAGCGACATCCACACGATACTTGCATTACGAGGATGAATTTGGCAGACACTAGGCTGGGAACCAAGGGAGGGACGTCCATGCACTGGTTCAAGTCGTTCACCGAGCGATTCGGCTTCACCAACCCGGTCCGCGGCCGTTACCGCCCGCGGATCCCGAGCCAGCGCGACATGCCGACCTATACGGGGAGGCTGGATGACGCCCTGAAGTACTTTCGCAGCACCGTCGGCCAAAGCGACGACTTCGTCGTCCGGATCTTTGAGATTGGCAACGTATCCGGCGCGCTGTTGTTCTATACCAGCATCTGCGACAAACGAGCCGTCGAAGACACATTGCGCGCGATTCACCGCCATCGCTTTCCGCGCCGAGCCCCTCGCCCGCTGCCGCAGTACCTCGTGGAGCGCGTGTTGACGGGATCGGAGACCATGTTCATGGAGAACACCTTCGAGTTGAAGCAGGCGATCTCGGCCGGAAAGCTGGTGATGTTGCTGAACGGCCACGCGCCCGCCATAGTCATCAGCGCGAAGGCCGTGGAGCACCGCGCGCCGGAACAGCCCATTTTGGAGACCTCGACGCGCGGATCCCAGGTAGCCTTCGTGGAGAACATCGATATCAACCTGGGCATGATCCGACAGTACATGTCCACCGACACGCTCGTCGTCAAGCGCTGGTCCATCGGCGTGCGCTCGCACCGCGTGGTCGCGATGGTCTACGTGCGGGACATCGCCAACCCCATCCTCGTCGAGACGGTTTCGAAGCGGCTCGAGGCGATTCACACTGACATCATCAACGGCTCCGCGGCGGTCGAACAGCGCATCGTCGATCATCCGTGGTCGTTGTTCAGCCTCGTGCGCATGACCTCCCGCGTCGACGGCACGTGCATGGAGCTCAATCAGGGCAAGGTCGCGATCGTCGTGGATGGCGATCCGACCGTGCTTCTCGCGCCGGCGACGTTCCAAGATTTTTTCCAGACCGTCGAGGACTACATGCACACCTGGTGGGAGGCGACCTTCATGCGCGTCCTGCGCGTGATTGCCTTCATCCTCGCGGTCTGGCTTCCCGCGCTCTACATTGCGTTTGTGGACTACAGCCCTGACCTCCTGCCGAAGACGATGGCGCTCCAGATCGCGCAGTCGCGCCAGGGTGTGCCGTTCCCCGCGGTGATGGAGGTCATCATCATGCAGCTCGTCGTGGAAATCCTGCGCGAGGCCACGCTGCGCATGCCGCGGCAGATGGGCCAGGCCATCAGCATCGTCGGCGGTCTCGTCGTGGGCGAAGCGACCGTCCAGGCGGGCATCGTCTCCAACGTGCTGCTCATCGTGGTGGCTCTCTCCGCCGTGGCCGTGTTCGTCACGCCGAGCTACGAGTTTACCGTCATGACGCGCCTCGGCGGCTGGGTGATGATCATCGCGGCCACGCTACTCGGCTTTTACGGCGTGGTGCTCGCGACCATTTGGACCCTCTTCGAAATTTGCAACCTGTCCTCGTTTGGCATCCCGTACGTGGATCCACTCGGGGGCGATCACGTCAAGGACACGTTCCTGGACGGGTTGGTGCGCCTGCCGATCACGGTGTTGGACCGCCGGCCGGAGCACCTGCATCCCATCGACACCACGGGCGACACGGACATGACCATGCCGATGCCAAACCCGCAGCTCGAAAAGTGGGAGCCTGGCCAACCCCATCAGGGCGATGAGCGCCGCCAAAAGGCGAGCTGGCGGAAACGGAAGCGATTAGATCTATGAAGAAGCTCTGCGGGCGCCTGATCCTCGCCGCGCAGGCGGCGGCGCTGCTCCTTTTTGCCGGTGGGTGCGGCGATTACCAGAAAATCAACGACCGCTCGCAAATCATCGGCATCGGCGTAGATCCTGTCCCCGACAAACCGGACATGCTCGCCTTCACCCTGCAGGTGCCCGATTTGGAGGCCACCACGTCGCAGAGCCCGAGCCTCGGTACAGGCGGGCGGCAGGGCGGCGAGGCCATGCCCTACAAAAACTTCTACGTGGAGGCGACCTCGGTCCAGTCCGCTGTCTCGCGCGCGCAGACGATGTACAACAAGTCGTTTTTTCTCGGCAACTTGGAAACGGTTGTCCTGCAAACGGGGCTCAGCGAGCGAGACCTCACGCGCGTCACGGAACAGCTCATGCGGGACGAGACCATCGACAAGCTCGCGTACGTCGTCGCCACCCGGGACTCCGCTCGATCCGTCCTGGAGGCGCGCACGCATGCGCCGCCTGCGACGACCATTGAAGGCATGTGGTACAACGACATGCCCCAGCGCGGCTATTCGGCGCCCGAGAAGCTGTGGCAGTTTTGGCGGGACGCAGAGCTCGTCGGCCGAGAGCCACACGCCCCGCTGGTGGAGGCGACGGACGACAGCATCCGGCTCGTCGGCACCGAGCTTTATTTCGGCTATCAGCCGGTCGGTTGGCTGTCGCCAGACGACACGCTGTTCTACAACTTTCTCGCCGGCCAGGTGCGCGACATCTCCATCTCCGTGCCCGACGGGGCGCGCACCTTGGATATCCGCGTTGTCCGTTCGAGGGTCCACCTGGCGGAAGATTGGAAAGGGAAACGGGCCGTGCTGTGGGACGACATTCGCGTGCGGGCCAATCTGAACTCGACCGAGACCATGGCGCAGAGGCCGCTCACCAATCGCGAGGTGGAGCGGTACGAGGACATCGTCGAGCACTACGTGCGCGACCAATGTCTGCGCGTCCTGCGCGCCATGCAGAGCGTTCAGGCGGATGCCATCGGCTTCGGCTACCGGTACCTGATCCGGCATCCGGAGCGGCTGTTTGACATTCGCGATCACTGGGGCGACGCGTTTGGGAACGCGGACGTGCACATTCAGGTGTCGTGCCGCATTTCGCGGGAGGGCAACCTGCTCTAAGGGAATCGGGAGGGAAGCGCGGATGAACGGGCGGAACGAGCGCTTGCACAATCTATCGGCGTTTCAGGCGACGGCGCTCTTTTCCTCGAGCTTTCTGCCCGTGATGTTCTGGATTTATCCCACCGTGGCCGTGCACTACGCGCGCCTCGACGCGCAGTGGGCGCTCCTCTGCACCATTCTCATCGCCATTTTCATCAGCTGGGTGCACGGCCGGCTGAACGACCGGTTTCCCAACATGACGGGACCGGACTTCGCGTGTCTCGTCTGGGGCAGGTGGCTCGGCAAGGCGCTCTCCGCCCTCTACGTGCCGGTGTATCTCCTGTTCCTCGGGGTGAGCTTGTACTTCGCCATTTCGCTCATGAAGTACTTCTTCCCGCTCACGATGCGCATGTGGCTCGCGATGGCCATCATGGCCGTCGCCTGGAGGGGCGCCTGGTGCGGCGTGGAGACCATGGGCCGGGCGTCTGCCATCGTCCACCCGTTGACCTTCGCCGGCATCCTCGCGTCATTCGGCGCGATTCTCGCGAACGCCGACCAGCCCCTCATCCCCATCTCCTTCACGAGCGTCGGGCTGACGGCTTCCGGCGTGTACCACCTGCTGCCGCTGTACCTGGGCATGGACCTCATTCTCATCGTCAACCCGTATTACCGGCACCGGCGCGGCAAGAGCGAGTGGTTTCCCGTGATTGCCACGGCCATCGGCGGCATTGTTGTGCTGCTCGTCTTCTTCTCGATTGTCGTCAATCTCGGCTTCACGCCGACCGAGCGGCTCGCCTACCCGGTTCAGGTCGTGATTCAGCTCATTCGCCTGCGGGGCTTCTTGGTGGAGCGGCTGGGCATCGTCATCATCATCTTGTCCGTCGCGTACACCACGCTCTTTCTCGGCAACCACATCTGGGCCTTGTCCACGACCGTCACCCGGATTGTCGGCGCTTCGGACCACAAGTTTCGGCCCTTCACCTTCTTCGTCGCGCCGAGCATCTTCGCCATCAGCCAAATCATCGCCACCACCATGCAGGCCCGAGACATCATCACCGTCGTGCTCGCCCCGGCGAGCTGGGTCGTCGTCGTCGCCATCCCCATCGCGACCTACCTCATGGCCATCGCCCGCGGCGTTCGGACCGACACGCGCGAGGAGATACAGCCGCAGGGCCGGGCGAGAAGTGCGCGGCAGCGAAAAAAAGCGCGCGCCCGCTGAAGCCGCGCCCGCCCCAAAATCCACCCCATTGCCATCGGCGCGCGGGTCTGGTGAAATAGACCCAAAGCGCCTTCGGCCTGAAATGGGGGATTCACGTGATACGATTGCGCGGCCATCATCTGCTCTGCCTCTTGGGCTACCGCGGCATGGGCTACTCGGACGACTACGTGCGGAACATGACCCAAGTCTACGAAACGCTGCGCACCGAGCCGCACACGCGCGTGCGAATGGTCACCGGCCCCGACGATCTGTGCGCGCACTTTCCCGCCGACCAGCCGTATCACTGCCAGAGCGCGTCTGTTCACCGCCGCGATGCCCGTGTTCTCGCGCGCCTCGGGCTTCGCGCAGGGCAGTGCGTCACGTGGCGCGAAGTGGAGCGCCGCGTGCGCGATCGCGTCCGCCCCGAAGACATCCGCTCGCTCTGCCACACGTGCTCGTGGCGCACCCTCGGCGTGTGCGAGGAAGGGGTGGAACTTGTGCGCCGGAAACAGCCCCTTCCCCCCGCTCCAAAACCGCCAGAAGGCTAATCCTCTGCGCTCTGCGCCACGGGCAAACGCACCGTGACCGTCGTGCCCCGCCCGACTTCGCTTTCGATGGCAAGCTCACCGCCGTGATCGGCCACCATGCGCTTGGAGACCATCACGCCGAGGCCCGTACCCTGCTCTTTGGTGGTGAAGAACGGCTCGCCTAAGCGGGCGAGGGCCTCGGGCGACATACCGCTGCCCTGATCTGCAATTTCGACCCGAGCAACATGTCCGTCCTGAAACACGCGCACCCGAAGGCTGCCCCCCGGCTGCATGGCCTCGATGCCGTTTCGCATCAGGTTGATGAACACCTGCTTCAGCTGGTTCGGATCGCCCTGCACCAGGAGGGACGGCGTGCCCGGCTCATACCGGATCTCGACGCTGTGGAGCAGCGCCTGCGCGCTCATGAAAGCTACCACTTCCTGCACGAGGTCGACGAGATCGACCTGCTGGAACTGAGGGCGATCCGGCCTGGCCAACCGCAAAAGCTCGGACACGATGGCCTCCATGCGCGACACTTCCCCGCGCATGATTTCGAGGTAGCGCCGATTGTTCGATCTCGCCCGCTGATACATGAGATCGATGAAGCCGCGCAGCGCCGTCAAAGGGTTGCGAATTTCGTGGGCGATGCCTGCCGCCAGTTGCCCGACAGCTGCGAGCTTGTCGGAGCGCGCCAATAGCTCGCGCGAAGCGGCGAGCGCAAACTCGGACTCCTTCTGGGCCGTGATGTCCTGTACCGCGCCAAACAGAACGGCCCGACCGCCGGCTTGTTCGTAGCGGCCGACGGAGCGCACAAACCGCACCTGCCCGCGGCCCGTCCGAATGCGGTATTCGAGGTCGTACGTGTGCGTGTGCATGGCACGGGATACCGCCTGTTCCACGAGGGCGCGGTCTTCCGGCACGACCGTTTCGAGAAACGCCTCGTAAGTACCTGGGAAATGCGCGGGATCGATCTCCCAGATGTCGTACACCTCTTGCGACCACGCGAGTTGGCGCGTCGCGACATCCAGCTCCCAGTAGCCCGACCTCGCCAGTCCGTACGCCAACCGCATCCGCGCTACGGACGCTTCCAGCCTTTCTTGGTGGGCTCGAAGGGCCGTGATGTCCCGATGCCACCCGAAGATACCGACCATCTCGCCGTGCCACCGATCAGGCAGCAGCACGCTCTCCACAAAGCGCTGACCCTCCGCCGCCTCGCACCGCCACACGACGCGGGCGGGCGCAGCCCCCTGGACGACCGCCGGCCAGACATCGGCCCACGCGGCCCGGTCCTCCTCCGGCATAGGCCAGTGAGTAAACGAACGCCCCACCCAGTCCGCTCCGCCAATGGCGCCCCAGGACGGCGTGACATACAAACATTCCGCATTCAGGGCGTGATACGAGACCCAATCAGGGCCCTCGCGCATGGCGCCGTCGAGCGCTTCCCGCACCGCTCGCACGCGCGCAAAAGAGGGAATCCGGCTGTCTTCCATCCAATCCACCTTAGCTCTGCTGCCTGAGTGCGAAAAAAGCCGAACGGGCTTTCCCCGTCGGCCACACCCATCCGCCGCTTTGCAGACTCTTGTCGACCGCGGCGGCTTCACTCCGCTATGTACAGGGTTGCATCTTCTCGCCGCGCCACTGGAAGTTCCACCTGGGCACATCTACGCGTATCATAACGAAATCCAAACCCCAAAACAACGCACAACAATTTCCACCCCATCATCGACGGAAGGAGGCACGCCCTTCGCGGGCGTGCCTCCTTCCGTCGACACGGGCGATCGCGTGTGCGGCGGCGCGCTTAAAAGGCGCGCTGGTACTGAACCGGAACCTGCGGTTTTTCGCCGAGCGCAATGGCCGCGTGAATCGGCCAGTAAGGGTCGCGGAGAAGGCCGCGCGCGATGGCGACCAAGTCCGCGTCGCCGCTCGCGATGACCGACTCGGCGAGCCCGGGATGGTCGAGCATTCCTACGGCGATGACGGGCACCTGAAGCTCCGCCTTGATCTGGCGCGCAAACGGCACCTGGAAGCCCGGGTAGTTGCCCGGCCGGCGTTTGCCCGGGTGTCCCTCGCCGCCACTCGACACGTGAATGACGTCCGCACCAGCGTCCCGATACCGCCGGCAAATCTCGATGGCGTGATCCAGGTCGTATCCACCGTCAGCGTACTCGACCGCCGAGATCCGCACAAAAAGCGGCATGCCAGAGGGCAGCTCCGCCTTGACCGCCTGAATGACTTCGACGCCAAACAGAGCCAGGTCCTCGCCGTACGCGTCCGTGCGCTGATTCGTGAGCGGAGAGTGGAACTGGTGGATGAGATACCCGTGCGCGCCGTGAAGTTCGATCACGTCAAAACCGGCTTTGACCGCTCGGCGCGCGGCCATCGCGAACTTCTCGACCATTTGCTTCACTTCGTCCGTCGACAGTGCGCGCGGCGTCTTGTACTGTGGGCCGTCGAAGCGAATGGGCGACGGCGCGACAGGAACAGGCGCGTCCTCCGCCTTGCGGCCGGCGTGGGCGATTTGGATGCCGATTTTCGCGCCGTGCGCATGGCACGCGTCCACGATGCGCTCAAAGGGCGCAATGTGGTCGTCAGACCACAGGCCGAGATCGTAATCCGTGATGCGCCCGTCGGGCTCGACGTCGGTCATTTCCACGATAATGAGCCCGGCGCCGCCCACGGCGCGGCTCGTGTAATGCGTGAAGTGCCACTCGTTGGGCTTGCCGTCCTTCGCCGTGACGGAGTACTGGCACATCGGCGCCATCACGATGCGGTTTTTCAGCTCGAGGTTCCCAATGGCATAAGGCGTGAAAAGATGAGCCATGTGGCCGGTGCTCCCTTCGGCAGCGCGCGGAGGCCTGTTCGGCCTCCGCTTTCGCTTGGTTAAGAACTATTCTTTTTATAGCACAATCGGCGGAGCCGGGCAAAACGGCCGAGCGGGCGAGCCTTCGGAGGGCGGTTCGGCAACACGACCTCGACTTCCGTGCCCACGCCGAACGAGCCGGGGCTCATCACGCGAATGGTGCCGCCGTGCGCCTCGGCGATCCACTTGGCGATCGATAACCCCAGCCCGGCGCCTCGCGTGGATCTGGACGGATCGACTTGGTAAAACCTGTCGAACACGCGCGGCAGATGCTCCCGCGGAATGCCCTGTCCCGTGTCTCGCACGGCGAGCACGGCGCCGCCCTCCGCCGGATGCGCAGCCACCTCGACGAGGCCTCCTCGCGGCGTAAAGGCGAGGGCGTTGTCGAGGAGGATGCTGAGAAGTTCGAGCAGCCGATCGGGGTCCGCCACGGCGCGTGCGGCCGTCGCCATCGCGCGAAGCTCGATGCCGCGCTCCTCCGCCACAGGGGCGAATCGATCCACAGCCTCGCGCGCGAGCGCGGCGAGATCGACCGCCCGCATGGAGAACGCCACACGCCCTTCGTCCGCCTTGGCGAGCGTGAGCAGGTCGTTCACGAGCCGCTGCAGCCGATCCGTCTCTCGGGCGAGCGAGGCGACAACCTCGCTCATATCGAAGATGGTCTCCGCCGGATGGCGAAACATGCGATCAATCTGCAGGCGCATGACGCTGAGCGGCGTCCGCAGTTCGTGGGATGCATTGGCGACAAATCGCCGCTCATCTTCGAAGCTCTTTCGAATAGGACGAAGGGCGCGGCTCGCGAGCACGAAGCCCACACCGGCGGAAAGGAGCGCGAACGAGGCGGCGGAAACGGTGAGCACCGCCAAAAGTTCACGCAAAAACGCCGCGTCGACAGCCCGGTTGTACAAAATGACGGCCGTGTCCGCCGAGCCGCCCGCGACGCGAACGGCGCGAGGCAGGGTGACCTTCATGGCCAAGTACGGCACACCGCCGAGCGTCAAAGCGCGAGGCGAATCGCCAGACGCGTCGGCCACCGCTTTCTCGGCTTCGGCGGTCGTCAGGCTGCCGGCCGGCGTCTGGGACACGACGCGCGCACCCGCGGCGAGCACGTACACGAGGTGTTCTGCGCGCGTTTCGTCCGCCTCGGCGAGCAACCGGTCGCCAGGGCCAGGCCCGCCGGGATGGCCGCCCGGTCTGAGCGAGTCATCGTCGTGATCGCCAGGCAATATCTGCTCGTCGCGACAGGCGCGCAGATTGGCCGCAGCGGCGTTCATCGTGGCCACCTCGTCGGCCCGCACGCGGTGATGGGTGAAGGCGTAGACCACAGCCGAAAACGAAAGCAGGACGCCTGCAAACACGGCCGTGTACAACAACACGAGGCGCAACGCTGTCTTTCGAAACACTTACGGGTCACTCCACATGTATCCGACGTTGCGAACCGTCCGTATGGCGGTGTCGTAGCCGTGCGGGTGGAGCTTTTTGCGCAGGTAATGGACATACAGATCGACGGTGGTATCCATCACGTCCGAGTCGATGCCCCACACGCGGTTGAAGATTTGCTCTCTCAGCAGAATCTGCCCTCGATGGCTGAGCAGATATTCGAGCAGGTCAAACTCTTTCTCGCTCAACTTCAGGGGCTCGTCCGCGAACGAGGCGCGGCGCGCGAGTGGGTCCAGCACGAGCGGCCCCGAGCGCAGGGTCATGTCGGTGCCGAGCTCGCGATTGCGCCGCAAGAGGGCGCGCAGACGGGCGAGAAATTCCTCGGTGGCAAACGGCTTCGGCAAGTAGTCGTCTCCGCCGGCGTTCAGCCCCTGGACGCGGTGGTCGACGTCTCCCAGCGCGGTCAAAAACAACACAGGCGAAAGCACCCGCTTCTCCCGCAGCGTGCGGACGAGATCGTAGCCGGACAAGCCGGGCAACATCACGTCGACCACGAGCGCGTCGTACACTGCGGTCTCCGCGAGATAGAGCCCCTCTTCGCCGTCGGTCGCCACGTCGACCTGGAACGACTCTTCGCGAAGGATGCCGGCGAGTGCCTCACACAGGCCGTGATCGTCTTCAATGAGCAGAATTCGCATGGTGGTCTCCTTTGCGCATCGCTCGCTCAAGCGTCCCGCAAGACCATACCTTGCGGACCTCGAAATCACCTTGGAAACGCGGGCCCTCCAATCCGCTTTTGAACTCGCTCCAGCATGATGGTGTATTGGACAGGAAACGGAGGGCAGCGCATGTTGACATCACTTGAACACCTTCTCCCGAGCACGATTCACCCGATGGTCGTGCACTTCACCATCGCCGTGGCGTACCTGGCCGGAGTCAGTGGCCTCGTGGGTGGCGTGCGCCAGACGCCGTTTTGGTCCCGCGCGTTCCTGTATTTACTCCTGCTAGGCCTCGTGGCCACGGGCGCCGCGGCGGTGGCGGGTGTGGTGAGCGAATCGTATTTGCCGCGGATCCCGCAGGCCGTCGCGCCGATGCTCCATACGCACAAGGAAGATGCGCTTTTCACCGCGGTCTTCCAAGTGGTCGCCCTGGCGCTCCAGCTGGCCCTGGGCACCCGCCGCCAACGGGTCTCGTGGCTCGCGGTCATCTCGACGCTGCTCGCCTGCGCCTTCGTCACGCTGGCGGGTCATTTGGGCGGCACGATGGTCTATCACTATGGGCTCGGCGTGAAGGCGTGAACCCGACCGGCGCGGCGCGATGGGCGAAGGCCCTCACGTCCTGCCGATCACGGCGCATCGGCACCGCGAACGTCGTACGCGCCATCGACCGCCTGACGTGATCGCGCGCGCCGCGCCTCCCACGGGCGGGTCGCGGCGGATACGATCAACGTGACCGCGAAATTGGCGACGAGCGCCAGGAACCCGCTGTTGAGGCCTGCGACGATGGTCTGCTGCGCGAGTGAAAAATACACCACCAGGATGACGCCCACGAGGATCCCGCATACTGCGCCCGGCGTCGTCACCCAGGCCCGCCGCCACAGGCAGAGCACCACCGCTGGGAAAAACTGCGTCACAAAGTTGTAGCCCATGAGGAGGAGGGCGACAATCGCAGCGTTGGAGTGGATGGAGAACAAGAACGTGATGGCGGCCACCACGAAGACCACGACGCGGGCGACGGTCTGAATTTCCCGCGGCGACGCCGTCGCTCGAAGCGGCCGGTACAGGTTCTCCGCCACGAGCGTGCCCGCCGTCATGAGCATGAGCGAGCCCGGCACCAAGGCCGTCAGCACGCCGGCCCCGCCGACGACACCGACCGCCCAAGCTGGAAACACGCGCTCCACAGCCGCGAGAAGTGCCAGATTGCTATTTTTCAGGCCTGGCACAATGAGAATGGCGGCAAAGCCTGCGAAGAAGACGAACAGGAGGATGAGCTGATACAGCGGCAGAAACGTGGCGTTGCGACGAAACACGCGCTCATGCTTGGCGGTGTACACCGCGCCGAAGGCGTGGGGCCACATATAAAATCCGAGTCCCGTCAAGGCGACGGTCGAAATGAACCACGGCACCCCCATGCCCTTGAAACCGAGTTGCAAAAACCCCGGCCGCAGATGTGCGATAGCATGAAACATCGCGCTCAGTCCGCCCACGCGGCTCGGCAGGATGGTGCCGACCGCGAGCACGACCGCAAGAATGGCGAGATCCTTCAGAACTGCCGTCCACGCTGTTCCATGAACGCCGCTTAACGTCACGTACAGCGCGAGCACCAGCATGGCAATGGCAATCGCCCACGTCTCGGAGATGCGGCCGTACGAAGCCATTTGAACGATGAGGCCGAGACCGGTCATCTGCGATTGAAGATAAGGCACGATGGCCACGACGCCAACCACGGCCACCAACGCGCCGAGAAGCTGGCTGTCAAACTGGGCCGCAAAGAAGTCCGGTTGCGACAAAAGCCCATGCGCCTTGGCGTATCGCCAAATGGGGGGCAGCAGAAAGTACGAGACAACGTATGCCACGGCGCCATAGGCCAGAATGTAGGCCGCGGGTCCGCCCGTGCCGTACGCCCATCCGCTGCCGCCGAGAAACGTGAAGGTGGTGTAGATTTCACCCGCCAAGAGCAAGAAGACGAATAAAGCGCCGAATCCCCGCCCGGCGACCGTCCACTGCTCCAAATCCATGCGCTTATGAGCTCGCGACCACACAGCGAGCACAAACGCGACAAGCAAAGTCAGGGCGATGATCAACAGGGGTACGCTTTTCAAGGCTCACCTCTCCTCTCGATTTGCCGGATCGAGCGCATAGACGATGGCCATCACGGCGGAGGTCACCAGGATGCACATCACCATGTAGAAGAATAAGAAGGGCATGCCGAGCACGATGGGATACGTGCGATTGGCGAAGGCTACACCGACGAAAATGAAAAGCAGGGGAAGCAAAGCCAGCCAACGAATCGACACTCTCGACACTCTCGACACCTCCCATCTCGACGAATCAGAATCGCGCGACAACAGCGCCGGTGAATGCTTGCGTATTCGTCACAGCTCGCCCAATTCCTCCTACCTTCTCAAAAGAAAACGGCCTGTGCTCAACCGAGCGCAGGCCGCAAGAGTGCGTAAAGCTCTGGTCGCTGTGTCCAACGTTTCGGGTTTCCTCGGATCATCAGGGCGGAGGTCATCCGCTCTTCGAAGCCGAGCTTGCGCAACCGGTGGACAAAGGAGGCCCGCTCGGCCCACACGTCGATCACGACAGGGCCTTCCGCATCCTCCGCCAGCAAGTGCAAAAGATTGAGCGCCATAATATCGCTTTGCGCGACGATCGGCCCGAGTCTCGTGCCCTCGCCGGAAGCGGTCGCCACCCCCATCCCCTGAGGCGCGAGCTCGCCGTCCCGAACCACGACGGTCTTGTCCGCACCGCGGATGGCGCGCTGGAGCACTTGGGAGCGATCCGCCCCGAATGCGCGGCGGTCGAGCGCCAAGACGTCGCCCCATGCATCTCTGTCTTCGCCCGGGGCAAGCGGCTCCTGCGGCAGGGGAGGCGCCAGCACGCGCGCGGCTTCGAGGCGAATCACCTCGCCTGCAGCCCGAAACCCATGTCGCGCATAGAGCGGCGCCAACTCGCGCCGCGCCACCAGCACCAGAGGCGTGTCCTCGCCGCTCCCCTCCACTTGGCTGATGACGTGCTGAACGAGCCGGGTGCCAACGCCCTTTCCCTGCGCGTCAGGCACCACCGCGACATTGCCCAACCACGCAAGCGGACCCTCGTAGCGGTACACGCTTGCGACGCCCACCAGCTCGCCGTTCCGGCGTGCGCCCCACGTTTCACCCGTTGCGAAGAACAAATCCATCTCTTCCGCCGAGAACCGCCAACCAACCGATTCCACTACGCTCGCCCAGGCCGCGCGATCCGCCTCGCCCAGGCGAGAAATCACCCACTCCGTCGACATGCCCGCCTCCCGTGCGCCTGCGCGGCGCCACGCCTTCAAAGGATACGAAAACATCACCCGCCCTGGGTGATGTCGAAAACCCGCGATATGTACGCGAAGAAGCAAGCCTGTAAGCCGAGTTCTGTCCTCCTGTGCTCCAATCGGCGCAAAGCCTCGCACGTCTGGAGTGGCAATCATCTATCTAGGCCAACTGTTGCCAGCTGGCTCCAGCGACCAACCCGGGCGCGCGGCGGGCCACCGCGTCTGCGCCCCTACTTGGTCTTGCTCCGGGTGGGGTTTACCTAGCCAGCCCGTCTCCGGGCTGCTGGTGCGCTCTTACCGCACCGTTGCACCCTTGCCTGTGCTCGCACGAGCCATCGGCGGTCTGCATTTCTGTGGCACTTTCCCTGAGATCGCTCTCGCCGGACGTTATCCGGCACCCTGCCCTGTGGAGCTCGGACTTTCCTCCCGTGCAGCCTCGCGGCTCGCACCGGCGATTGCCCAGCTTACTTCTTCGCATCAGCATGGAGAGTATACTCGCATTTTGCTCGCCGCGCAATGGAGGATTTCGCCGATCCGGCGCGATCGACGGATGCAAGGCCGTCCACGTTTTGGTATGGTGATCACGAGTCCACGCGATGCGCTTCAGGTGACCACACCATTTCAAGTCCCGCGCACTTGGCACTTGAAAGGAGTGATTCGCTTGTCGACGCGAAAGCATGGAGTCACCGTGTTACATCTGGACGAGAGCCTTTCCGTGCAGTCCCTGCCGCTGCCGCCGGAGCACGAGATGGTGCGCCTGGACGACATGCCCGGGACGCACGCCCTGTGTGATCCGTTTGCCGCGCGCGCCATTGAACGGCGCCTCGCGCGCCGACGGTACGAGGGCGTGACGCTCATCGGGCGCGGAACGTATCACTACATCACGTATTTCCTCCTGCGCGAATGCCGCGAGCCGTTTTCGCTCGTGGTGTTCGATCACCACACCGACTGCGCGGCCGAGCCCCCCATGCTGTCCTGCGGCAACTGGGTGCGGCGAGCGCTCCGCAGGATCCCCAAGCTTCGCCGCGTCGTTCTCGTCGGCGCACGCGATGCAAGCGAACTCTGCGATCTCGGCAGGCACGCGAACGACGTGGTGCTTGTGGACGAGCGCGCCATCGCGATGCTGCCGCCGCGGCAACTGGCCGCGCGCGTCCTGCAGGCCGCCCGGCCGTATCCCGTCTACCTGAGCATCGACAAGGATGTGCTGCATCCGGCCGACGCGGCGACGGACTGGGACGGGGGCAGCATGCGCCTCAGGACGCTCCTCTACCTGCTCGTCGCCATTCGCCGCCACGCGCGCATCCTGGGGATGGATCTGTGTGGAGAGTGGCCGGTCTCCCCCATAGGCGCCTTTAGCGCCCGTTCGCTCCACGAAATTCGAAAGAACGAGGCCGCGAACCGCGCCATTCTCCGCGCCCTGCGGTCGAGTTGAGCCGTCAAACGAACCGCCACGGATCGACGCCGTCCACGTCGACGCGGACCTCGACCGCGTCTCCGAGCGCGTGGCGCAGCCCATCGGCCACCCGCTCGCACACCGGCGCCTCCAGCGCCGCGTGAGGAACGTCCACGATGGCGATCCCGTCGTGCACGGCGTCCGCCGCCTGATGGTGCGACACGTCCGCCGTGACCAGGACATCAGCGCTCTGCGCCAGCGCGTGCGGAATCCATCCACTGCCGGATCCGCCGAGGACCGCCACCGTCTCCACGCGCGCGCCGGGCCGGCCCGCATAGCGAAGGTGCGGCAGGCGGAAGGCCCTGCGGACGTGATCGACAAAGGCCGCGAGTTCCATCGCAGCGGGCAGTCTGCCCACGCGCCCAATCCCGAAGGCGCGGCCCGTCAACTCCAACGGATAGACGTCGTACGCCACTTCCTCGTACGGATGCACCTCGAGCATGCGCTGGACAATGCGGCCGAGATCGCGCTCAGGGGCGATGGTCTCCAGCCTCACCTCATCCACCAGCTCGAGCTTGCCTTCTTTGCCGATGTACGGGCGGGTCCCCGGCCCTGGCTTGAACGATCCCGTCCCTGGCGCGCCGAATGTGCAGTGGGAGTAGGCGCCGATGTGTCCAGCCCCTGCATCTCCGAGCGCCTGGCGGACGGCGTCGACGTGCGACGCCGGAACAAACACCACGAGCTTGACCAGCCGATCGCGAACCGTGACCTCAAGCGGCTCGGGCTCGACGATGCCGAGGCGTTCGGCGATCACGTCGTTCACGCCGCCCCATGCGCAGTCGAGGTTCGTGTGGGCGGCGAAGAAGGCGACGCGATGGGACACGAGCTTCGCAACCATGGCCTGGCGCGGCTTGTCCCAGCGAATCTCGGTCAGGGGGCGAAAAAGGAGCGCGTGATGGGCAACGACGATGTCCGCCCCCCAGGCGATGGCGCGGTCCGCGATCGCCGGCGTGACCTCGAGCGTCACGACGAGCTTGCGGACGGGCTGAGACGGATCGCCCAGTTGAAGCCCGATTCGGTCTCCGTCAAACGCCAAATGTGGAGGCGCGATGGCATCCATCGCATGCACGACATCCGCGACTGTCACCGTCATGTGCGTTCGACCTCCCACAATTGGATGAGTGTGCGCCAAATTCTTTCCCGCCGCGCCAGCGCGTCGAGCTGGACCTGATGGGAGGCGGGAGTCCCAGCCTGTTGGACGCGCGCCATGGCCCGCATCGTGCGGCGGCCCTCGGCGAGAAGCCGGCGATGGTAGCATGCATCGTGGGAAAGACACAAGAGCGGCCCGACGGCGAAGAGCGCCTCCCACGCTTCGTCCGTCGACAGGCCGCGGTCGACGAGGACGGAGAGCGCGCGCGCATAGGCCGGATCGGGTTTGCCCCGATATTCGGCCGCCACGACTTCGTACGGCTTGTCCGCCTCGCATACCGCCACCTCATGAACGAGGTGAAAGCCAAGCCGGTAGAGCGTGCGGCGCAACACGTGACCGCCGCCCATGGGCTGGAACACCAAGCGGCGCGCGGAGCGGGCGATGGACTCGGAGCGCTCGACCATCTCCGCCTGAGCCCTGCCACCGAGCCCCGCCGACACAATGACCTCGGCCTCGCCGGCCGCGAGCGGCTCCAGACCATTCCCAAGGCGCAGCGACACGCGGTCTAAAACACCGTGCGCAGAGAGGTGCTCGCGCGCCCGGGACAACGGGCCTTCGCGCATGTCCGTCGCAATGGCGCGATGCGCCATGCCTCTCTCCAGCGCAAAGAGCGGCAAATAGGCGTGATCGGTCCCAATATCCGCGAGCGTTTGGCACGGAAGTGCGAGCTGCGCCACGGCGTACAGGCGCGGGCCTAACTCCATGGCGGATCGCCCCTCTCCAGCGCGGAGGTTATACCTTCCAAGATGGGGCTTGCCTCCTCCGTAAGATGTATTCGATGTGGGCGAAGACTTCGCGAACGGCCGCGCGAAATTCCCCTCGGGATGACGCCGCGCCACACCCCGTCGCCTCGATGCCGAGCATGCGCGCGACGGCGAGCGCGCGCGGGAGATGGTAGTCGGACGTGATGATGATGGCCGTTTGGAAACCTCGTTCCCTCATGATGGAACGGCTGTGGCGCAGGTTTTCCCACGTGTTGGTCGACATGCGTTCTTCGTAAATGACCTGTTCCGGAACGCCGTTTAAGACCAGGAACCGCTTCATGCTTCGCGCCTCGGAGACGGTCTCGTTCTCGCCCTGGCCGCCGCTCACAATGATGGCGCGGACGTAACCCTGGCGGTACAGCGCAAGCGCCGTGCGCAGCCTGGCCGCGAGCGGGGGACTTGGCTCGTACCCATTCGTGTACGCGCCGAGCACCACCCCGACGTCGCTATGCACGGGCCGCTCGCAACGACCTTCGTGGCGCAGTTGCTCGGCGAATCGGAGCAAAAACGCAAGGGATCCAATTGTCCCCACACCGCCGGCCAAAAGACACATCCAAAGCCACGTCACGGGCCATTCACCGCCTCACCGCCGTCTCCTCACCACGATACGCGCGTAAGGAAAGCGGTAGACCGGCGGGTCGAGGTGCGCCTGGACCGGCGAGAACGAAATCAGGCTGCACCGCCTCACGACGAGACGAGCAGCCTGTGCCCTCCGCAGATGGCCATCACTCGAGAAAGTCCTTCAGCCGCTTGCTGCGACTCGGGTGGCGGAGCTTGCGCAGCGCCTTCGCCTCGATTTGGCGGATTCGTTCCCGCGTGACCCCAAACACCTTCCCCACTTCTTCCAGGGTCCTGGTGCGGCCGTCATCCAGCCCGAATCGCAGGCGCAACACATTTTCCTCGCGCTCCGTCAAGGTGTCGAGCACGTCCTCCAGCTGTTCCTTCAAGAGTTCGTAGGCCGCCGCATCCGCAGGAGCCGGCGCCTCGTCGTCCGGAATGAAGTCGCCGAGGTGCGAGTCGTCCTCCTCGCCGATGGGCGTCTCCAAAGACACAGGTTCCTGCGCTATTTTTTGGATTTCACGGACCTTTTCCGGCGTCAAATCCATCTCCGCCGCGATCTCCTCCGGCGTCGGCTCTCTCCCGAGTTCCTGGAGGAGTTGACGCGAAACGCGGATCAGCTTGTTGATGGTTTCCACCATGTGCACGGGAATGCGAATGGTCCGCGCCTGGTCAGCGATGGCCCGCGTGATGGCCTGCCGGATCCACCACGTGGCGTACGTGCTGAACTTGTAGCCCTTGCGATAGTCGAACTTCTCGACCGCCTTCAGCAAGCCGAGATTGCCCTCCTGTATCAGGTCGAGGAACAGCATGCCGCGCCCGACATATCGCTTTGCGATGCTCACGACCAGCCGGAGGTTGGCCTCTGCCAGGCGCTGCTTCGCCTCCTCGTCGCCCTGCTCGATCCGCTTGGCGAGTTCGATCTCCTCCTGCGCCGACAGAAGCGGCACGCGCCCGATCTCCTTCAGATACATGCGAACCGGGTCGGAAATCTTGACGCCAGGCGGGACGGACAGGTCGTCGAGATCGTAGTCGTCGTCCTCTCGGCCGCCATCCTCATCCCGCTCGTTGACGACGTCGATGCCAAGTTCCGCCAACTGTTCAAAGAAGTCGTCCATGGCATCGGCGTCCATGTCAAACGAGCTCAGCCGGTCTGAGATCTCCTCATATGTCAACGAGCCTTGCTTTTTGCCCAGTTCAATCAGCTGCTGTTTCGCTTCCTGAAGGGTGATACCCTGATCCTCATCGCGAATTTCATTGGTCGTCTTCGCCATGTTCCCCGCCTCCTTTACCCCTTGTGGCGCCAGCCGTCATTCGGCGTGGAGCGCGCGGGGCTGCTTCATGGTTGCCATTCGGCTCTGAATCCACTCCACTTGCAGCTTGATCTCTCTACTCTTCTCTTCATCACCCGACGCTTCCGCCTCGTTCCACGCGCGTACCTTCTCCTTCAGCTCTTGCTCCAGCTTGGCGATCTCGAGCGCCCTCAGATGGTCCTCCAACCATTCCGTCGAGATCTCCGGAGGCTCATCAAACAGAAGCGAAGACGCCAGGCGAATGCACTCCTCATCTTCGAGGCGATCGATCAACGCCGAAGGCGGTTGTCCCGGCTGATCGATCCGCCACGAATACACGTGGGACAGAAGCGCCGTGTGGAGCGGATGTCCGAGTTCCGTGACACCCTTCTCCATCAGATACTCTGCTGCTTCTTGGCTAAACAGGGCCGCCTGCAGAATCCGCAGGCTCACCTGATCCTTGCCTTTGGCCGCCCGCGGAGTCATCCACGGTGCGACGTCTTCTCTCGGAGGAGAACGACGCCTTATTGGTTTCGCGAAACCGCGCATCTCCTCCTTCAATGTTTCGACAGAGAGGTTAAATTCCTGTGACAAATTTCGCAGTTGATATTCCTGCTCCACCGGGCTCGCGCGCTCCGCGAGCAGCTTCAACGCCTTGCGCAAAAACTCCGTTCGGCCCGCCGGGCTCACCCATTCCGCACGCTGGCGCAGGTCCTCCATCAAAAACTGGACGACCGTCCACGTCGACTCGTTCAGCATGCGTTCAAACGCCCTGGCGCCATGGGCGCGAATGAATTCGTCCGGATCCATCCCGTCCCCAAGCCGCAGCACCACAGGCGTGATCCCCACGTGCTCCAACACCTCGATGGCGCGCACCGTCGCCTTTCGCCCCGCCTCGTCGCCGTCGTACGCGATCACGACTCTGTCGCAGTCCGCCTTCAGCAGGCGCGCCTGTTCCTCGGTCAGGCTGGTGCCGAGCGTCGCGACCGCCCATTCGATCCCCGCCTGGGCGACGGCGAGAACGTCCATGTAGCCCTCGAGCAGAAGGGCCTTGCGCTCCTGGCGAATGGCCCGGCGCGCGCGGTGCAGGTTGAAGAGCATTCGCCCCTTGTGAAACAGCTCGTATTCGGGCGAATTCAGGTACTTCGGCTTCACGCTGTCGTGGAGCGCGCGCGCGCCAAACGCGACAATCTGCCCACGGCCATCGGCGATGGGGACGATCACCCGCCCTCGGAAGCGGTCGACCCATTCACCGCCGAGATCGACCGCGAGGCCGCATGCGAGCAGTTCCTCGGGTGAAAATCCGCGCTGCTGGAGAAACGACATCACGGCGCGTCCAGAGGGAGGCGCGTAGCCCAGCTGGTAATTTGCCATGGTCGTGCGGGAAATTCCGCGCGAAAGAAGATATTGAAGGGCTTGCACTCCAGCATCTGTATTCATTAGAATGTGGTTGAACGCTTTTGCAGCGAGCTCGTGCGCTTGCCGATACCGGTCCAGTTTGGGCGAACGCGGCGCGGCCGCGCGAAACGAATCCGGCAGAGGAATGCCGCAGCGCTCGGCGAGTAGGGACACGGTCTCGGTGAACGAGATGCCCTCGATGTCCATGAGAAAGCGGAACACGGTGCCGCCGGCCCCGCATCCGAAGCAGTGATACACCTGGCGTTCGGGTGAGACAGAGAAGGAGGGCGTGCGTTCGTTGTGAAAGGGGCACAGCCCGACGTAGGAACGCCCAGATCTGCGCAGGGGCACGTATTCGCTGATGACTTCGACGATGTCGACCTTCTGGCGCAGCGTTTCAATGAACGTCTCGGGAACGTTCATCCACTGCACCTCCTATCCGGCGCGAGCCATCAGAACGCGACTCCGAGCGGCTCACCGGTACCTACTCACGTATTCTACAAAGTAGGACACTTTCCTCCCATCCACAAAAAATTGTCTCTTTCTCGACATGAATCGACATCCGGGCTCTCTCGAAGCTTGCGGCGTGCGCGGAAGCGAGCTTTGAGACATGCCTAGTATCGACGCTCCAAGTCAAATTTATCCTCTTCTCCATCCCCGAATCAGTTTATGGCTGGCGCATACCGCTTATGTGTCGAGATCGCCCTGGTCGTTTGCAGGCGGGTCGGCGAGCGACGCCACAATCTCCTCCAAGACCTGGCGCGCTCGTCCTCCCACGCCTGCGAATTCGCGCAGTTGATGTGCGAGAATGCGGGACATGGCGTCCCGCGTGCTGCCAGAAAGGTCGACGCGTTGAAGTTTCGCGATGTCCGCGCGCGCAAGCAGGTGAAGGATCGCGGAAGCCTTGCGAGGCACTGGCCAGCCTGCCGCGCGGCGCGTTGTATCATCGGCAAGTCCGCTGCGCAGTGCGCACGGCGAGCAGACAAGCCCGCCTTCCTGGGGATCATACCACGGCGCGCCCTCCGTTTCACCGAGCGGCGCGCCGCAGCGCATGCAGGCGCGCCATTCTGGCGCGACGCCAAGCCATGCGCAAACCTTCAGCTCAAACGCGCGGGCAAGCACGTCCGCAGGGACCCTGTCCGCCTCCAGCCCGTCCAACACGGCGACAAACTGCCGATAGGCCGCGGGCGGGGCGTCGGGCCGCTCCGGCAAGGCCCGGCTGGCGAGATCGCACAAATAGGCGGCATAGGCGGCCTTGACCACGTCCTCGTGCAGCGCCCGGCGTTGTCGCGCGATCTCGGCCTGCCTCACATCGCCCATCCCTCGGCCTTGGTACAACACATATGTCCCTTGCGCACACAAGCGAGAGGCGGCCGACAACCTGCCGGTCGGCCTCGCTCCCCCGCGCGCGAGGGCGGTCACGAGCCCGGTCTCCGTCAAGAGCGTCAGGATGGCGTCGCGCTCCCCGTAACGCACGACGCGCACCACGACGGCATCCGTCGTCCATATCACCGCGGCAATCAGCCCTTCAAGGACGTCTGGAAATGCGAATCCTGATGGAGCTCATCTTCCTCCGCCGGTGGTTCATCGCCCGCGAGTTGTTCCGCCTGTTGGCAAGCCCGATACAGGAGGTACGCGTATACGTCTCCGGTGAGCTCGAATACCTTCCACGTGACATCACGCATCGGCATCGTCTCCCTTCCGCTCCGCGGACTGCATTTCCATGTCTGTAGTCTGCCGTGCCCCGCCCTGTATATACCCGGAAGGCGCTGGGGTCACCGGTCGCGATCGAAACCGAACTGGTGCAACAGGGCCGGCTTGTTGCGCCAGTCGCGCTTCACCTTGACCCAGAGCTCCAAGTAGATGCGGTTGCCGAACAGCGCCTCCAGCTCGTGGCGCGCCATTTCGCCCACGCGCTTCAGCATTTGGCCCTGCTTTCCGATGAGAATGGCCTTTTGACTCTCGCGCTCCGTGTAAATGACGGCGCTCACGTAGAGCGTATCGGACGACCTGCGCTCCATGTGCTCCACGGCGACCATCACCGAGTGCGGAACTTCGTCCCGCGTCAACAGCAGCACTTTCTCCCGCACAATCTCGCTGATGATGTGCGACTCCGGCTGATCCGTGATCATGTCGTCCGGGTAGTACTTCGGGCCCTCCGGCAGGCGCGCTTCGATGAGCTCGGCCAAGCGCTCGACTTGCTCGCCTTTCAGGGCCGAGACCGGCACGAATTCGTCGAAATCCCGAAGCGCCTGATACGCTTCGATGCGCTGCAGGGCAACCGCGCGGTCCGGCAACGCATCGACCTTATTGAGCGCGAGAATGACCGGCGTCCGCACGCGCTCCAGTTCCTTGACGATCTCGACTTCCGTCGGATGCACGGCTGAGGTCGCGTCCACGACAAGGACGACGACGTCCACCTCGTTGAGCGTCCGGAGCGCGATCTCGACCATGTACTCGCCCAGGCGATGCTTCGGCTTGTGGATGCCGGGCGTGTCGATGAACACCATTTGCGACGTCTCGGAGGTGCGCACGCCGCGGATGCGATTTCGCGTGGTCTGCGGCCGGTTCGACATGATGGCGACCTTTTGGCCCACCAGCGCGTTCAGCAACGTGGATTTGCCGACGTTCGGGCGCCCGACGAGCGCCACAAATCCAGAACGGTACGTCATCAGCTTTGTCCCTCCTTTCTGGGGCGTTTGATTTCCGCGACGCCTCGATAAGGCCAGAGTCGCACCGCCCACACGGCGGCGACGCACAGGGTGACGAGCGCGACCGAGTCCAGGTTGCGGCGACTGAAGAGCCAGAGGTGCCAGGGCCAGTTCGACGCAAGAAGCCACGCTGCGACGGCGAGCGCGCCGAACGCCACGAAACTCACGGCACCGCTCGCGACGTCCTTGGCCATGCCAGCGACAGGGTGGTCTTTCCATCCCGATGCGACGTCCACAGCGAGTTCCACAGCCGTATTGAACAACTCGGCGGCGAACACGCACATCGACACAAAGAGCGTGATCGCCGTCTGGGCCAGGCTCGGCCGCAAACACCACTCCACGGCGGCGAGAAGCGTGAACAGCCACACATCTCGTTTGAGGTTTTTCTCCGCGTGGAAAGCATACACCACGCCGCGCAGGCTGTAACCCAGCGCCCGCAAAAAGGGCTGGGCATTCGGCTGATGCGGCCTGCGCTCCTCCGCATCCATCATCCGTTCACCGCCTCGCCGCCCGCTGACTAGTTTCTCGGGAGCCCGATTTCGTTCAGAATGTCCTCCTGAAGCGCGAACATCTCGCGCTCGCGGGAGGGCTCGTCGTGATCGTAGCCATTCAGATGCAAAAAGCCGTGCACGAGCAGGAAGGCCAACTCTCGCGCCAGCGAGTGGCCGTATGCCTCCGCTTGCTCGCGTGCGCGGTCAATGCTCACCACAATGTCGCCCAGGATGGGGTCGATCTCGTCGGGATCGACCAGGTCTTCCCCCTCGTTCATCGCGAACGAGAGGACGTCGGTGGGCCTGTCCACCTGGCGGTACGTGCGATTGAGCTCGTGGATGGTCTCGTCATCCACGAACAAGACGGACACCTCGCCGCTCGCGTCGATTCGCTCCGCCGCTGCCTCCAGCACGCGCTGCACAAAGGCATGGGGCTCCGCGTACGGCGCCGCGAGCGGCCACTCCACCTCACAGCCCACATCGAGCGTCAAACGGTTCACTTCGCCACTTCCTTTTTCAGCTTGTCGATGTCCGGATATTCGATGCGCGCATGATAAATGCCCTTCAGCGTCTTCATAAAGGCGCCGACCATGGCGTCGAGGTCCTGGAGGGTCAGATCGCACTCATCCAGCTGACCGTCCTGAAGGCGGTCTCGAATGATCTTGCGAATGACGCCTTCGACCCGGTTGGGCGTCGGGCGCGACATGCTGCGGACCGCCGCTTCCACAGCGTCGCAGATCATGATGATGGCACATTCCCGCGTTTTGGGCTTGGGCCCGGGATACCGGAAGTCGTCCACACGCACGGTCCCGTTTTTATCCTGCTCCTTGGCCTTGTGGTAGAAATACCACAGGATCGTCGTCCCATGATGGGTCGCGCAGATATCCTGAATGGGTTTGGGAATCCCCGCCTTGCGCAGCATTTCCAAGCCATCCGACACGTGCGACGTGATGATCAGATGACTCAAGCTTGGCGCGACTTTGTCGTGCGGGTTTTCCTTCGTCATCTGGTTTTCCACAAAGAACATGGGCCGCTTTGTCTTGCCGACATCATGGTAGTACGCCCCCACGCGGCACAACAGCGGGTCGGCGCCGACGAGCTCGGCCGCCGCCTCGGCCAAATTCCCCACAATCAGACTGTGGTGGTACGTGCCCGGCGCCTCGAGCAGGACCTTCCTCAGCAGCGGGTGATTCGGATTCGACAGTTCCAACAGGCGAATGGGCGTCAGC
Organism: Alicyclobacillus vulcanalis; assembly: GCF_900156755.1. Classification (GTDB taxonomy): domain Bacteria; phylum Bacillota; class Bacilli; order Alicyclobacillales; family Alicyclobacillaceae; genus Alicyclobacillus; species Alicyclobacillus vulcanalis. The sequence continues at coordinate 250,286 of NZ_FTOO01000002.1, forward strand.
AGGCCAAACGCCGATTCGAAAAACGGGAGAATGCCCATGGTCAAAATGGCCGCAAACACGCCGTTCAGCGCCGCCAGGCCCACGTGCAGGGACAGAGAATGAAAATCGCCTTCGCGGCTCACCGCGAGGAGATAGAGCGCGATCACCGTCCCGATGTTGACGGCCGATACTATGAACCCAGCCCGCATGAACGTGGCGCGGCTCGTCACCCGGCTCACGCTGTACGCGCCCACCAGCGAACCGACGAATCCGTAGAAGACGAAGTCGTAGTTCATACCAAACGCGGCGCCGAGCAAAAACGAAAAGAAGAACGCCGACACCACCGCGAGCGACGAGTCCATCATCACCGTGATCAGCATGGCTCCGAGGGAAATCGGGAGAAGATACGGCGTGGACGCCGGTCCGCCGGCCGCCACTATCCACTTCGTCACGGCAATGAGAATGGCCATGAGCACAAAGACGAGTCCCAGAATGCCGAGCATCAGGTTGTCCAAGCGCCGCCTCGGAGCCCGCCTTTCCACGTACGCTGCGAGCATCGCGATGGACAAGGCGATGAAGACCGCAAACCCCACGCCAACCCGAAGGCTCGGGTACGCGGAATAGAGGCCGACGTCCTTCAGCTTGCTGATGACCTCGCTCGTGACCACCTGGTTTTTCGCGACGATCACGTCGCCCTGGTGAATGAGCACCGGCTGCACGCTCTCTGCCGCTTGTTCGCGCGCCTCCTGCGTCGCCTGGGCCTGATACACCATGTTCGGCCGGAGCACGCTCACCGCGGTGTTTTGCACGATCATCGCTTCATCGCGATCGAGCCCCAGGTTGAGGTTGACAATCTGCCTGTCCACGAGCAGCATCGACTGCTGCATCGAATCGGCGTAAAACGGCTGACTTAAAATGGCCTGCACGACCTTGGCGCTATCCCTTTCCAGCGCGGCGAGCCGGGCAGGCGATTCAGCCAGCATGAGCGCGAGCGTCGAGCTCGAGAGACCCTGCGGTGCGACGCGCCGCAGGGCGACGAGCTTCTCAGGCGCGGCGAGGCTCCTGTTCTCGACCGCAGCGCTCGCCGCATGAAACAGCGTCGCGAGCTGATTGAGGGCGTCCGTCAGCACCTGTGGCGACTGTGCGTACTGTTTCGGAACCTTCGCCTCCGCGGCCTTTCGCTTCGCCGCCGTGGCCGCCGTATCCACGGCCGTCACGGGCGCCACGACCGTCGTCGGGCTGACTTCCCCCACGGTGAAATGGTAGCGCGGAGGCATCATGCTGGACGCGAGAATGGCGAACAACAGCACGCCGAGGCCGGCGTAGATGATGGCGCGCACGCGTCGGCTTTGGCGAAAGGCGTCGTCATCCAGCCAGCGGCGAATGGCGCTTCCCCATCCTGTCCATCTCATAGCAGGAATGCTCCTTGCGCTCGAGGCAGGGCCTCAGCCCTGCCTCGCCTGATCTTCTGCATATGCATCGATAATCTTCTGCACCAGATGATGCCGCACAACGTCCGACGGGCTGAACGTGTGGAATTCGATGCCCGGGATGCCCTGCAGCACGCGCTTGGCGTGCACCAGCCCCGACATCCTTCCCACCGGCAGGTCGATCTGCGTCACGTCGCCCGTGATGACCATCTTCGAGCGAAAGCCCAGGCGCGTCAAAAACATCTTCATCTGCTCAATCGTGGTGTTCTGCGCCTCGTCCAGGATGACGTAACTGTCCTCCAGGGTCCGCCCGCGCATGTACGCGAGCGGCGCAATTTCGATGTTGCCGCGCTCCAACGCGCGAATGACCTGCTCTTGGCCATAGATGTCGTGCAACGCGTCATACAGCGGCCGGAGATACGGATCCACTTTCTCCTGAAGGTCTCCCGGCAAGAAGCCGAGCTTTTCACCCGCCTCCACCGCCGGCCGGGTCAGCACGATGCGCTTCACTTCTCCCCGCTTCAGCGCCATGACCGCCATGGCCACGGCGAGATACGTCTTGCCCGTGCCCGCAGGCCCAACTCCGAACACGATATCGTTGCGGCGAATCGCATCGACGTACCGGCGCTGCCCAAGCGTCTTCACGCGAATGGCCTTGCCCTTGTACGTCGTCCCAATTTCCGTGGTGTACACGTCGATCACGTCGTCGAGATCGCCCGCGTGAGCCATTTCGATCATGTATCGGTAATCTGGCTCGCCAAGCTGCATGCCTCGGCGAACCAAGGTGGTGACCACGCTCAGCAGATGCTGCAGCCGCGAAACCTCGTCTTCCTCTCCCACAAACTGAATCTCGGTCCCGCGCACAATCACCTTGGCGGAAAACGACTGACTGAGCAGGTGCAAAAGCAAATCGTTTGGCCCAAGTGCCTGCACCGCTTCCTCGTTCGTCGGAAACACCCACTTCTTCGTCGCCGTCTGCTCAGCCAACGATGCACCATCCCCGTCCTTACGATTGCGCCGCGCCCTCGGAGGTTGGCGCGCCTGCCGTATCCGGGATGGCAGCCGGAGCGCCGATGTCCTGTTGGACGCGCGTAAGTATGGTCGCGTATAGAGTACCACGGTCAAGACGCTCCTGTAAAACCGACTGCCCCAAAATCGCCATCTCGCCCCCGGCGAGCGACCGCACATCAGCTGCGGCCATGACCAAGGCCTCGTTTCTCGCCTGTGCCACGTCCACTTGCCACACCACCGGCTTCACCTCGTACAGAGTCGCGTGGACCCATTGCACGGGCAGCCGCCACTGGCCGATGCGCCAGTCTGTCTCGTCGTCGCGCTCGTACACGGCGGGCGGGGCCTCCTGAAACCCCCACACGCGCAGGCGCATGCCGCCCACGGCGAGGTAGTCGCGCGAGAGCGCCGCGCCGGTCAACCCCTCCGTCGCCACGCGAAGCGGGATCGAGACTTGCGAGGTGTACCACACTTCTGCAAACACGTGGCCGCTCGCCGGCACGCTCGGCCCCTTGTCGGTCAACAGGCCGGAGATGAGCACCTGTCCAGGCTGCACCCATTGGTTTGGCTTGACCAACACGCGGCCGCGCGACGCCTGGACATCCAGAATGACGCCCGGGCGCGTCGCCACGATGTTGCACGGCGCTTGCGCCGCCTTCGGCACGCCCGGCACCTTCGGGATGCCCCGCACCGTCGCGACCGACCCCGTCACCTGCACGCCGACCCACACGTAGTTCGGCGCCCGGGCCACCATGCGCTCGGCGAGCTCGGCGGGCTCAGCGAGCCGCGACTTCCACTGCCCCACCTTCAGGCCCGCCTCCGCCGCCGCCTGCCGCAGCTCCGCCTCCTGATCTTCGCCGTTTGCCCCGACGATCTCGACCCGCCACACGATGGACGACAGCACATAAAGGATGGCGACGAACGCCACGGCCCCGACGGCAAACGCTTTTCGCCTCCACAGCCGCTGACCGAGAAACGGCAGCCCATGGCGCTCGATGACGCGAAAGCGAATCCCATACGCGCGCCGGGCGCGCATGAGATGGCGCAGCGTTCGGATGCTCACGCGTAGCACGACACCACCTTGGCTGAAGCGCACATCCCGGACCGCGATGCCTTGCTGCTGCAGGCGACCGACGAGCTGGCCCGCGCCCGGCCCAAACGCGACGAGCGTCACAGATCCCTGCCAAAACCATTCAAACTGCGAATCGCTCATACCCCGCCACCCCCGAAGCTGAGGTGGCGAACGCGGCCCACCGCGTGAATTTCCCGATCCGTCACGAGTTTGATGACAAACGCGTCCCCCTCGATGTGAACGACGCGATCGCCAAGGTCACACACGATGCGCTGCGAGGAGATTTCAAGCAGCGCCTTCGCGCCCTCGATGATGAGGTGATCCCCCACGAGCGTGACGCGAGCCACGGATTCGACGGCGTCCGGCGGGAGCCGCAGCATCTCGCCCGCGCGCCGTTTGATTGATGACGTCCATCCCGGCATGGCCCATTCCTCCCCCTGGATGACTATGCGAGACAGGCCCGCCATAACACCTCAGGGGGAAGCCAAATGAAAGCAACGAGGAGCCGCTCTCCCGGAACGGCTCCCCGAATATGATCTGAGGTTCCTCTTCGTTCACGCGAGCAGGCGCTCGACGATCTGCTGTACCCGGCGCCCATCGGCGCGCCCGCGCACCGACGGCATCAGCTCGCGCATGACCTTCCCCATGTCCGCCTTGGTGGAGGCGCCCACCCGCGCCATCACATCCTTGGCCAACTGTTCGATCTCGTCATCGCCTAGCTGCGCCGGCAGGTACGCTTCGAGTACAGCAATCTCTTGCTCTGCCTGCTCTATCAAATCTGCCCGCTGTGCTTCCTGAAACGCCTGGAGGGAATCTCGGCGCTGCTTGATCTCCTTCTGAATGACGGCCGTCATGTCTTCATCCGTCAGCGCGCGGCCCAGCTCGATTTCTCGGTTCTTGGCCGCCGACTTCACCATCCGGATGACCGAGAGCCGGACCTTGTCCTTGTCTCGCATCGCCTGCTTCAGGTCCTCATTCAGCTGATCAAGGATGGCCATGACCGTTTCCTCCCAATTCGCTTCAGTAGCTGTGGCGGCGCTTGCGTTGAGCTGCCTGGGCCTTCTTCTTGCGCGCAACGCTAGGCTTCTCGTAGTGCTCGCGCTTGCGCACCTCCGCCAAAACGCCGTCGCGGGCCATCTGCTTCTTGAAGCGGCGCAGCGCGCTGTCAATGGACTCATTCTTGCGCAGACGGACTTCCGACATGAGATCCCCTCCCCCCGGACACATCAGTTATGGCCATTATAGTGCAGCAGGAAATGCTCGTCAAACCCGCATGTTCTCGCTTTGGCGCGCATAGGTTGTCCCAGGAACGGGAGGGAGGCGCATGCTCACGCACATCCTCGCGACCTGTCTTTCCCTGGTCGCCTTCCTCAGCGGACTTCGCCTCATGCGATCCGGCTTTGAACGCATGGCGGAAGGGCGCCTGGCGCGAGTCATACGCGTCGCCGCATCCACGCCGACGCGCGGCATCCTCACCGGCGCCGTGAGCACGGCCCTGCTCCAATCGTCCGGAGCCGTGACCGCCATCACGGTCGGCCTCGTCGCGGCGGGAAGTCTCGACTTCGCGAGCGGCTTAGGCCTTGTGCTCGGGGCCAACGTCGGCACCACCATCACGCCGCAGCTGCTCCACCTGAATCTCTGGGGCATCGTCCTGCCCGCGCTCGCCCTCGGCCTGGCGCTGTCGTTGTCGCCCCGAAGGGCGCACCGGCCGCTCGGCGAAGGCCTCGTCGGCTTCGCAAGCCTGTTTATCGCCCTGCAGGCCCTGAGCGCCGCGCTCCGCCCCGTCGCGGCCGCGCCGTTCTTTCACCGCGCGCTCGCCACCGCCGGACAACATGCGCTCCTTGCGGCGCTCGCAGGCGCGGCGCTCAGCGCGCTCGTGCAGTCGTCGACGGCCACCACGCTCATCGCCATGGCGCTCGCCAGCCAGCACAGCATCCCGCTCGAAGGCGCCGTCGCCATCGCGCTCGGCGCCAACGTCGGCACGTGCCTCACCTCGGTCATCGCAGCCATCGGCACACCGCGCCCCGCGCAGCGCATCGCGCTCGCGCACGTGCTCCTCAACGCGGTCGGGGTCGCCGTATGCCTTCCCCTGCTTCACCCGTTCACAAGCGCCATAGCCCTCGCCTCGGCAACACCCGGTCAAGCCGTCGCAAACGCCAACACCGCGTTCAACGCCCTGTCCACCTTGGCCGTCTGGCCACTGACCCGACCGTTCGCGCGGCTGCTCGTCTGGATGCTTCCCGACGCGCGCGCCGCGTGATCGTTCACGCGTCCTCCAGCAACTTCAGCGCCGAAGATGTGCCGAGGCGATCCGCCCCAAACCGGAGCAGATGCATCGCCGCACGCGGCGTCCGAATGCCGCCGCTCGCTTTGACCCGCGCGACGCCCGCCACCGCGAGGGCCATGAGCGCCACGTCCGCAGGCCTCGCCCCCGCTTTGTGGAAGCCCGTCGAAGTCTTCACAAAGCCGGCGCCGCACGCCACCGACACGAGCGCGCCCTTCACCACGCCGTCGGCCGCAAGCGCACTCGTCTCGAGGATGACCTTCACCGGGACAGGCCGCAAAGCGGCCGACGCCGCCTCCACCACGGCGCGCACCGCGTGCGCATACGTCCACACATCCCCCTCTGCGAGCGCCCCGATGGGTCCCACCATGTCGATCTCGTCCGCCCCCATCGCGACCGCTTCGAGCGCCTCCTGTCGCATGGCATGGGCCGTCTGCGTCCCGTGTGGAAATCCTATCACCGTGCAGACGCGGACCCCACTTCCCGCGAGAACGCGCTTCGCGGTGGGCACGTGGCGCGGCGAGACGCACACCATGGGCAGGTCGCCGCGCATCGCCTCGAGGCACAGGTTCTCCACATCGACCTCGCTCGCTTCAGGCCGCAAAAGCGTGGATTCCACGGCCGACCTCACCGCGTCCGCGCCCACGTCGCGCGGCAGGGAGAGCCTTCGCGGTTGCGGCAGTTGAAGCTGCGGAAACACGTTCGCCAACTCTTGTCGGCAAGCCTCCACCAACTTGAAGGCCCGCGCTTCCGCCGCCCGCCACGCCGCAAGGAGCTCGTCCCAAGGCGCATCCGATTCCAGCGCGCGCCAGGCCTCATCGAGGCGAGCTTCGCGCCAATCGAGCAAGGCCTCCGCCTTATCGAGCGCAAACTGCCAGTTCGCGTATCCGCGTTCTTCGTGGAGCCGGATCGCCTCCTCCCAGCGGAGAAAATAGGCGCCGTTCACCTCTTCCGCCTGGTGCACCGGCTCCGATCCGTCCTCGGCCACCATCAAGTAAAGCCGCACCTGCTTGCGGACGGGCTCTCCGTCGCGCTCAATGCGATACTCCACGCGCCCGACGTCCCCCACGATGCGCGCGACGACACCCGTCTCCTCGTGCACCTCCCGCAGGGCCGCCTGCTCCCACGATTCGCCTGGCTCCAGATGCCCCTTCGGAAACGACACCTTCCCGTACGCGTCGTCAATCAGCAGCACCTCGCGCACGCCGCCCTTCTGGCGCACGACGACGCCGCCCGCCGCTCGCTCGATTCGCATCGTCACGACGTCATTCGCCCCCATTCGGCCTCCGGTTCGGGAAATGTGACCTGCTCCACGAATGTCGCGCGGTGCACGCCCGGTCCCACGTCGGTCATGCGCACGCGAATGACTTCGCCCACCATCGACTCGAGCGGCATACCCGCAGGCGCCTCGAACGCCATGCGCAGGTAATGGCCGTCGTAGCCCACGAGCATCCGCTGCGCCTCCGGCAGATGGCCAAACGCCTTGCGCGCGTCGTCATCCGCGGACGTGAGCGGGGATTCCGCGATGACTTCGAGCTCCCGGCCCACAAATCCCCCCGCATACGCGCGGCGCAGCTCTTCGCCGAGCGCGATCATCCTCGCGACGCGCTCTCTCTTGATGTCTTCCGGCACCTGATCCTGAAACTTGTAGGCTGCCGTTCCTCGGCGCGGAGAGTACGGAAAGACGTGCAGCTGGCTGTAGCCTTGTGCGCGCACAAACGCGAGCGTCTCCTCGAACATCTCGTCGGTCTCGCCAGGAAAGCCGACGATCACGTCCGTCGTGACGGCGAGATCCGGCAGCCGGCGGCGAAGCTCGCGCAGCTTGTCCGCGTACTCCGCTGTCGTGTAATGCCGGTGCATGCGCTTCAGCACGGGATCCGAGCCCGCCTGAAGCGGGATGTGGAGGTGAGGCACCACCTTCTTCGACGCCTGCAACACGTCCATCAGGCGCTCGTCGATCTCGCTCGCCTCAATCGAGCTAATGCGGATGCGGAACGGCAGATCGATGCGCTCGAGGTCCAGCAACAGGTCGGCGAGCCGATAGTTCTCGAAGTCCTCACCGTACCCGCCCGTGTGAATGCCGGTCAACACAATCTCGCGATATCCCGCGCGGGCGAGCTTCGTCGCCTGCAGAATGACGTTTTCCGGCTTTCGGCTGCGAATGAGGCCCCGTGCCCGCGGAATGATGCAAAAGGTGCAGAAGTTGTTGCAGCCATCCTGGATCTTCAGATTGGCGCGCGATCGCTCCTCAAAGCTCGGTACGTCGAGCTCGTCAAATTCAGCGGCCTTCATGATGTTCCCCACGGCGAGATACGGCTTCCGCTCCGCAAACATCCGTTCGACGTGATCGACAATTTTCGACTTCTGGTCATTGCCGACCACCAGATCGACGCCTTCCATGCGGGCGATCTCGTCCGGCGCGATCTGCGCGTAGCAGCCGGTGACGACCACCACGGCGTCGGGGTTCGTCCGCACGGCCCGGCGGATCACCTGCCGGCTTTTGCGATCACCCGTGTGCGTCACCGTGCACGTGTTCACCACGTACACGTCCGCCTTGCTCTCAAACGGCACCTGCGTGTAGCCGCGGCGCTTGAACGTCTGCCAGATGCCCTCCGTGTCGTAAAAGTTGACCTTGCACCCGAGGGTGTGAAATGCCACCGTTGGCACCGTCTCAACCTCCCATGTCCCCGGTTTCGGCGAGCGCGATGGCAAGGGCGACCAGCCCCGCCGTTTCCGTGCGCAGAATGCGCGGGCCGAGCGTGACCGTCCGGCAGCGCGCATCCCCTCGCGCGAGCGCGCGCTCCGCCGGGCTCAACCCGCCCTCAGGCCCCACCACAATGGCCGCGCCGCCATCCAACGCCCCATCCCGGATGGCCGACAAAAACCCCGTTGCCTTCTCCTCTTCGTCGAGCACCAGCGCCAGGCGGATGCCGCGTGCCTCGAGCGCCGCAAGCGCCGCGTCAAGCGCCGGTGCCCATGCGACAAACGGCACGACATCCCGCTGCGATTGCATCGCCGCCTCGCGCGCGATCTTGCGCCAGCGCGCGAGCTTTTGCGCCACCTTCGCTTCACCGGAAAGCCGCACGACGGATCGCTCGCCTTCAAAGACGACGATCCCGGCGGCACCGACCTCTGTGCTCTTCTGCACGATGACGTCCATCTTCTCGCCCTTTGCCAGGCCCTGGACGAGGACGAAGGATCGCTTCGGTTCGTGCGAAGGCGCGCGCTCGCGCAAGCGCACGCAAATTTCTCCCGGGCGAACCTCCGCGACCTCCGCGAAAAACGGGCCGCCCGGCCCGCACACGACGAGCGCTTCGCCCAAAGAGGCGCGTAGCACGCGAGAAAAGTGGTGTCCGTCCTCGCCGCCCACCCAGATCGCATCGCCCGCCGAGGCCATCTCATCCACAAACAGGCGCGGAAGCATCAGCTTTTCACCGCCAAAACGCTGACCCAGTCGTCCTTCTGCGCGCGGCGCACGATCGAAAAGCCGTGATCGCCAAGCGCCCGCTCGACCTGTTCGCGCTGCGACTCGATGTAACCCGAAGTCAACAGCCAGCCGCCGGGCAAAAGCCGATGGCGCACGTCCGGAATGAGCGCGAGGACGACGTCGCGCAGGATGTTGGCGACCGCCACATGGAACGCCTCCTCGGGCTGCAGGCCGCTGAGCAGATCGCCTTCGCGCACCTCGACGCGCTGTGCGAGCCCGTTCATTCGCACATTCTCCTTGGCAGCCGACACGGCGACGGGATCGATATCCACAGCCACCACGCGCTCCGCACCGGCCACGGCGGCCGTCATGGCAAGCACGCCGGTGCCCGTTCCCACGTCCAGCACGTGCATGCCCGGGCGAACGATGTCGACCAGGATTTCCGCGCACATCTGCGTGGTCTGATGATGCCCGGTGCCAAACGCCATACCTGGCTCAATGGAGATGATGTGGCGGCCGCCAAACGGCGCAAGCTCGGCCGGCTCTGCCCACACGGGCGCAATCACCAGCGAATCGCCGACCGGAATGGGCGGATACTGCTCGCGCCACGCGTTCTTCCACTCGGACTCGTCCACCAGCTCGGCAGACACGTCCGACGATCTCGGCCCCGGATCAAGCCCTGCCTCGCGAACGCGGCGCACCGCGCTTTCCATGCGCGCCTCGACCTCCTGCCGCGCGTACGTCTCCGGGAAATACACCGAGACCTCCACGTCAGGGGTGGGCGTCAGCTGTTCATCGAACCACTCACCGAACCTCGGCGGCCGGACCTCGGAAGGCGCGATGCCCTCCATCTGCACGCCCTGAACGTCCGGAAAGCTCTCCAATACGGCGGACAACGCGTCCGCCGCCTCGTGCGCCACGCGCACGCGCACGTGCCACCAACGCAATGCCAAGCCTCCTCAACGGCCCCTGCGATGTCTCGAAGGAACCATGCTCATCCAAGAAACGCGTCCTTCACGCGCTCCATGAACGTTCGCTGCTGTTCATGGGTCTCCTCGCCCAGCTCCTTGGCCAACTGGCGGAACAGCTCCTTCTGCCGCTCCGACAGATTGGTCGGAGTCACCACGTGGACGCGAATATGCTGATCTCCTCGCACGAGGGGAGACCCGAGCTTCGGAATCCCCTTGCCTCGCAAACGGAACGTCGTGCCGGTCTGCGTGCCCTCCGGAATCCGCAACTTGACCTTGCCTTCCAGCGTCGGCACCTCGATCTCGTCGCCGAGCGCCGCCTGCACAAAGGAAATCGGCACGTCGACGTAGATGTTGGTGCCTTCCCGCTCGAACACCTCATGCGGCTTCACGTGAATCACGACAAACAAATCGCCCGGCGGTCCACCGTTGGGGCTTTGCTCTCCGTAGCCCGCCATGCGCAGGCGCGTACCGGTATCCACGCCGGGCGGCACCTTCACATCGACGCTGCGCCGCACGCGCCGCCGCCCCTGTCCACGGCAATCCGGACACGGTTCGGCCACAATCTGGCCGCGCCCATGGCACACCGGACAAGGCCGCCGATTGATCATCCGGCCAAACGGCGTGTTGGTGACGGTCTGCTGCTCGCCCGTGCCATTACACGCCTGACAAACCCTCGGCTTCGTTCCCGGTCTCGCGCCCGATCCCCCGCAGGTGGAACACGTCTCCGTGCGCGGAACCTGAATCTCCCGATGGGTGCCAAAGGCCGCCTCTTCAAACGAAACTTCCATTTCGTATTCGAGGTCGTGGCCGCGGACGGGACCTCGCCTCGTACCGCCACCGAAGAACATGTCAAAGATGTCGCCAAAGCCGCCCAGGTCGAAATCGGCAAATCCGGCGCCCGGGCCCCCAGCCTGGCCCTGAAACCCGCCAAAATTCTGCGCGGGATCTTCGTGGCCATACTGGTCATAGCGCGCTCGCTTCTCCGGATCCGACAGGACGGCGTACGCCTCCGCGATCTCGGCAAACTTCTGCTGAGCATTCGGGTCGTTCTTGTTGACATCCGGGTGATACTGGCGCGCGAGCTTCCGATACGCTTTCTTGATTTCTTCCTGCGTGGCGGACCGGCTGACACCGAGAACTTCGTAGTAATCTCGCTTGCTCACCGGTATCCCTCCAAACGACCACCGTCACTCCACATCATCTTACAACGAGGGCAGGGCGACGTCACGCACATCACCCTGCCGAAATGCAAACCTATCGTATCCTATGCGTCTCCGTCACTTCTTGTCCGGGTCCACCTCGCGGAAGTCCGCGTCCACCACGTTGTCGGACGCCTGGCCCGTCGTGCCCGTGGCACCCGCCTGCGCCTGGTTCGCGGAAGCCGACTGGGCCGCCTGTTCGTAGAGCTTCGTCGACAACTTGTGCAACGTCTCCTGCAACGCCTGCGACTTCGCCTTGATGGCTTCCATATCCGATCCGGCCATCGCATCGCGCAGGTCCTTCTGCTTGGACTCCGCTTCGCTCTTCAAAGCCGAATCGACCTTGTCGCCGAGATCGCGCAGGAGCTTGTCGGTCTGGTAGAGCAGCTGATCGGCCTGGTTGCGCACCTCGGCCTCTTCGCGCCGCTTCTTGTCTTCCTCGGCGTACATCTGCGCTTCCTTCATCATCCGCTCGACCTCTTCCTTCGAGAGGCCGCTCGACGCGGTGATGGTGATGCGCTGTGATTTCCCCGTCGCCAAGTCTTTGGCCGACACATGCACGATGCCGTTGGCGTCGATGTCAAACGTGACCTCGATTTGCGGCACGCCGCGCGGCGCCGGCGGGATGTCGTTCAGCGTGAAGCGGCCAAGCGTCTTGTTGCCCGCGGCCATCTCGCGCTCGCCCTGGAGCACGTGGATCTCGACGGAGGTCTGGTTGTCGGCCGCCGTGGTGAAGATCTGGCTCTTCGACGTCGGAATGGTCGTGTTCCGCGGAATAATGCGCGTGAACACACCGCCCATCGTCTCAATGCCGAGCGAAAGCGGCGTGACGTCGAGCAGCACGATGTCCTTCACTTCGCCCGTCAGCACGCCCGCCTGAATCGCGGCGCCGACGGCCACCACTTCGTCCGGGTTCACGCCCTTCGACGGCTCCTTGCCGATCAGGCGCTTCACGGCCTCCTGCACGGCCGGAATGCGCGTGGAACCGCCCACGAGGATGACCTTGTCAATGTCGGCTGGCGTCAGGCCCGCGTCCTGCAGCGCTTGGCGGGTCGGCCCCATCGTCGCCTCGACGAGATCGGCCGTCAATTCTTCGAACTTGGCGCGCGTGAGATTCACCTCGAGGTGCTTCGGACCCGTGGCGTCCGCCGAAATGAACGGCAGCGAGATGGTGGTGGTGAGCGTCGAAGACAGCTCCTTCTTGGCCTTCTCCGCCGCATCTTTCAGGCGCTGCATCGCCATCCGATCGTTCGACAGGTCGATGCCCGTGTCTTTCTTAAAGGTGTCGATGAGGTACTGAATGATGCGGTTGTCGAAGTCGTCGCCGCCCAGGTGGTTGTTCCCGCTCGTCGCCTTGACCTCGAACACGCCATCACCGAGTTCCAAAATGGACACGTCGAACGTGCCGCCGCCCAGGTCGAACACGAGAATGGTCTGGTCTTCCTCCTTGTCCAACCCGTACGCGAGCGCCGCCGCCGTCGGCTCGTTGATGATGCGCAGCACCTCGAGCCCGGCGATCCGGCCGGCGTCGCGCGTGGCCTGGCGCTGGCTGTCGCTGAAGTACGCGGGCACCGTGATGACGGCCTGCGTCACAGGCTCGCCGAGAAACGCCTCCGCATCGGCCTTCAGCTTCTGCAGGATCATGGCGGAGATTTCGGGTGGCGTGTACGACTTGCCGTCGATGGTCACCTTATAATCCGTGCCCATGTGGCGTTTGATAGAGATGATGGTGCGGTCGGGATTCGTGATGGCCTGGCGTTTGGCGACGTCGCCAACGAGGCGTTCTCCGTCCTTCGTGAACGCCACGACCGAGGGCGTGGTCCGGTTGCCTTCGGCGTTCGGAATGACGACGGGCTCCCCGCCCTCCAGCACCGCCACGCACGAGTTGGTTGTACCGAGGTCAATCCCAATCACTTTTGCCACTTCGCGTCCCTCCCCAAATGATGGACGTGGTTTCGGATGGATGCTCTACTGGATGGCTGCGCTTTTTGCACTCGCCAGCTCAGACGCTGACCTTGACCATGGCCGGGCGCAGGACCTTGCCGTGCAACAAATACCCCTTCTGCAGGACTTCGATGACGAAGCCGGCATCCTGTCCCTCCACCTGTTCCTGCATGACGGCCTCGTGCTTCGACGGATCAAAGGGTGCACCGACCGCGTCCATCTCGGTCACCCCGTATTGGTGCAAAACCTGAAGGAGCTGGCGGTGCACCATGTCAATCCCCTGTTTCATTTGTGGCTCATCCACGCCCTCGAGCGCCTGCATCGCGCGGTCGAAGTTGTCGAGAACGGGCAACAAGTCGGAAAGCAGCTTTTTGGTCGCGAATTGGACCAATTCCTCGCGCTCCTGGCGAGTGCGGCGGCGGAAATTGTCGAAATCGGCCCGCGTGCGCAGCAGCTGCTGCGTCAATTCCTCGATCTGCGCATCCCGCGGGTCCGGCTCGGCCTGCGCCTCGACCGCCTCCTCGTCTGGCGAGTCAGCGTCAAACGAGATGTCTTCCTCCGCCATCTCGGCCGGATCGACCTCTCCAGGGCCGGCCGACCCGTCGTTGCCAGCCTCCTCCGGCTTCGCTTCCCCTTGTTCGTTGGGATCCTTCACGACATCGTCCGCCACGAACAACATCCTTTCCCTAGGGCTCACCCGCTCGACGCGAACCGAGTCAGAAAATCCGTCAGCGCCTGCGAGGTGAACGAGAGAATTTGCATCACGCGATTGTAGTCCATGCGCGTGGGGCCCAACACTCCAATATGGCCGACCGGGACGCCACCCAAACGGTAGGTGGTGGCGATCACAGTGCAGTCCTTGAGCTCCACCACGGCGTTTTCTGCGCCGATGCGCACCTCAATCCCATTTTCCGCCTTCGGGAACCAATTGGAGATGAACTCGTTTTGTTCCAAAAGGCTGAGAATCGGCTTCGCCTTGCCCACATCGTGAAACTCGGGCTGCGCGAGCACGTTGGAAGCGCCTCCGATGTAGACGGCCTCCTCGCGCTCCGGCACCTGGCACACCTCATTGAGCACGGCGATGGCATCCTCAAACCGCTCGACGGTGCGCCGCAACTCGCCCGCGAGTTCGGCGTACAGCGTGCGCTTCAGATCCGAGATGGGCACGCCTACCACCTTGTCGTTCAGCACGCGGACCAGTTTCTCCACGTCGGCCGCCTCCATCTCCGAGGCAAAGCGCACATGGACCGTCTCGACGTGGCCAGAGTTGGTCACGAGGATGGCAATGGCCCGCCCACCGCCCAGCGGAATCAGCTCAATCTTGCGCAATTTCTCCGTATCGGTCTTCGGGCCGAGCACGATGACCGTCTGTTTGGTGAGCATGGAGAGCACATTCGCCACCTCACGGGTGACCTGCTCCACCTCGTCAATGCGCTTGGAAAACACCGATTTCAAAAACTCGCCCGTCTCGCGGTCCATCTGTCCCAAGCGCAACAGGTTGTCGACGTAGAACCGGTAGCCCTTTTGCGATGGAACGCGACCGGCCGAGGCGTGTGGCTGCGTCAAATAGCCCATTTCCTCCAGATCCGCCATCTCGTTGCGAATGGTGGCCGGACTAAATTGAATCTCGTCGTGTTTGGCGAGCGCCCGCGACCCGATGGGTTCCGCCATCCGGACGTAGTCCTCGATGATCGCGGACAAAATCAGCTGCTGTCGGGGCGTCAACATGGTCTCGCCTCCTTGTTAGCACTCCAGACGTTCGAGTGCTAAGCCACTCTCCTTGACAATATCAATCTGGTCTCTCCTTGTCAATGGATGTCGGCCGCCCCAATCCACTGCTCATAAATCGCGTTTGCCACGGGCCAGTAGGCGTCGGGGATTCGATAGGCCGAGCCGCGCCGCTCCAACAAGCCATCGGCCAAAAGGCGCTCGACCACTCCTGCAAACACGTCCTCAAGAGGCCGCCCGAACCGGCGCATGAACCGATCTCCGTCCACGCCTTCCGCCAGGCGCAGCCCGAGAATCACCTGGTCCTCCATCCGCTCATCGAGTGGCACTGAGCGGCGCGAAGCGATCGGCCGGCGGCCCAGAGCGATCGCCTTCATATAGGGAGTCAAGCGGCGCTCCATTTCATATCGCTCGCCGCCCACGTATCCATGGGCGCCCACGCCGCTCGCCAAGTAGGGTTCATTCCGCCAGTAGACGAGGTTGTGGCGCGCTTCACCGCCGGGCCGAGCAAAATTCGAGATTTCGTAGTGGACGAAGCCCGCCCCGCACAAGCGTTCACGCACCAGCTCGTACATCTCGGCCTCCGCATCTTCCCCAGGGAGGTGCAGGTGCCCCATCTCATTCCATTTGGCGAAAGGGGTACCCGGCTCGATTTTGAGCCAATAGGCCGAGACGTGATCGACCGGGAGGTCAAGGACCGCCTGCACGCTCTCCTCCACGTCGCGCTGCGTCTGATCCGGCAAGCCAAACATCAGGTCGACGTTGATGTGGGAAAAGCCGATCTCATGTGCGGCCCAAACGGCTTCTTCGATCGCGTCCCGCAGATGCGCCCGCCCAATGGCCTGCAGCAGGTGGTCCTGAAAGGCCTGCGCGCCGAAGGAAATCCGGTTGACGCCGTGATGGCGAAGCACCTGGAGCTTTTCCCGGGTGATGGAGTCCGGGTTGGACTCGAACGTAATCTCGGCGTCAGGCTGAAAGTCAAACCGCCGCCGGAGGGCGCCGAGCAGTCGATCCAGCAGAGATGCGGAGAGGAGAGTCGGGGTTCCGCCGCCGAAATACGCCGTCGCAAGCGGAACCCCAGGAGATTCCATCATATCCCACTCCGCGGTCAGGGCGTCCACGTACGCCTCCATCGCCGCGGGAGACTTGACGAACGTCGTGAAGTCACAGTAGAAGCAGCGGCTCTTGCAAAACGGGATGTGCACGTAGAGTGCTTGCGGTGCGCGGCGCTCCTCTCGGTCTTCCACAAGCATCACTCCATCTTCAGGACGGCCATGAACGCCTCCTGAGGCACCTCGATGCGCCCCACCTGCTTCATCCGCTTCTTTCCTTCCTTCTGCTTCTCAAGCAGCTTTCGCTTGCGCGTGATGTCGCCGCCGTAACACTTGGCGAGCACGTTTTTGCGCATGGCGCGAATCGTCTCCCGCGCGATCACGCGGCTTCCGATGGCCGCTTGAACGGGAACCTCGAACAACTGGCGCGGAATCATCTCCTTGAGCTTCTCGCACACGACGCGACCGCGCTCGTACGCTTTATCCCGGTGGACGATGAACGACAGCGCGTCCACCACTTCGCCGTTCAAGAGAATGTCGAGCTTCACCAGATTCGACGGCCGATACCCAATGAATTCGTAGTCGAGCGACGCATATCCTTTCGTCGACGACTTCAGCCGATCGAAGAAATCGTACACGATTTCGGCAAGCGGCAGGTCGTAGACGAGCCTCGTTCGCATGTCGTCGAGATACTGCATGTCCTGAAACTGGCCTCGCTTTTCCTGGCACAGCTCCATGATGTTGCCGACGAACTCCTTGGGCGCGAAGATGGTGGCACGCACAAACGGCTCCTCAATCCGCTCAATCCGGTCCGGGCTCGGCATCTTGCTCGGGTTGTCGATCTCTTCCATCGTCCCGTCCGTCCGATACACCCGATACACGACGCTCGGCGCCGTCGTGATGAGCGTCAGGCCGTATTCGCGCTCCAAACGCTCCTGCACGATCTCCATGTGCAGCATCCCGAGAAATCCGCAGCGAAAGCCAAAGCCAAGCGCGCTCGACGTCTCTGGCTCGTAGGTGAGCGCCGTGTCGTTCAGCTCGAGCTTTTCCAAGGCCTCGCGGAGATCTTCGTAATCCGCGGAATCCACGGGATACAGGCCGCAAAACACCATGGGATTGATCTTCCGATAACCCGGAAGCGGCTCGGCGGCTGGGCGCAGCGCGTCCGTCACGGTGTCGCCCACGCGCGTGTCCCGCACGTTTTTGATGCTGGCGGCAAAGTACCCGACTTCCCCCGCCTCCAGCCGGTCCACGGGCGACATCTTGGGGCGAAACACGCCGACCTCGTCCACCTCAAACTCTTTGTCCGTCGCCATCATCTTGATGCGCATGCCCTTTTCAATGGCCCCGTCGAACACGCGAATGTAGACGATCACGCCGCGGTACGAGTCGTAGTGGGAGTCGAAAATCAGCGCTTTGAGTGGCGCGTCGGGATCGCCCGAGGGCGCGGGAACCCCCTGCACCACGCGCTCAAGCACTTCCTCAATGCCGATGCCCGCCTTGGCCGAGGCCAAGACCGCGTCCGACGCGTCGAGGCCGATGACCTCTTCGATCTGCTGCTTGACTCGATCCGGATCCGCACTCGGCAAGTCAATCTTGTTGATCACAGGGATGATCTCGAGGTTATTGTCGATGGCCAAATACACGTTGGCGAGTGTCTGGGCCTCGACGCCTTGTGAAGCATCGACCACGAGCAGCGCGCCTTCGCACGCTGCGAGCGATCGCGACACTTCGTAAGTGAAGTCCACGTGGCCCGGCGTATCAATCAGATTGAGGACGTACTCCTGCCCATCCTTCGCGCGGTAGTTGAGCCGCACGGCCTGGAGCTTGATGGTGATTCCCCGCTCGCGCTCGAGATCCAATTGATCCAACAGCTGATCCTGCATTTCACGCGGGCTGACTGCCCCCGTGTACTCCAGGATGCGATCCGCCAGTGTGGACTTGCCGTGATCAATGTGTGCAATGATGGAGAAATTTCGGATATGCTCCTGACGTTCGCCCTTTGCCACGTTCATCCCCCTCGGTCGGCCGCGCGCCCGCGGGGTGCAGGCGGCCATGCACAAAAGAAACCGCGCCCGGTGCGCGGCCTGCCGATGTCATATGGACCAGTATACCACGGGCGGCGACGACTCGCCACGGACTTCGCCCGCCCGAATGGCTCAGTGCGAATGGGAGTGCGTGTGCCCCTCTCCGGAGATGAACGCATCCATCGACTCCCAGGCCTCCTTGACGACAAAGTACAGGATTCCGCAGGCGGCCAGGGGATCGACCCACCACCAGTGGAACATGTCGTTACACGCGACCCCCGCCAAGAGCGTCCACGACATGTAGCCACAGGTGAAGGAACACATGGCGTCGCCGCACAAGGCAGGGCTGTCGAGCAGTTGGCCGTAACGAAGTTTCTCCACCGCCAGCCACGGCGTGATGACGCTGGAGGCAAGGGCGACTGCGAGTCCGAGCCAGGTGACGGACGGGCCCGTTTGCAGCCGAATGGCCTGCCCCGATTTCACAGCGACGTACGCCGCGAGCGCAAACAGGCAGAGGGCGACAAACGCGCTTGTCCACCGCTCCAATGGGTGGCGCCTGTCCATACTGGCGCCGGTGTGAATTTCCGCATACAGCCGCACCACGAGGAGCATGCCGCTCACGAGTTCAATCGCGCTATCGACGCTGAAGGCGGAGAGCGCCAGGCTGCCCGCGCGGTAGGCCGCGATCGCCGAGAACACGGCCTCGCACGTGATCCATCCGACCGAAAACAACTCAAGCTCTAAGGCGCCGCGCAGGCGCTTCTCGCGCAGAGATGGCATGGCGACCTCCGGGTCAGTTCGTATTCAAAAACAACGCGTTCAACACGCTCTTCAGCACCGAGCCAAACACATGGCTGACCTTTTGGCCTACGTAGACCCCGCCGGTGTCCATGGCGGCTGCGAGCGCGCTGTTGGCAGCGTCCTCTGGATCGGGCGACGGCCCGTTGCCCGCGACGACGACCGTCGGCGCAGGATTCGAGTACTCGAGCGCGGGCTGTTGGCCGGACAGGCCGGTAGGTGCGGGGACGTCCGCATTGAATCCGCCCGAGGCGCTGGGAACACCGACCGTGCTCGATCCGCCCGCAACCTGAACACTGGGAACGCTGGTGCCGAGATGGCTCATGATCGAGGAGACCACGCTGAACACGGTGCCGCTCGCACCCAAAAGCAACGTCAGGAAGATGGCGACGGAAATGCCCTGCTTCAGCCGCCGCCGCGCTTGCTGCCATGTCGTCTTCATCTGCGCTTCCTTCCTTCACGTAGAGTTTCTGTCCTCTACAGCCTACGCCCAATTGTCCAAACTTATGACGAAGGTAGGGGAGAAAGATGAGCAGGAGCCGACGACATGGACCGCGAATCGTTTGTCTGGGAACCAAGTTGAACGAAGCCGCCTCACGCGGCACGAGGAATGGAGGTGTTGTTCATGAACGGGGACCTCGTCACGTGGCCGCAGGCGGCAAGCGGCGTGTCGTACGCGTTGACGCCAGGCCCATCGCAGGGAGGAGCGCCCGACGCGCAGCAATCGTTTGCGGAGGCCTTCGCCCTGTACACGGCGGCCGCCGAAGCGCCTGCGGTGACGAGTGGCGCGCCTGCTGCGGAGGCGCCCGCGACGCCGCCTGCGGAAACGAGCCCGTCTTGGCCATCCTGGGCAGCGTGGCCGATGGCGCCAAGCGAAACCGCGCCGTCGCCCGCCGACGCCTCGTCACCCGCCGAGCCCGCCCTGTCCTCCGCACCGGCGGCATCCGCCGATGCCTGGAGCGCGCTCGTCGAGCAGACGGCACAGAAGTATGGCCTGCCGCCATCCCTGCTTCAAGCCGTGATGGAGCAGGAGTCGGGCGGAGACCCCAACGCCACGTCGCCCGCGGGCGCCATGGGACTCATGCAGCTCATGCCGGACACCGCTTCCGCTTACGGCGCAGTGAATCCGTACGATCCGGCCGAGAACCTCGACGCAGGCGCCCATTACCTGGCCGACTTAATCGCGCGCTATC
The DNA here is from genome assembly GCF_900156755.1 of Alicyclobacillus vulcanalis. GTDB lineage: Bacteria > Bacillota > Bacilli > Alicyclobacillales > Alicyclobacillaceae > Alicyclobacillus > Alicyclobacillus vulcanalis. Next base: position 270,398 of record NZ_FTOO01000002.1, read on the forward strand.
GCGGCAACGTCTCGCTCGCGCTCGCTGCGTACAACGCGGGTCCCGGGGCGGTGGACGCGTATGAGGGCATTCCTCCGTACCCAGAGACCCAGGCGTACGTGCGCGACGTTCTTGCGAAAGCCGGCCTGTGAACCCGCGGGCGGCCGCGGGCAGGGACCCTGCGGGTACAGCTAGTGCGTGACGAGATCGGCATCTTCCAGCGTCATCGCCGGGTGCAGCGCCACGTTCATGCTCTTGGCGATGAGGTACGCCACGTTTTCCATGAACTCGTCGACTTCCTTAGGCGCCACGACGAGATTTTGCTCGAGGGGCTCCAACACTTCGCGCACGAGCTGCCATTTTTCCTGGCCGGACAACTGATCGAGCAACCGATTTGCCGCGTTGCCCGGCACCTGTCGGCCCAACTCGCGGAACACGAGCTCAATCGCGTCGCTCGCGATGGTCGCCGCGTCGACCACGGTCGGCACCCCGATGGCGATGACGGGCACGCCGAGCGCCTCCTGGTCGATGGCCTTGCGTTGGTTGCCCACCCCAGCACCTGGCTGTATGCCGGCATCCGACAGCTGAATGGTGCGGTGCAGGCGCTCGAGCGATCTCGCCGCCAGGGCGTCGACGGCGAGGACCACGTCGGGTCGAATGCGCTCCACGACGCCAAGCACCACTTCGCTCGTCTCGATCCCGGTGAGACCGAGCACGCCGGGCGCGAGCGCCGCGATGGACCGATAGCCTTCTCCATCGCCGAGCACTTCCGGCATGTAGCTGAACAGGTGGCGCGTCACGAACAGGCGATGGACAACCATCGGGCCGAGCGCGTCGGCCGTCACGTGCTCGTTGCCAAGCCCAATGACGAGCGCCGTTCTGGCTTCCTGCGGGAGCAGGCGCTTCAATTCGTCTGCCAGGATGCGCGTGAGCCTTTCCTCGAGGTCAAGGTCCCGACGGCGCATGCCTGCCGCTTCGATGGTCACGTACGTCCCTTTTCGCTTCCCAAGCCGCCGTGCCGCCAGCTGCGTGCGCACCCGCACCCGCGTGACGACGACGCCCTCGTGCTCCTCGCGCTCTTCTTCGGCTCCGCGAATCTGCCCGTCGCGAAGCGCCAACTCCCTCGCCTCCACCGCCAGATCCGTGCGTGGAGACGATCTCGACACGGGCAGGTGGCAAGGTTTGAGGCGGACCCTTCTCACGCGATTCCATGAAATGACCATTGGTCGCCCTCCCCATGTGTTGCGGTGGTCCCCCAGCATGTGTTACACTCTCTGTCGTCTGTAGATTGCCGCCCGGCCCGGTTTCCATGCCGATGCGTCGGCGAGTTGTGAAAAGCGAGGTGACATCATGGCCAACATCAAATCCGCCAAAAAGCGGGTATTGATTACGAAGCGCAATACGCTGCGCAACCGCTCCATCAAGTCGGCTCTGCGCACGCACATTCGCAAGTTCGAAGCGGCGTTCGCCGCCCAGGACGTGGAGGAAGCTCAGGCCCGGCTCCGCGCGGCGCTCCGCGCTCTGGACAAGGCAGCGACGAAGGGCGTGATCCACCGCAACACGGCCGCCCGCAAAAAGTCCCGGCTCACGAAGCGCCTCAACGCGCTGTTGAATGAGCAACAGGCGCAGCAAGCGTAAGAAAAAGCGCGGCGAGCGCATCTCAAAGGCGACTCTCGGGAGTCGCTTTTTATTTTGGCATCAGTTGTTTTGCCGCCCCATCAGCCGCTCCACATGGCCGTAGGCGAGATCGCGCTTCGCCAGCGCCACGAGCCTGGCCACCATCGGGCCGCCCAAATGGCCCCCGATTTCCCCCGCCTCCTTCGCCGTCATTTCGCCGTGGTCCTCGCCGTCCACATACGCCGTCCCGAGGCGATCCGCCACAAGCTTCGCAGCAGACGGTCGTTCGGGCGCCGTCCAAGGCACTTCATGGATTTGTCCGTCGGCGCCAATGACCTTCACACGCCGCCTTCCGCTGTCCTGCATGAACATCCCTCCCGTCACGCTTTGCACGCCTATTCGCTACTGTGCCCGGTTCTTTTGCGCCGTACTCGCAGCACGGGTGAGTTCCATGAGCGCCAGGTGAAGCGCGATGTCGGGCGCGAGCCGCCCGCGCTTCACATCGAACTCGGCATCGGCGAGCACGCGGACGAGCCTTGCCAAATCCTTCTGTCGAAACGCACCGGCCTGCCGCGCCGCCATTCGCAGCGCGTACGGATGCACGCCGAACTCCTTCGCGCGCTGCTCGATGTTTCGAGCGCCCTTGGCCAGAGCCATCAGGCGCACCTGGCGCGCCAACAGCGCAATGAGCGCAAACGCGTCATAGCCCTGGCGTGCGAGCCCGTCGAGGGCGTTGAAGACCGACATCACCTGCCCCTGCACGGCCCAATCGATCCACGTGAACACGCTGTCGTCCACCTGCATCGGCACAAGTTCCTCGACATCCTGGCGCGCAATCGGCCGCCCGCCGGCGTACGCCTGGAGCTTGCCAAATTCGTTGACCGCGAGCGTAAGCGACTGCGTGCGGCGCCACAACTCGGTGAGCGCGTCGTGCTCCATGAGCACCTCCTTCGCTTTCGCCAATCGCTCAAGCATCCGCAAGGCGTCGCGATCGCGGCTCGGCGTAGAACAGGAGATGACCGCGTGGCGCTTCGCCAGCTTTGTCACCCGGCGGCGCTCATCCAATTTATCCGAAGCCACGGAGAGCACGAGGGTGCGCATCGCCATGGGCTGTTCTAGATAGGCAGCCAGGCGATCCGCCTCGGCGCCAGAACGGCCGTCGGCCGTAAACACCGTGGCATTGCGCACGTAAACAAGAGGCCGATCGCCAAACAGGGAGAAGGAGCAAAGCTCGATTTCGGCGGGCTCAAATCCGTCTTCTTCGTAGTCGAACCGGAGGAGCGACGAGAAGTGGGAAGTCTGGAGAAGTGCGTCGCAAAACCAGTCAAACAGGCCCATTTCGCTCCCATGCAGGAGGTAGACCGAGGCAGGCTCGGCGTTGGTCAAGTGGTCGATGGCTTCGAAGATGTCCAAACAAACACGCCTCCCGGATCGAGTATACCCGATCCGAGAGGCGCCGCCAGCGGGCTCGGCCCGCCCGCGCAGTGGTCCGCGTCAAATGCGAACGACTTCTTTCCCATGGTTGCCCGCGAGGCGCAAGCCGCCCAGCTCCCACAGGTATTTCGCCTTGCTTCCCTCTTTCGCCAAAGCGCCCATCACGCCCTTGATAGGCACGCCGAGGAAGCTGCCCACGCCGACTTCCGAACCGAGCGAACAGAGCGTACCCCAGTCGCGAGGCTTGAACGGCATCATCTCGCGCCGCCGCTCGCGCAGGAGAATGTTCTTCGCCGCAAGCGGGCCCATCTGCTCCGCGTTCTGCGCCGTCGGTGGATACGGCCGCCCATTCTCGTCCTCCGCCCAAGCGCTGTCGCCCGCGACGAAAATCTGCTCATCGTCGACGGATTGAAGATACGCATTCACCTTCGCGCGGCCGCGCCGATCCACGGTGAACCCGGCCTCGGTCAAGAGCGGGTTTGCGCGCACGCCACCAGTCCACACGATGGTCCCCGCCTCCACCTTCTCGCCGCCGTCGAGGTGAATGACGCCCTCCGTGACTTCATTGATCTTTGCGTTGGTGCGCAGTTTCCCGCCCCGCTTCGTGATGGTCTCGACGACATACGGGCGGAGATGCTCCGCCACCATCGGCAGGATGGTCGGCATCGCCTCAATGCACTGGACGTCCACCTTTTCCCAAGGAATGTCGAGCTCCCTGCACAGCTTCGGCAGATACTCCAAAAGCTCGCCCATGAGCTCGATGCCCGTGAGACCCGCGCCGCCCAGCGCGATGCGGAGGTGGCGCTCGTCGCCGTCCTGCTTGTACAACCGGAACTGCTCATCAATGTGCCGGCGAATTTCCACGGCCGAGTCGAGGTTGGTGATGCTCAGGCTGTACTCTTTCAGCCCCTTGATGCCAAAGTACTCCGACACCCAGCCCAGCGAGTAAATCAGGTAATCGTACCCGATCTCGCCCTCCGTGGTCTTCAGGACGCGGCGCTCCCGGTCGATTCCGGTCACGGTGGCCACCACGAGTTCAGAGGTGTCCTTTCGCAAGACCTCCTTGATGGGGATCTTGTACTTGTCACCGACGTCTCGCCCGCCCGCCACCTCGTGCAAAAGGATGGTGAGATAGTGGTAGTCGTGGTTGTTCACCAGCGTGAACGGAACCCCTTGCCTGTCCAGATAGGCCGCCGCCATCATGCCTGCATAGCCCGCGCCAGCAATCACAATTTTGCTCATGAGCGTCCTCTCCAGTTCCCAGTTTGCTTCGTTTTTCTTTTCATGTCCGATCGCGCCATGCCGGACCGAACACTTCCATCGCACAATCATAGCACAACGGCGGTCGAATTCCACCTAACGGCGGCGATCCGGAAATCGAGCGTGCGCCACCGTGATCAGGCACGCCACGAGCGCCAGCGCGCATCCGAAGGACATGGGGGGCAGCGCCTGCAAACTCCCCCTCCACGAAGCGACAAAGTGAACGAACCAGACGATCGCGGCCATCGTCGCGCAACCCACATGGCTGATACCGATGGCCATCCAGGTGAGAGGGGGAACGGCCCAAAGGCAGGCCGCGCACGTCGCCAAGCCCCACAGCGCGATGAGCGGCATCAGCATTTCCACGGCGGGTTCGAGAAGCGCAGTGGTCACCGCGGCGTACGGCGTCCACTGGCGAAACATCCACCACAGAACGGGCACGAGATAGGCGTCCACAATGGCCGTCGTGATCGCCCCGCGGACGAGCGCAGCGCCCAAACGCGTGGCACGGCTTCCCCCCGCTCGTCGCGCTCTGACAGCCGCCTCTTGGGTGCCGCGCGCCCGGCGCCAGAGCGCCTCCGCTTCGCAGACCGCGAAAGCCGCGTAGAGGGACAAGAGCATGCTCGGCGTCAACAGGTCCGCAGGATCCAAGGCTCCGGCGCAGCCTGCCGAGGCCCAGAGCACCGTGTACCCTTGGACGCGCCGCCTGCACATCGCCGCCGCGATGGCGTACATCGCACCACACGCGGCTCGCAGGATGGCCAATTGAAAGTTGCAGATCCAGGCAAATGTAAACACCACGCCCAGCGCGTACACACCGTACGCCACACGCCGGTGCCTTGACCACGGCCGCGCGAGCCAACGCTGCCATGGGATAGCCGCCATTTCGAGCGCAAAGCCCACGTTGGATCCGCTCGCGACGAGCAGATGCGTCACGCCAGCGGCCAGGAAATCCGAAGACACACGCTGCGTCAGCTGGCCTTGTGCATCGCCAAACACCATGGAAAGCGCCAGTTGGATGAGCTCATGGCCGCCGCCGGGCGAAAATTTCTCCATATCCGCCTCAAGCGCCGCGGTCCATCGATCCCCGAAGCTCGGCGGTCGGTCGAGAGGATAGACTCGACCGACTCCCCGTACGAGGGGCGAGAGCAGGTCCATCGCTGTCGGTGCGCGGTCGGATGCCTCCCACATCCCCTTTCCTCTCACCCACTCGCCTGCCGCGACGCGTGCACCTCCTTCGGCGAACACGAGCGCCTGAAAGTGACAACGGCGTGCGGGCTCACCTTCTTGGCGCACGGCCACCAGGATTTCGGTTTGGCGGCGGGCGACCTTGACGCTCTGCACCTGGCCCGCAAAAACGTCCCACGCGCCGGGCGGCGCAAGAGGGTGAGCCGGTTGCCGCACGGACCACGCGCTGCCGAGCGCCAGGCCCACCGCGACACTGCACGCGCTGACAGCCAACAGGCGCGGCTTCGCGCGCCGCACGAGCGTGCAAAGTCCGGCCAGCGCCAACGCCAGCGCGGCGGTTTGAATCGCGGGCCGCCACCCCCAGACGTACCGGGTCCACTCCGCTGCGAGGAAGATCGCAATGGCCCACGCGTGAAGCCGCGTGCGGTTCACGGCCGCGCCTGACCCCCGTCCGCGTTGCCTCCCGCAGACCCAAACGTGATGAGATCTTTCCACTTGGCGAGCGTTTTCTCGCCAATGCCCTTCACATGGCGCAGGCTCTCAAGATTGGGAAATGGCCCGTGCGCTTGTCGGTATGCGAGAATGGCCTGCGCGCGCTTCGGTCCGACGCCGGGCAGCGTCTCAAGCGTCTCCATATCCGCCGTGTTGATGTTAATTTTCTGACCGGACGAAAGTTCGCCTTTGTGCGCACGGCCGCGCCCTCGCGCCGATGTTCCGGCGGGAGCGTCCGAAGCGGACACCTGTTGCAGCCCAGCGCCCATCTCCTGCACGTCCGACCGGGCGTCAACCTCACCCGCGCCCGCTGTGGTGCTCGGCGCGGGCACATCGATTTCCTCGCCGTCCCACACCAACGCCGCCTGGTTGATAGTCGACGCGTCGTCTGCGTGCCGCAGGCCGCCCGCAGCGCGGATGGCGTCCCGCACGCGCGATCCGGCAGGCAACGAGACGAGGCCGGGGTGAAGGACATCGCCGTGCACATCCACCTGTAGGGCGATCTCATTCGAGGCCTCGGTGTCCGCGGATGGCGCGGGTTTTGTCGCAGCGCTCGAGGCCCCCGCCTCTGGGGACGACGCGGTGGCCTTCATTGCCGCAGCGCGCTCGGAGCCAAACCATGCGGCGCCCGCGGCGAGCAAGATGGTCAGTCCCGCGCGCACGAAGCCTGACCATGCTCGAATCCAGGCGAAGCGAGGCACGCCCTCGGCGCGAGCCCCGCCGCCCGGCGCGAAGGCGGCCTCGCCCGGCGCGACGGCGTGCACATCCCTTTCTTCGAATTCCCAATCGTCCTCATGCGCAGGCAGCGAAATGGGCCAGGCCCCTTCGGCGACGAGCTCCCCCGACTCCCCGGGCTTCTGTGTACGATCCGTCATCGCGACCATCCTCCCTGAGCATCGATGCCCAGGGATTCGCCGCAAACGAGGCGAACGCCTGTTTGCTCGAGGCGTTGTTTCTCGCGACTTTGGAGAAGCGCTGCCGGTGGATTTCTCACCGTCATGTGAATATCTTGCCTAAGAAGGGGCGTTGCCGAGCCTTTTCTGGGTCGTGTACAATCGAGGCAACGGTATGGGGAGGTTGAACGCGTTGCTGACGCCCAGCATGGAGGACTATCTGGAGAAGATCTATGAGCTGATTCACGAAAAGGGGTACGCGCGCGTCTCGGACATCGCCAACTCCCTGGCCGTACAGCCCAGCTCTGTGACGAAGATGTTGCAAAAACTGGATGAGAACGAATATGTGAGTTACGAGAAATACCGCGGCATCGTGCTCACGGCGCGGGGACACAAGATGGGGCGCCTGATGAAAGAACGCCATGCGATGCTGGCGGACTTTTTGCGGATGCTCGGAGTCCAGGAAGATACCTTGCAGAAAGACGTGGAGGGCATCGAACACCACGTGAGCCCAGCCACGCTGGAGGCGCTGCAGTCGCTCGTTTTGTTCCTTCAGGCTCATCCAGACGTGCTGAGCTCGTTTCTCGCGTATCGAGAACAGGCGAGCGAGCGCCCGTCGCCCTAAACACACAACGCGCTTCGCGCCGCAAGTCAGCCGCCTGAACGTCGCTTAAGCAGCCACGAGATCCGGTCTGCGTCCTGGAGCGGAGACGCCCCAAAGTCGCCGGTGACCTCGACGACATCCCATCCCGTGCGCGCGAACAGGTCGGAGAGCGTCTCGGCGTCCCAATAGCGCTGCACGTGCTCTTCCTCAAATCGGACAAACAGTCCTTCTTCCTCGTCTACGGCCACGAATCCCAACACGCGGTGCACAATCGTCTCGCCGTCGACGTCCGTCTCGTGCAGGACGGCGAGGTCGTCGCGCACATCATGCCAAACGCCGCCGCGCAGGGCCTCGATGCGCCGTGGACCGAGCGTGTCGAGCGCCCACACGCCGCCCTCCCGCACGCACGCCCCGATGTTGCAAAGCGCGCTTTCCATATGTTCGCGGGTGAGCAAATAGTTCAACACGTCGGTCGACGCAAGGGCGAAATCGGCCGCCTCGGGCAGTTCGAGATCGCATAGATCCGATTGAATCCACCGCACATTCGGCAGATGACCCCATCTGTCGAACGCGACGGCCAGCATGTCGGGCGAGGCGTCCACCGCATAGACGATCTCGGCGCGCTCGGCAAGCCAGGCCGCCATGACGCCCGTTCCGCAGCCGAGATCGACCGCCGCGCGAACCGGGGACAGGCGCCGCGATAGCGCGCTTTGCCACGCTTTGTACACGGTTTCGCCCATCAACGCGTCGTACCAAGGGGCAAGATGCTCGTATGCCATAGCCGCTCAGTTGGCCTCAATGGGGATCCATTCGGCGTCGCCCCACAGGCGTTCCAGATGATAAAATTCGCGCTCCTCGGGTCGAAACACGTGCACGACCACATCGCCAAAGTCGAGCAAGACCCAGCGCGCCTCGTCCAATCCCTCGATGCCGCGGCAGGTGACGCCCATCTCGGCGAGATCGTCGCGAACTGCGCGCGCCACCGCTTCCACCTGCGGGCGGGAGCTCGCGGAACAGATGACGAAGTAGTCCGCAACGGGCGTCAATTGCTCCACATTCATCACCACGACATCGGTAGCCTTTTTGTCCAAACAGGCCGTGGCAGCTCGGCGAGCGATTTGCTCGACGTTTGCATTCATGCACATGCCTCCCTCGGATGATGCCGTTTTATGCCTTGTTTCGAGCTTGTTTGAGCAGCTCGTTGCGCGCCGCTACCGTGCTCGCGTCCATCTCGAAGCCGCGATCGAGCGCGTAGCGCAGGGTCGACTCGAGCGCCGCCAAGGTCGCAGCCTTCAAATCCGACTCGGCAAGCGCCCGAAGGTGGTCCACACCTGGGTAATCCCGCGATGGCTCGATGGCATCCGCCACAAACAGCACCGCCTCAAGCGGACGCATGCCGGGCCGGCCTGTCGTGTGGTAGAACACCGCGTTCAACACGTCCGCATCGTCCACACCATATTGTACACGGGCGATGTCCGCGGCAACCGGGCCATGGAGCAGGATGGGCGCATCAAGCCACGCGGCCGGCACGTCGAGCTGCCGATCCCGCATATACGCGAGCAGCCGATCGCTGGGCCACTCTCGGGAGAGATCGTGCAGCCACGCAGCGAGCTCGGCGCCGAGCACGTCGGCATCGAAGCGGCGCGCCAACCTCACCGCCGCCTCCACCACGCCGAGGACGTGCCGATAGCGCGCTGGCGTCAGCGACTCGGCGAGGCGCTGCCGAAGGTCATGGATGATGTTCCCCCGCTGCATTCGCGCGTCATGCCTCCTTTCGGCCCCTCGCGCCAAATCGCGAGGACCGGGTCCGGCACAAGGCCGCACACGTCGAGCTCGCGGTCCAGCCGATCCCGCACCCAGGTCGACGATACGTCGAGCATGGGCATGTCGATCACGTCCATCTGCAGATGCGGCAGGCGAGCGCGGGCGGTGGCCGCCGCCGTGTCGAAATCGTAGCCGGGCCGACGGGCGACGACGAAGCGGACCATCTCGCACAGCTCTGCCGCGCCGTGCCACTCCGGGAGGTGCTGCAGACTGTCCGCGCCGAGCAGGAAGAGAAAGTGGACGTCGGGATGAGCCCTGATGAGCGCCCGCAGGGTGTCCACCGTGTAGGAGGGCTTTGGCAGCCGATTCTCCACGTCGGTCACGCGCATATGCCGCCTCGCGCCAAGCAACGCCTCCACCATGCGATACCGCCATGCAAACGTGTCCACGCCGATCTCCGCCTTGTGCGGCGGCTTGGCGGCCGGCATCCACCACACCTCATCGGCGCCCATTTGCTCATACGCGATCTGGGCCATCGTGAGATGGCCGACGTGCGGCGGATCGAACGTGCCGCCAAACAGCAGGATGCGCCTCTGCCCCGTGATCCGTTCATCATTTCCACGAGTATAGCACATGCCGCCCTCACCCATGGCGATCCGCCTCTTCCCGCTCGAGCGCCTCATACACCGTGCGGCGCATGACCTCCACGGGCGCGGCGCGATCGAGCCACCACTCGTACGCCTTCACGCCTTGCCAGACAAGCATGGAGGCGCCGTCCACCGTCGTGGCGCCCCGCGCCTCGGCTTGGCGAAGAAACGCGGTGTGAAGCGGGCGGTAGACGATGTCCTGCACGACCTGACGCGCGTGAAAGCAGTCCGGCGACTCGACGGGCGACTCGCCGCTTCTCGGCCACATGCCGACGGGCGTGCACTGCACCACGAGGTCCGCCTGCGCAATCGCCTCGTGCCGATCCGCCCACGCCGCGTATCTCACCCGCAGCCATGAGCCGTAGCGCGCCGCGAGCGCGTCGGCCTGCTCCTGCCGCCGGCAGCAGATGGACACCTCGCTGCCTGGCCGCTCCTTGGCGAGCGCGGTCAGGATGGCCTGCACGCTGCCCCCGGCCCCGAGAACGGCGACTCGAAGCGCGCCCTCGCCCACATGCGGAGCGACCGACGCCCACCAACCGCCGACGTCCGTGTTGTGCCCCGTCGCGCCGGATGGGCTGAAGCGGACCACGTTCACCGCCCGAGCCATCTCGGCCACTTCCGTGCGCGCCTCGACCCAATCGTAGACACCCAGCTTGTGAGGGATGGTGACGTTGATCCCGACCGCGCCAATGGCGCGGAGGCCGCGCAGCGCGTCGACGAGATCGCCAGGTTCCACCTCGAAGGGCAGATAGACGGCCTCGACACCCTGCGCGCGAAACGCCGCGTTCATCATGGCAGGCGACAAGGAGTGCCTGATGGGTCTGCCGATCACGCCGAACAATTTCACCGCTCATCACCCCCGTGGGAAGGTGGGCGCCGATGCGCGAGCACGCCGACGAGCCTCGGGCGGCTGGAAAGCTTCAGCCATGCGGGCGCCTCGATCCGCGCGAGTGTTCGCCGTCCCGTCCAGGCCACCCAGCCGAGCCCCGGCAACACGATGTCGGCACCCCGCTTGCCGAGGGAGAAATCCGCATCGCGCCGAGGCGGAGAGGCCAAAAGCCACGTGCGCGTGTCGTTGAACGCGTCCGCGCACGCTTCGCACGGGACCTTGAGCAGGTCGAAGCGGTGTTCCGCAAAAAACGCGTCGGCCCGCTCCCGCTTGGTGCGATGGACCGGGAGATCGTTCGCGACGTACAAGACGACACTCTGGCGCTCGCCGCCAATGGTCTCGAGCCGGACGAAGCCGCCCAAGAAAAGGGCTTGTCCCGGGTTCAATTGATACACGCGCGGGCGCAGGCGCGTCCGCGGCACAACCCACTTCAAGCAGTCGCCACACAACCGCTCGATGACGCGCGAGGTGTACATGAGCCCAGGCGTGTCGACGAGCTCCACCTCTCCATACGGCCCTTGGATGTGCACGCTCGACATGGCGAGCGTCGTTCCCGGCCGTCGAGACACAGTGAACGGCTGCTTCCGCTCCGACAGCTGCTCGATCATCGCGTTCAGGAGCGTCGACTTGCCCACGTTGGCCATGCCGATCACGTAGACTGGGCGGTGGACTTCCCGCGCCACGCGGTCGGCCAACCGAGGGACGCCGCGCCGCTTCTCCGCGCTGACGAACGCGACATCGACGGGCTCCACGCCGGAGGCGCGCACCTCATCCCGGATCCAGTCCGCAAGCGCCTCGTATTCCACATCCGCAGGAAGAAGGTCCACCTTGTTGACCACGACCACGACGTCGCTCGATGCGACGAACCGGCGGGCGCTCGGAATCAAGCTTCCGGCGAGATCGAACACGTCCACTACGTACAACACAAGCCCTGGGCGATCGAAGATGGCCCCGACCTGACGCTGATAGGTCGCTTCATCGACGACGACGGGTGCAAATTCCCCGTAATGACGAATGCGGAAACAGCGCCTGCACAAAACGTCTTCGCGATCCCGATGGCTCTCCGGGACATACCCAGGCATTCGCTCGTCTTCCGACTGGAGCACCGCTCCGCAGCCCACACACACGCGCGCCTCAGTCATTCCCACGCCTCCTGTCTGAGTCCACCTGTGGGCGCCGCAATCCCCGCGCCTCCAGGCGCCGCAACACCACGCGCTCCGCCATGCGCGAAATCTTGGTGCCCCACCACTCCACCGAATGTTGTGGGAGCACGAGGATGGCGTACATACCGAGCCGTTTCGCGCCTTGGATGTCCGTGAACAGCTGGTCGCCGATCATGGCGGCAGCTTCTGGAGGCATCTCGAAACGGCGGAGCGCCTGCAAGAACCCCCGCGACTTGGGCTTGCCCGCGGCGGATACCGCGGGGATACCGCACAGCTTGGAAAACGCTCCGACGCGATCCTCGCCATTATTGGAGAGTATGCACACATGAAAGCCGCGCGCGTTCACGTCCCGCAGCCACGCTGCGAGCTCCGTTGGGACGTCGGGGTGATTCCACGGCACCAGGGTGTTGTCCAGATCTGTGAGAATGAGGCGAATCCCCCGCCGCCAAAGTGCGTCGAGATCGATATCATAGATAGATGCCACGTACTCGTCCGGCATGAGCCGCGAGAGCCAGGCCAAACTCCTCACCCGATTCCATGCGTCGTTGTCCGTACCCTTTGATAACAGTTGCATATGATACCATACACGCGGACACTGGCGCCAGGGACTCGAGATCAGGCGTTTCGGGACAACAAGCTTTCAAGAGGCACGACGACCAACTTGTCGGACGAAGTCACGAGCTCGTCCGGGACCGCCTGGTACGTGATGAGGATGTCGCGCATTTCTCCTGCGCGGGGTCCGTAGCGCTCGTGGAGAATTGGCAAGAACGCATCCAACGCGTAGTCATACGCCACACGGGCATAGCTCCACCACGCTTGAAAAGAAACCCAAAACTGGCGAAAGGCCTGCTCACCGGCCTGACCCACCCCTGCCACACGCGAGCCCGCAGCCCGCCACGACGGGCGGGCTCTCGCTCAGGCGTCGGCGTTCGAACTCGCCGATTTGCGCTGGCGCATGCTTTCGTACAGCTTCACAATTGCCTTTTGCTCAATCCGAGACACATAGCTGCGCGAAATACCCAGTTCCTTCGCAATTTCCCTCTGCGTGCGTTCCTCACCGTCCGGCAGCCCAAATCGCTTACACAACACCTCCCGCTCCCGCGGTGCGAGAAGCGGCAAGCACTCGAACATCTTCTGCTTTTCCCAGGACATATCCACGGCGTCGATCACGTCGTCCGGGTCGGATCCCAGCAAATCCGCGAGCGTCATCTCGTTGCCGTCTTTGTCAGTCCCGACGGGATCGGACAGGAACGCGTCGCGGCGATGCTTCTTGTTGCTGCGCAGGTACATGAGAATCTCATTTTCGATGCAGCGCGCGGCGTACGTCGCCAGTTTGGTCCCCTTGTCGGGCCGGTAGCTCTCGACAGCCTTGATGAGCCCGATGGTGCCGATGGAGATGAGATCGTCCAAATCTTCACCGGACGACTCGTATTTCTTCGCCAAATGCGCCACAAGACGAAGGTTGTGCTCAATCAACCGGTTGCGCGCCTGGCCGTCTCCCGCGAGATAGGCGCGAATCGCCTGCTCCTCCTCTTCGGGAGTGAGCGGATGCGGAAAAGCGCCCTGCTTGACATACGAGACGAAAAGAGAGACGTCCTTGAGTACCAGCGCCAACAACGTCAGCAAGCCGGGCACTTGGTCCACCTCCAGCCGAGATGCGTTGCATCCAAAGCTTTATGCGGAGGGGACAATAAAACTGCCATTTGCGGGGAAAAAGACGGTGACGGATCGACCGCAACCAGGGTCACTTCAAGGCGTCCGGTTCGCACAAGGGGACGCGGACGATGGCACACGACGCGTCTTCTTGTTCGAGGGCGACGCTGCCCTCCCACGCGCTCAGCCAGAGGAAGGCGTCCGCGAGTCGCGCAGGATCCGGGTGGCCGCGACCGTACCCCACCTGCACGCAGAGACACCCGGCGTCCACGCGCACGGCGACGCGGTCCGGTTGCTCCTCCATCCGAGCCAGTGTCGCACACACCAAGCGCAGCAGTGCAAGGAGCAGCGACCGTTCCTGCGCGGAACAGGAGGAGACATCGCCGACGTGGCAGGAGGCACCTGGAACACATGTTTTCGCTATCCTGCGGATGTCGTCGGCCAACGAAGCCCCGTCATTCGTGCAGCGCAGCGTGCTTTCCGCGTCCAGAACGGCGAGTCGCCAGCCGAGAGCGCCGAGGCGCTTCCACCCCTGCTCGCCGCGCCTGGATTCCGCGAGCAGCCGCGTCGCGCGCACCCCGAAGTACAGCATGACGATGGCAAACCCCGCGATGGCCGCCTCCATCGGGGTAAGACGCGTCGTCAGGACGAGACTTAGCCCGAGAATGATGTAAAGTACCGTGTTCGCCACGTCGCGGGGGCGCAAAACCGCGGCGACGTACCCCAAAACGGGCCAGAGCAAATCGGTCGCGTGATTCGGAGGCGTGTCTCCCGCGAACAGAAGCCCCAAGCACGCGAGCATCGCCGCAATACTCACGTACGGGGCCAGGCGGTGCCCCGCCCGTCCCGTCAGCACCAGCACCACCGCGGCCTCGGCGAGCACCATCGATTCGTAGTACAGGCGGATGACGAGCGGTCCGTGCGCGAGCGGAAGGAAAACCACCAAGATGGCCAACGCGGCGACCGCGCGCGGCACCCAGTGCGTCCAGTCCGCCCACGTGCGGCGAACATCAGCTCGAATTTGCCGAAACACGCCCAGAAGTTTCTTCCTCTTCATGCGCCTATCATAGCAAACGCGCGACACCACGACAAAGACAACCTAAAAACAGCCAGGGCCTAATGCCCGCTTGTGGCATCGGCCCTGTGCTTCAGATTCTGCTCGCGCAGCATCTCGTTGTGCAATTGTTGGCTGTAGGTTTCCGCGAAGTAGTGCTCTCCCGTGCCATTGCCCTTGGCCACGTAGTAAAGGTACTTGGTGTGCGCAGGATGAAGCACCGCTTCAATGCTTGCCAAGCTTGGGCTGCAGATGGGCCCAGGCGGCAAGCCGTTGTACAGGTACGTGTTGTACGGGTTCTTGGCATCCATGATGTCCGCATCGGTGACGACCGTCAGGTGCCGGCCGATGGCGTAGTCGACCGTGGCGTCGATTTGCAGCCGCATGCCGAGCTTCATCCGGTTGTCGATCACGCTCGCAATGAGCGGCCGCTCGGACGCGACCTCGGCCTCATTTTCCACGAGCGAAGCCTCCGTGATGGCCTCGTTCAGCGTGAGTTGGTCCTTGCGCATCGCCGCCTCGTTTTCCGGCGTCAATACGCGCGCCGCAAAATCGTTCAGCATCTCGTTCACCACGTCGACCGGGTTTTCATTTCTGTAAAACTGGTACGTATCGGGAAACAGGTAACCCTCAAGTCGATAGCGAACATCGCGCCGCCCCGCAAGTTGCTTCAGGAACGCCTGATGGTAGTCGTTGGCCTGAACCGCCTTGAGAAAGGCGGCTTCGCTGCACACGCCATCCTGTGCGAGCCGCGCCGCGATGTCCACGATGTCATATCCCGGCGGAATGGTGACGTTGACCACGTCAGGCACCGTCTCGCCCGTCGTCATCTGTTCGTAGATTTGGGCCGCCGACTCATCCGCCGAGACCGCGTACGTGCCGGCCAAAATGGGCCTTTGCCCGTGCAGACGCCCGTACAGCCGAAACGCGGTGGCGCTGCGCACCAGGCCCATCGCTTTCAGCCGGAGCGCCACCGTCGCCACCGTATCCCCGGGTTTGACTTCGAACCGAACGAACGGGGCCCGAGCGGACACCGGCCGGAGGGCACCGCGAAACCACGCGCCGAAACTCAACACGCCCACGACCACAAGCGCCAAGGCCGCAAGCCCTATCCACAGGCCGCGCCTCGCGCTTGATGGCTGGTTCGACATATTGTCACCTTCCAACGTCCGGATTCCCTTCCGGCTCCGAGCTCGCGCCATCCGCCTGCCGGCGCGACTTGAGATAGTCCTCCAGCAAGACCTGTGCCGCGGCGGCGTCCACGGCGGCCTTGCGCTCCCTGCGCCTCACATTCTGCTCGATGAGCGCGCGCTCCGCGCTCACCGTGGTCAGCCGCTCGTCGTACAAATCCACCGGCAAGCCTGTCCGCGCGGCCAGCAGGCGCGCGAATTTCTCCGCGCGCGCCGTCATGTCGGACGGCTGGCCCGACATGTGCAGCGGCCGTCCCACGACGATCCGCCCCACCTCTTCCCTGCGAGCCACAGCCGCCACGTCGTCCGCTGCCTGCCGGTCCGACTGGCGCACAATCACGCCGTACGGCTGTGCGATGATGCCCAAGGGATCCGACAAGGCGACGCCGATGCGCCGCTCGCCGAAGTCAATCGCCATCGTTCGCATCGCCGTACAGTGCGGCATACGCCCGCACGAGCTCCTCGATGAGGTCGTCTCGCTCGATGCGCCGGATGGTATTGCGCGCATCCATATGACTCGTGATGTAAGCCGGATCGCCCGAAATGAGGTACCCGGCAATTTGATACACGGGATTGTACCCCTTTTCCTTGAGGGCGCGGTATGCAACTTGAAACGCGCGCCGCACCTCGGGATTCCCTGACTTCGACGCAAACCGCATCGTGCTGTCAAAATCTTGTCCCACTGCCCGCACCTCGCTCGGGCGTCTGCAGACGCCAAAAAGTCGCTCGTCCCTTACTTTCGAGTCAGTGCGCCTGATTTCCTGCGACCTGCTTCAGAATCTCTCCGACCTTCTGCACGGCCTCGCCAAGCTTGCTCGCATCGCGTCCGCCCGCCTGCGCCAAGTCCGGCCGTCCACCGCCACCGCCGCCTGTCACCGCGGCCACCTGTTTGACGATCTCGCCCGCATGCAGCCCGCGCGCCTGCCAATCCTTCGACACGTACGCCACAAACTGCACCTTCCCGCGGTAGGCGGAACCTAGCACCACGACGACCGAGTCGACGCGAGCCTTCACTTCGTCGACCAGCTGCCGCAGCCCGTCCATGTCGAGATCGGACAGCGCGGCGCGAATGACCGGGATCCCGGCCACCGTCTCGACACTCGCCACGAGCTCCTCCACGCGCGCGTGCGCCAGGCGCGCCTTGGCCGACTCGAGTTCCCGCTCCAGCTCGCGTACCTCCTGCACCACGCGCTGCGCGCGCTCCACCACCGTGGTCACGTTCGTCTTCAACGCATCCGCCACCTGGCGCAGCCGCTCCTGGCGCTCCCGCGCCACCTGATACGCGTAACGACCCGTGACCGCCTCGATGCGCCGCGTGCCGCTCGCGATCCCGGTCTCCGACGTGATGAGGAATTGGCCAATGACGCCCGTCCTAGGCACATGGCAACCGCCGCAGAGCTCGATGCTCTCGCCCGCCTCGACCACGCGCACGCGCTGGCCGTACTTCTCGCCGAACAGCGCCATCGCGCCAAGCGCCTTCGCCTCGTCCAAGTCCATCTCGCGAATCCTCACGGCGTGATCGCGCCAGATCTCGTCGTTGACGCGCCGCTCCACCTCGGCCAGTTCCTCATCCGTGAGCGGCCCGAAGTGAGAGAAGTCAAACCGCAAACGCTCCGGCTCCACGAGCGATCCGGCCTGGGCCACGTGCGTCCCCAGGACGTCGCGCAGCGCCTTGTGCAAGAGGTGCGTGGCCGTGTGGTTTTTCACGATGTCGCGCCGGAACGCCTCGTCCACGTGCGCGCGCACGCTGTCGCCCTGAAGCAGCGAACCGTCGACGACGCGCACCCGCATGACGTGCTGGCCATGCGGCGCCTTCTGAACGTCGAGCACCTCCGCCTTGCCGTTCTCGCCGACGATCTCGCCGCGATCGGCCACCTGTCCGCCGCTCTCTGCGTAAAACGGCGTGACATCGAGGATGACCTGCCCCTCCTCGCCGATGGCAAGCCCGTCGACGCGATCCCCGTCCTTGAACAGGCCGACGATGCTCGCGTCCACGGTCAACTCGTCGTAGCCGACGAAGCGCGACGGCTCGGTGAACGTCTCGAGCGCCCCGCGCTGGCTCTGCATGCCCTCCGCCACCTGGCGCGCCTCGCGGGCCCGCGAGCGCTGTTCCTCGAGCTCGCGCTCGAATCCGTCTCGGTCCACCGTCAACCCCGATTCGCGGGCGATCTCGACGGTGAGATCGATGGGGAAGCCATAGGTGTCGTACAGCCGGAACGCCGCTTCGCCCGCCAGCACGGTCTCGCCGCGCGCCTTCAGCTCGTCGATCATGCGGTTCAAAAGCTCCTCGCCCGCGGCGAGCGTCTGCAAGAACCGCTCCTCCTCGGTCCGGACAACCCGCTCGATGAGCGCGCGCTTTTCGCGCACCTCGGGGTAGTCGTCGCCCATGATGCGGTCCACCACGCCCACGAGTTCGTACAAGAACGGCCGTTCGACGCCGAGCTTGCGGCCGCTGCGCACCGCACGGCGCAGGAGGCGGCGGATGATGTACCCGCGGCCCTCATTCGAAGGAAGCACGCCGTCGCCGATGGCGAACGTCACCGTGCGGACGTGATCGGCAATAATCTTCAGGTGGACGTCGTCCTCAGCCGATCGACCGTACGGGCGCCCCGCGAGTTCAGCGGCGCGATCGATAATCGGCCGGAACAGATCCGTCTCAAAGTTGTTCGAGACGTCCTGCAGGATGCTCGCCAAGCGTTCCAGGCCCGAGCCCGTGTCGATATTTTTCTTGGGGAGCGGCGAGTACGATCCGTCAGCGTTTTTATTGAACTGCGTGAAGACGAGGTTCCAAATTTCGAGAAACCGATCGCAGTCGCAGCCCGGCTTGCAGTCGGGGGAGCCGCAGCCGTAGGCCTCGCCGCGATCGTAAAAGATTTCCGAACACGGACCGCAAGGCCCTTCGCCGATCTCCCAGAAGTTGTCCTCCTTGCCGCGGTAAATGCGGGACTCGGGCAGGCCGACGCGGCGATGCCAGACCTCGAACGCCTCGTCGTCCTCCTCGTGAATGGTGACGGAGATGCGCTCAGGATCAAGTTCCAAGACACCCGTGAGAAACTCCCAAGCCCAGGTGATGGCCTCGAGCTTGAAGTAGTCGCCAAATGAGAAGTTGCCGAGCATTTCAAAGAACGTCTGATGCCGCGCCGTGTGTCCCACTTCTTCGATGTCATTCGTGCGAATGCACTTCTGGGCATCGACGATGCGCGGCACTTCGGGAATCTCGCGACCATCGAAGTACGGCTTCAGCGGCGCCATGCCCGCGTTGATCCAGAGCAGTGTCGGATCGTCCTTCGGAACGAGCGGGAAGCTCGGCAGTACCATGTGGCCGCGCTCGGCGAAAAACGCTTTAAACGCGCGGCGAATTTCTTGTCCAGTGAGCGATTTCATGCTCCCTATCCTCCTCCGGCGCATCGCACTTCGGCTGTGTCCTTTTGCACGAAAAACCCCCGCCCCACCATCAGGGACGGGAGTTTCCCGCGGTACCACCCTGCTTACAGGCTCATGCGAGCCTGTCGCCTCTGGCGCTGTAACGGGCACACCCGGCGTGCTTTGCCACACGCGCTTGGAAGTGGCTTCGAACCGGTTGCCTTGGGGCAGCTCGCAGCCATAGGCCACCCTCTCTGAGCAAGGCGCGCCGGTTCTACTTGTCTTCCGCATCGCTTTGTCGTCGATTTTTGATTGTATCGGGCGGGCCAAGGCCTGTCAATGCGCATCAGGGCGCGGCGTGTCAAGTTGTCGCAGGGGGGACCGCATGGGAAGTCGGTCATGCCACCGTGTGCCCCCATCCACCCGATCTGTACCGAATTTCTTTTTTTGGTGAACGCCCGTCCACCAACCGTGATACACACCGCGAGCATGCGCTTCTGGATCTCCGCCCTTGTGCCCACTTGACATCGACACAACTTGCGGCAGGAAAAGATACCCGCTTGTCGTATATCTATGGATATCGGTTCTCTTGAAGGCGTGCTTGGCTTGACCTCCCTACGTTCCTAGCTCCGGAGCGAGACCCTCGGCCGCGCTTCCACATCATCGTCGCTGCAACAAGATGGCTGCTATCGCTCGCGAAGCGTGTATGCCTACCACAAACGTTGGATTGAAAGACGGTGAATCTGTTGCGGATGACCATGCTGTATGTGCCCCCGCCGCCTTTTCGGGCCCTGTGGGCATCGGAGACCGCTCGCGTGTTTGCAGGCCAAATCATGTCCATCGTCCTGCCCTGGATGTACCTTCACCTGGTTCATTCGTCAGAATGGTACGGGTATCTCATGGCCGCGACGTCTGTTCCAAGGATCCTTGGCGCGGCGTCGGCCTCGTGGTTCAACACCAAGCGACCGGCCCTCTCTGTCATGCGCGTGGCCTCGATTGTGGCGGCCGTTTGCGCCGTAGGCCTCGTCACGTGCTTTTCCTTCTCGTTCCCCCGCCTGTGGGCACTTTTGCCGTTTGTGCTCCTGATGGCATTCACGGAAGGCGTGTATTTCCCGGCCATCGGGACGGCGGTCCCGCAGATGTTGCCTGAGGAATCTTGGCAGCAAGCCAACACCCTGATTCAAAGCACCAACCAAATCGGGCGCATGCTGCTGAGCTTCGTTCTGTCGCCCATCGCGGCCAAAATGTCCTATTGGACGTCGTTTTCATGTGTCGCTGCCTTGTACGTATTCACCAGTGCTGTGTTACCGCGAAATCAAAAGCACGCCCGCCCTGAGCAACAGGAGGAGGCTCTCGGTATCGGAGCCCACGGGGAGCATGGCGATCACGTCGCAGATCATGGAGGAACAACCTCGTCTGCGGAGACGGAATCCGAGGAGGCGAAACCCTCCAGCGCCTTCTGGCGCCGGCCCGATTTTCTCATCCTGCTCGGCCTGACCCTGGGCATCAACATTGGGTATATCGGGCCTACGGGTGTGGGCATTCCGCTGTTTGTTCGCTCCGCTCTGCACGGCAACGCGTCGACGTACGCGCTCATGGTCGGGTGCGAAGCCGCGGGATCTGTCGCAGGCGCGTTTCTGCTCATGATGACCAGGCGCTACCGGCTCACTGTATATCACTTGCTGTACGGACTCTACGCAGGCACGTTCTTTTGGCTTGTCATCCCCGTCCTTCCTCACGTCGCGTGGACCGCTTGCTTCATGGCGCTCAGCATGATGGCATTTACTTGGGTGAATATTCAGTCCATCTCCCTCATCCAAGTCTGGTTTCGCGGGCCGAGCCTTGGGGCCGTCATGTCCGTGCTGTGGACCGCCTCCATGATTCTTGGTCCTGTGTCGTACGCTATGGATGGCGCTTTGCTTCAATGGCTCGCGATTCCGACGCTCTTTGTCGCATCGGCATGTTTCATTGGCGCGATCGTCACAGCTGCGCTGTTCTGCGTTCGAATTCGACCGCAGTGGCTCCCCGAACAGCCGTAAACCGTGCGACCGAACAGAAGCCGCCTTTGACGAGCCGGGGGTTGGCCATTGGGGAGACCTCGACGAGATGTACCGCGTCAAGGGGGATGCGGGTACCAACACCCTGTCACGCGCGGGAACAGGTTCCTCGCCCGAGGCGACTCATCGGGTGTAACAACTTGAGGCCGCTTCGCGTCAATCGGATGGGGGGATGAACATGCGCATGTGGCTCATCGCGGCCAGTTCGATACTGGCGCTTTTGTTCCCGCTCAGCGAGCAAACCGGCGGTTCACCCGCCGTGAAGAAGGTGACGGCGCAGAAGGTGCAAATCCCGCCCGCAACGGAAATTCAACAGGTCTATATCATCGCGGGCCTCGCGGCGAGATGGTTTGCGCCCAACCGAGAAGCGGATGTCGTCTCCGAGATTGCGACGTGGCTCTCGCGGGCACAGCCGGTCGCGTTTCAAGTCCCTCAACCTGAAACGCGCATCGTGACGAATGCGAACATTGGCCCTGCTGAACTTGTGGTGCGGCTGTCCGCCGGCGAGGAGATGACCATTCAACCTGCCTTTTACGTGTCGGGCGCTGGCCACGCGCTATCCGAGGTCATCCACGACGTCCCTGGCGTCATCTCGTATCGAGTCGGGCATCAAACGTTGTACTTCAGGGACCCGGAGCTCTACCAGTGGTTGAAATCCAATGAATGGGAGTCGCAGTTCCACACCGAAGACCTTCGCTCCCCGTCGTGATCGCTTGGTCCCATCGCCAACGCTGGTCCTGGCCGCGGATCACGCGGCCCTTGGGACTAGCTAAGTCGAAGGAGGCACCGAAGACGGACGTCGTGGGCCGCATCGCTTCACCCCTTGGGCGCCACCGGGTCGCGAGCCCTTCTCCACTCGCTCCACACCACCTTGATCACCGCGAGGGCAGGCACCGCCAAGATGAGCCCAAGGATTCCCCCGGCTTCGCCCCCCACGATGAGCGCCGCCACGATGGCCATCGGGTGGAGGTGAAGCGTCCGCCCCATGATCTGCGGAGACAGGATATTGCCCTCAATTTGCTGAACCGCGATATTCACGATCACGACTTTGACAAGCATCGGCCACCCCGAGGTGGTCAGCGCGATGACGACCGCCGGCGCGATGCCGATGATCGGCCCGAGATACGGGATGATGTCGGCAAAGCCGAGGAACGCCGCGAGAACAAGCGCGTACGGCAGGCGGATGATGAGATAGCCAATAAACGACAAGACCCCGACGGCCAACATAATGAGGAATTGACCGCGCACATAGCCGCCTAGCGTCTCATCGATGGCTCGCAAGACAAGCCGCACGCGATGCTTGGAGTTGGCGGGCGCCATTCGCACCAACCCGCGCCCAATGGCCTTGGCATCTTTCAACATGTAAAACACGAGAAACGGGACGACGAACGCCATAAAAATGGCATTGAGCGTGCTCGTTACCACGGAAAACAGGCCCGTCGGCGCCACTTCCACGCGATGCTCGAGCTGATTCAGCGCGTTTTCGATGCCCGTCCGCAAGGCGTTGGGCAGGTAGGTCTTGCGGCTGTTGACCATGTCGATCCACCGGCTGACCTCGGCCGTGATCGCGGGCAGGCTGCTCGAAAGCTGCGCGATTTGCCGAGAAATCACGGGAATCAGATTCAACACGACGACGGCCAGCACGGCGGCGATCACGGCGTACACAATGAGAATGGCTGCAGAACGAGGCACCCGACGTCGGTGAAGGATGTCCACGGCCGGCTGCAAGATGTACGTGATGATGAGGGATGCCAGAAACGTGTAAAATAGGCTCGACAGTACGCCCCAGATGTCCAGGAACAAACTGCGCAAAAGCCCCGCGAGGTAGAGGCACAAAAGCGTCAGGGCAATGGACATCATGGCGCGGGCATAGCGCCCCGTTGGCAAGGCCATCTCCTCCCTCTGCGGCAGAGCCGGACAAGGGTCTACCGCAGAGTATATGCAGATCGGCCATCCATTATTTTCATTCCGGCGGATTTTTCGCCCGCGCCACTTCAGCCCATGCGCATTCCATGCGAAAGGAGCGACGCCACGCGCCGCTCCTTTCGCTCAACCGCCCTATGTCTTCTTATGTCTCTCGAAACGCCTGGGACAGGCCGAACTTAAGCCCCTGTGCCAAATTCGACGTCCGCATGATTGGCCTGGTCCACAACGATGAGCGACCCGTCCTCCGCAACTTCGTAAATCCGGACCTCATCGCCCGATACGTTGAACTCGGCGAAGCAGTTCCAGCAATAGTATTGGTTGGCACCGATTTTACCGACGTCTCGGCTCGTGCAACTCGGACACCGCATGACGTAGGTCCTCCCTTCTCGCCCTTGGAAGGCGCATTGCGGCACGCCCCATCTCTCTGGATGAAATTTCGAAACCTGCCAACAGTCTAACCACGGAAAATGAAGCCAAAACCAAATTTCAGGTTTCGAAATATCTATCCACCGAGATTCCGTGACCCATGCTACGCCTATCCATAGCGCATTGCAATGCAAAAACAGGAAAAGAACCTCGGTCAGGCGGGACAAATGTCACGAATTTGTGAAACGTGATCGCAGAGAAGCGACGACATTCGACACGATGCCTACCGCCTTCTCAATCTCTTCCATGGTGTTTTGCCAAGCGAAACTGAAGCGGACGGATTCGCGCGCTTCCTGCTCGCATCCCATGGCGCGGAGCACATGGCTGGGCTCGAGCGTGCCGGCCGTGCATGCCGCACCCGCACTGGCAGCGATCCCCTCGAGATCGAGGCGCATCAGCAGGACATCGTTGCGAATCCCGCGAAAACCCACGTTCAAGATGGAGCCAACCGCATCGCGCGGGCTGTTGCGATACACCCCTTCGAGGGACTCGACCCCGCGCCAAAACGCATCGCAAAGCGCCTCGACGTGGGCTCGATGGGCGTCAAAGTTCGCTGCGATCTCGGCCATCGCCACGTGAAACCCGACGATCGCCGCCACAGGCTCAGTGCCTGCTCTCCGCCGGTGCTCCTGTTGGCCCCCTGCGGCAAGCGCCACAAAAGGCGTGCCGGATCGAACGTAGAAGAGGCCCACGCCCTTCGGACCGTGGACCTTGTGGGCTGAAAACGAGGCGAGGTCCACCCCCAGGGAGGCAAGGGAGAGCCGGAGCATGGGAAGCGCCTGCACCATGTCGCTGTGCACGAGAATGGCGGGATCGACTTCCTTGACGCGCCGCGCGATCTCCGCCACGGGCTGCACGGTGCCCACCTCGTTGTTGACCAGCATCACGCTCACAAGGGCCGTGTCTGGACGGAGTGCGCGGACGACATCGTCGGGATCCACTCGCGCCTCCCTGTCTACGGGCACGAGCGTCACATCGGCGCCGAACAGGCGCAAGCGCTCGAGTGCCTCGAGCACGGCGTGGTGTTCGACGGCGGTTGCCACGACGTGGGTTCGGCGCGGCGCCTGCGCCAAGTAGGCGCCGTACAGGGCGAGGTTGTTCGCCTCGGTGCCACCGCTCGTGAAGGCGAGCTCGCGCGGGGAAGCGGAGAGCCAATCGGCGAAAAAGCGGCGCGCCTCCTCGACGGCATGGCGCGCCTCGCGACCGGCGCGGTGCAGGCTCGAGGGATTGCCGTAGACCTCGGACAGGTGGCGCTCCATCGCCTCGCGGGCCTTTGGGTGCATGGGCGTGGTCGCCGCATTATCCAAGTAAATCATCGCTGACACCCCGCGAGCGTCAAATGTAGTACATGTAGCCTTGAGACGACCCCTGGCGCAGCTCGACGAGATCCTGCAGGGTCATGGACGACAGGACGTCATGGATGGCGCTTCGCAGCCTGTCCCACAGCGCCTGAAGGCCATCGTCGACGTCTTCGTCGACGATGGTGATGGGCCCCTCGAGGGCGAGAAGTACGTCCTCAATGACAATCTCCCGTGGATGCCGCGCGAGCACGTATCCACCGTAGGCTCCCCGAATGCTCCGAACGAAGCCGCCGTTGCGAAGCGGAGCGATGAGCTGCTCGAGATAGTGTTCGGACAAGTTGTTGCGCTCCGCGATCGATTTCAGCGAAATGGGCTCATGGCTCTGCTGCTCCGCGAGATCCACCAGAAGCATCAGGCCGTAGCGCCCCTTCGTCGAGATCTTCATGGTCATCGTCTCCTTCCCGGTAGTACACGCGCGGCTCGACGCCGACGGGCCAATAGTTTTGCTCGACGTAATGACCCGGATAATCGTGCGGATACAGGTAGCCTTCCCCGTGGCCCAGGGCCTTCGCGCCCTGGTAGGCCGTGCTCCGAAGGTGAAGCGGCACCTCGAGCGGCAACCCGGCCCGGACATCCTCCATCGCCAGATTGATGGCCCTGTAGGCGTGGTTCGACTTCGGCGCCTTCGCAAGGTACGCGGTGACCTCCGCGAGCACGATGCGCGCCTCGGGCATCCCGATGGCCATCGCCGCCTGCCAACCGCTCACGGCGATGCAAAGCGCGTTGGGATCCGCCATGCCGACGTCTTCCGCGGCGAGGATCATGAGCCTTCGCGCGATGAAGGCGGGATCCTCGCCTCCCGCCAGCATCTTGGCGAGCCACAGCATCGCCGCGTTCACGTCCGATCCGCGCACGGACTTGATGAACGCCGAGATGGTGTCGTAATGGTCGTCCCCTGCGCGGTCATAGCGCGGCCCACCCGACGCCTCGAGCGCCACTTCCACTTCTTCCGCGCCAATTTCCGTCTCGCCGTCGGGGCCCACCCTCGCGGCAAACGCCGCAAGCTCAAGCAGGTTCAGAGCGCGCCGGGCGTCTCCGCGCGCCTGTTGAATGAGGATCCTCCGCGCGTTTTCGTCCAGCTTGACGCGCATGCGGCCGAGGCCGCGCTCCTCGTCCGCGACAGCCATGTCGAGGAGCCGCCCGACGTCCTCCGGCGAAAGCGGTTCGAGCCGAAACACGTGCGATCGCGACAGCAAGGCGGCGTTCACGTCGAAGTACGGGTTCTCTGTCGTGGCGCCGACGAGCGAGATCAACCCGGCCTCCACGTGCGGCAGGAGCGCGTTTTGCTGGCTCTTGTTGAACCGATGGATCTCGTCCAAAAAGACGACCGTCCGCCTCCCGTACAGATCCCGCTCCTCGCGGGCCGCATCCACCGCCTTGCGCACGTCCGCAATGCCCGAGGTGACCGCATTCAAAGGGATGAACCGCGCCTTGGTCTGGCGGGCGATGACCTCGGCGATGGTGGTTTTGCCCGTCCCAGGCGGTCCATAGAGGATGATCGACATCAACCGATCCCGCTCGATCATCTTGCGCAGCACGCCGTTTCGCCCGACGAGTTTCTCGTGCCCCACCATCTCGTCGAGCGATCTCGGCCGCATGCGATAGGCAAGCGGCGCTTCGCGCTCTGCTTCGTGTTCCGAAGCAAGTGAAAACAAATCCATCTGTGTTCGCCTCACAAGGCTGCTGCTCTGCTGCTCAATTCCTAGTCGTCCACTCAACTTTTAACGATTATACATGCTTTACGCCCGGAGGAAAAGGTGGGGGAGGGGTCCGCCGCGTTCGCAGACCCCTTGCTTCAAGCGGAGACCAGAGGGTGATCAGAGCCACAGTCCACGAGCGTGTCGAGGCCGCTTGACCGTGACCTCATGGGACACGGCCCATCGCGCCGGATGCAGCCGCACTTCACGGCAGCACATCCCGCGGGTGCCCGCCCACATCGAAAGCGCGATCTCGTCGCCCGGCAGCGGCCACGTTTGGCGCGCCGTGCCGGCCGCCTGCGACATTCGCGCGGACCCTATCGCGCTCCCGTGCGCTTTGCAGCCTCTTCTTCGGCCAGGACCCGGCGCATGATTTTGCCGGTCCCTGTCGCCGGCAGCGACTCGCGAAACTCGACGTGGCGCGGACACTTGTAATGTGCCAGGCGATCGCGGCTCCAGGCGATGATGTCCGCCTCGGTCACCCGCCCGATGTGCGACGGCTCCAAGACGACAAACGCCTTCACGACCTCCCCTTTTTGCGGGTCCGGCACCCCGATGACCGCCACCTGGCGGATGGCCTCGTGGCGAGCCAGCCAGTGCTCGACTTCCTCAGGGAAGACGCTGTATCCCGAGCACTTGATCATCTCTTTCTTTCGCCCTCGAAAGACGAGGTATCCTTCGTCGTCCATCAGCCCGATGTCGCCGGTGCGCAAGAAGCCATTCTGAATCGCCTCGCGTGTCGCGTCGTCTCGGTGGAGATACCCCTTCATGACGCCCGGACTCCGAATCCAGATCTCGCCCTCTTCGCCAGGCCCGAGCTCGCCAGTGGGATCATCCAGCGGCGCGATGCGAATCTGCGTACCTGGAATCGGCTTCCCGTGTGTCCCGTAACGGATGGCGTGAAGCGGCATTTGCGTGTCCGCCGTGTGGGTCTCGGTCAGCCCGTAGGCGGCCTCGTACAGAAGCGCGCCCGTAAGCGCTTTCCAATCGGCTGCGACGCGATCCGTCACAGGAACACCGAAGCTCGTACACGGGTTGAGGCGCAGACTCGAAAAATCCGTCGCGCCCGCCTTCGGATGTTGAAGGATGGCGAGGTTCATCGGCGTGATGGTGTACATCAGTGTGACGCGATGGCGCTGAATCGCCTCCATGACCCACTCTGCGTCGAATTTCGGAAACAAAACCAGGGTGGCGCCAGCTCGAACGGTCGCACACGCCCCCATAAGGAGACCAGCGATGTGGCAAAGCGGCATGACCCCGAGCACCACATCCGCCGCCGTCATCCCCGACGCTTGGACCACGGCGTTGGCTTTGTAGGCCGCATTCGCATACGTGAGCATCGCACCTTTGGGCATGCCGGTCGAACCGGACGTGTACATGATGAGGCTCGTGTCGTTCGGGTTGATCCGCACCGCGATGTCGCGCCCCAGCCGAGCGCTGAGAAGCGGAAGCAACGGGCGCCCTTCGGCCCGCGTGACCGACGCACCCGCGGGCGCTCCGGAAGGGTTCGAAAAGTCAGACGCAGAAGCCGTCAAGAGGTGCAAAACGCCCAACTTTTCGCAGACCGCGCCTGCGACGTCCAGGAGTTGCTCATCACAGATGACGGCCTTAGCTCCGACATCCTGCAGCTGATACTCGAGCTCCCACGCCTTGGCGAGCGGGCTCACCGGAGACACGGCCACGCCCAGGCGTTCGGCGCCAAACTTCGCGATGAGAAAGTGAGGCAGATTGGGCATGTAGAGGGCGATGACATCGCCTTGCGCGAGTCCAAGATCCTGTAACATCAGCGCGAAGGCCGATGCATAGGCGTCCAGTTCGCGATACGTGAGCGTGTGTCCGAGAAAACGCACCGCTTCGTGATCAGGCCGTTCCATGGCATGCTGACGAAGCCAATCGTGCAGGCAGAACATCAGGTTCGCGTCCCCCTTTTCGCGCGCGTCCGCCGTGTCTCGTCCAGGCGGTCGCCCCATCACGCACCTCTCTTTCACTCGTATTCCACAAGCGACTCGGCCATCCCTGCAGCGCCACGTCACAAAAGGCGCGGCTCATGGAGCCGCGCCCAACGGTCAGTCTTTCGTTTTTCGCACCCGCAGGTGAAGCACCTCAAGCTGTGCCTCGGAGACTTCGCTCGGCGCATCCACCATGAGATCTGTGCCGCTCGCCGTCTTCGGAAACGCGATCACGTCGCGAAGCGACTTTGCCCCGGTCAGCAACATGATGATGCGGTCCAGCCCGAACGCAATGCCCCCGTGCGGCGGCGTGCCATACTCAAACGCATTGAGCAGGAAGCCAAACTTCTCCTGCGCCTCTTCCGGTGAAAAACCGAGCGCCGCAAACATCTTCTCCTGCACGTCGCGGCGGTAAATGCGCATCGACCCGCCGCCAATCTCGTAGCCGTTCAGGACCATGTCGTACGCCTGTGCCCGCACGCGGCCTGGATCCGTATCCAGGAGCGGGATGTCCTCCTCCCGCGGCATGGTGAATGGGTGGTGCTCCGCCACCCAGCGCTTTTCCTCTTCGCCCCAGGAGAGAAGCGGAAAATCGGTCACCCATGCGAAGCGAAATTGGGACTCGTCGATGAGCCCAAGCTCCGCCCCAAGGTGCAGCCGGAGCGCACCCAGCGCCGGGAGCACCGTGTCACGCGGCCCTGCACCAATCAACACCAGGTCCCCGGGTTTGGCGCCCGCGCGTTCCGCGATGCGGCGGAAGATGTCGTCCGTGAAGAACTTCGCGATGGACGACTTAAACCCATCCTCTTGCACCGCGACGTACGCGAGACCGCCGAGCCCATACGGCTTGACGAACGCGACGAGATCGTCCGTCTGCTTGCGGCTGTACGAGGCACATCCTGGCGCGACGAGCGCCCGAATCACGCCGCCTTTTTCCAAGACGTCCGCGAAGACCCGGAAACTCGTGCCTTCGAACAGATCGGCGAGATCGGCCATCTCCATGCCGAAACGAAGGTCCGGCTTGTCCGATCCGTATTTGTCCATCGCTTCTTGGTATGGGAGGCGCAAGAAGGGCCGAGGCACGTCGATGCCCGCGACTTCCTTGAAGACGGAGGCCATCATCTCCTCCATCATCGACATGAGCTCCTCCTTCGGGAGAAACGAGGTCTCGATGTCGAGCTGCGTAAATTCCGGTTGCCGATCCGCCCGCAGGTCCTCGTCGCGGAAGCACCGCGCCACCTGGTAATACCGCTCAAAGCCGGCCACCATGAGCAACTGCTTGAAGATCTGCGGCGACTGAGGAAGTGCGTAAAATTCCCCAGGCTGCAAACGGCTCGGAACCAGGTAATCGCGCGCCCCCTCCGGTGTCGACTTGGTCAACATCGGCGTCTCGATCTCGAGAAAGCCGCGATCGTCCAGGTACCTGCGGAAGGCGCGGATGGCCTGGTGGCGAAGCGCGAAGATGCGCTGCATCTCGGGGCGGCGCAGATCCAGGTAGCGGTAGCGAAGCCGCACCGGTTCTTCGACCTGAATGCCGTCCTCGATGTAAAAGGGCGGCGTCTTCGCCGAACTCTCGATGCGCGCGTGCCTGACGACCACTTCGATCTGACCCGTCTCAATCTTCGGATTGACGGTGTCTGGATCGCGCTTTGCCACCGTTCCATCGACGACGACGACGTACTCGCTCCGCAGCCGGTCGGCGACCTCCATCGCCTCCTCGGACGTGCCGCGGCCGCGATCGAACACGAGCTGCACGATGCCGGAGCGATCCCGTAGGTCGACAAACACCACACTGCCGAGATCGCGCCGCCGCTGCACCCAGCCGGCCAGGCGCACCTCCGATTGCGGTTCGACACGAACCGTATCCGCGACCCAATGGGTCCGCCAGCGCGACGCCGCGATTTGCTTCTCCTCCACCACTTACGACCATCCTCCTTCGCGAATCCGATCCGCCAACTGTCCGAATGGCACATCGCGCTGCTCACCCGTCGCCAGGTGCTTGACGGTGGCAGCGCCCTTGGCGAGCTCACTCTCGCCGATCACGACCGCAAATCGCGCCTGCGCCCGGTCAGCCTGCTTGAACTGGGACTTGAGGCTGCGGCCTTGATAGTCGCGATCGCAGCGCACACCGAGCCGGCGAAGCGACGCGAGCACGGCCATGGCCGTGTGCTCAGCGGTCTCGTCGGCGACACAAATGAACGCGTCGAGCGGCGTTTTGGCGCCGAGGGAGACCCCTTGCTCTTCAAGCACCTGGATGACGCGGTCCATGCCGGCCGCAAAGCCGATGCCGGGGATCTCGGGCCCGCCGAGCTCTGCCACCAGGCCGTTGTACCGGCCGCCGCCGAGCACCGTGGAGAAGTGAGGCACCGTGATCTCCCACGCCGTCCGCGTATAGTAGTCGAGGCCGCGAACCAGCGACTTCTCCAGGCGATACGGCACGTCCATCGCCCGCAAATATCCCTCGACGGCCTGCAGGTGGCTGCGGCATTCGTCGCACAGCTCGTCCACGATGTACGGGACATGCGCCTCGCGCAGCACCTGTTGACACGATTCGTTCTTGCAGTCAAAGAGGCGGAGCGGATTCTTGTCCAAGCGCACCTGGCAGTCGCCGCAGAGCTCGTCCTTGTGCGGAAGCAGGCGCTCGATCATCTTCTCGCGGTGGCGAGGCCGGCAGACGCTGCAACCGACGGAGTTCAACTCCACGGTCATGTCGCGCATCCCGAGGCGCTTGAGAAGCGAGTAACCGAGTTCAATGACTTCGGCGTCGATGGCCGGGAGTTCAGACCCGAGGACCTCCACCCCCACCTGGTGAAGCTGGCGCAACCGCCCGCGCTGAGGTTTTTCGTACCGGAACATGGGGCCAAGATAGTACACTTTGGTCAACTGGCCCTGCCCGTAGAGCTTGTTTTCCACGTAAGCCCGGACGACGCCGGCCGTGCCCTCTGGGCGCAGCGTGACGCTGCGGCCGCCGCGATCGAGAAAGGTGTACATTTCTTTCGATACGATGTCTGTTGTCTCCCCGACGCCGCGCTCAAACAGTTCAGTGTGCTCAAAAATGGGCGTGCGAATTTCCTCGTAATTCGCGCGGTCAAACACGTCTCGGACGACAGCTTCGAGCGCCTGCCAGGCCTCTACGGCGCCTGGCAAGATGTCTTGCGTGCCCCTTGGCCGCCGAATCTCCACAGGCGAACCCTCCTTTTCGGCCGACGGATTCGGCCGTCTTCATTCTCTCGTTTCCATACACGCTCATTTCCAGGTCGCTTGGCACCTCACGCCCCGATGCTTCCGCGCGAAAAAGCGCCCTTTCGTCGATGCCGATGCCCATCGGCAGGGACGAAAGAGCGCTTCCGCGGTGCCACCCTGCTTGAACCTGCACAGCACATGTGCAAGCCCCTCTCTTCGGCTTAACGCGCCGTCCACGCACGTCCACCGCCCAAGCGGCACACGCGGTATCCGAAGCCGTCTTTCCAAACGCAGGCTGGAGTCGCTTGCAGCCACGGCGCACTCTCTCTGGAACAGCCCAAACCGCTTGTACTCTGCTTCTTCATCTACGTTTGCGATATGAACGTCGAAACGATGCTATGGCGAATTATAAGGAAGGCGGAAAGGCTGTGTCAAATGTGCGGGCATGGCATCGCAAGCGAGTTGCGCCATGATGCCAAACCTCGGTCTCCAGGGCCTCCAAAGCGGTGATGCTCCGCGCGACGGACGGCCAGGGATGGAACGGGGCGAAACGCGTCGCCCCCATCCGCGCGCTTCACAAACGGACACTTCAACTCATGGTGTGGTGGCACACCTCACCGTTGGCTCGGTTTCGGGTTCTGGGGTTTCTCGACCCAATGGACAGCATCGCCAGACAGAATGCGCAGCTCGTCGCTGCGGACCAGGGTTCCCCCGCTCTGCTGCATCAGTTGACGCTCGAGCGCAAGCGCAGGCATCCGCATGCCGTCTCCTCCCCACGCTTTTTCCCTACCATGCCCCCTGCGCGCGCCGTTCATCCGTCCGAGGAGACATTGACTCCGCGGCGCGGAGTTGAAACAATGGTGCGCGGAGGAGGAACTTGGCATGGAACGACGGCAATCCGAAATCTGGTTCGCACGAGCGCAGCAAGTCATTCTCGGAGGCGTGAATAGCCCGTCGAGATCGTACAAATCCGTCGGCGGCGGCACGCCTGTGGTCATGGTCCGCGGAGAGGGCCCGTACCTGTTCGACGCGGATGGGAATCGCTACATCGACTATCTCGCGGGCTACGGGCCCTCCATCCTCGGCCACGCGCATCCGGCGATCACCCGCGCCATCCAAGAGGCGGCGACCGATGGCGTCCTGTACGGCACGCCGACGCCGTATGAGGTGGAGTTCGCGGAGATGTTGCGCAATGCCATTCCCGACCTGGAGCGCATTCGATTCGTCAACTCAGGCACGGAGGCCGTGATGACCTGCATTCGCGTCGCGCGCGCGTTCACGGGTCGCACCAAGGTGCTGAAATTCGCCGGATGCTACCATGGGCACTCCGACGCCATGCTCGTGGCGGCAGGAAGCGGTCCGTCGTCGATCGGCGTGCCCGACAGCGCGGGCGTCACGCGCAACGTCGCGAGCGAAATCGTGACCGTGCCCTTCAACGACCGCGCCGCCCTGAAACAGGCGCTCGCCGCACATGGGGACGAACTTGCGGCCATCTTGGTCGAACCCATTGTCGGCAACTTCGGCATCGTGCCGCCCGTGGACGACCGCTACCTCGCGGACGTGATCGATCTCGGCCACGAAGTGGGTGCCCTCGTCATTTTCGACGAGGTCATCACCGCGTTTCGCTTTCATTACGGGAGCGCGGCCCAACTCTACGGCGTCCATCCAGATCTGTACGCTCTGGGAAAAATCATCGGCGGCGGCCTGCCCATCGGCGCCTACGGCGGTCGCCGGGATGTGATGGAACAAGTGGCGCCTCTCGGACCGGCGTACCAAGCGGGCACCATGGCCGGCAACCCGCTCTCCATGCGCACGGGCATGGCCTGCTTGCGCGCGCTCGCCGATCCCCGCGTCTACGACGAGATGGCCAGGCGCGCAGCGTACCTCGTGGACGCTGCCGAATGCGCGGCACGTGCTTCCGGCATCGATATCGTCGTCAATCGCGTGGGCGGCGCCTTCACCATCTATTTTGGGCGCGATCCCGTCCGCGACTACGACGCGGCCACTCGAACGGACAGCCAGCGCTTCGCGCGCTTCTTCCACCTGTTGTCCGATCGCGGCATTCTCATCGCGCCATCGAAGTACGAAGCCTGGTTTGTCTCCGCGGTGCACAGCGACAAGGACGTCGAGGAGACGGCCGAAGCGCTGGAAGAGGTCTTTCACGCGCTTCGTCAAGAGGCGTAAGGCGGCCGGCCACGGGCACAAGAGGCGTGGGTGCGACCCGCGGCCTTCATCGCGCGGCGCGGCGCCGGACCAACATGCTGGCGCTCTGCACCGCAAGGCCCAAGAGAACCAGCATCAACGCAAGCCGCGCGGGAGGGGAGAGCGCGTTGGCGGGAAACGCGACGAGGGGAAAGGCGAAATACCCGGAAGCGGCGAGAAGGAGCGGCCAAATCTGGACGTGCGGCGCCTGGCGACTGGCGACCATCAAGAGGAGCGCGGCGGCAAGCGTCAAGGCGGCCGCCCACCAAGCGGCCGGCGAAAACGTCCAGTCGGTGAACATCACGCCGATGGCCGGCACAAGCGTCCCCTGAAAGACCATGGCTCCGGTGACATTGCCCACCGCGAGGCCATCCTTCCCCTCCCGCATCCACACCACGCTGTTCAACGTCTCCGGGAGTTCGGTGGCGATGGGCACAATGAGCGCCGAAAGGAGAAAGGCAGGCAACTGCACGCGCGCGGAGAGGACTTCGACACCCTTGGTCAAAAGATGCGCCCCGCACACCACGAGCGCAAGCGCGGCGACGAGCTGGAAGAGAACAGACGTCAGGTGCGGCCGGCCGTCGCCGCGCTGAAGATAGAGAGGCTTAAGTTTCGCGGCCGATCCCGCCTGTCGCCCGGCGCGCACGTGCATGGCGACAAACGCCACGTACGAGCCGACGAGCGCACACGCCGTCGCCAAACGGACGGGCCGGGCAGGCCAGATGGCTGGGACGAGCGCGAGCGAAAATCCAATGGTGAAAAAGACGAGATCGCGCGCAAACACGTCGGCGGACACCGCGATTTCGCGCCGAGCTCGGCCTGTCCGCAACAGCACGGCAGAAAGCGCGAGCATGAGGCTGCCGAGGGTCACCAGGAGGAAGGGCGCTCCCAGGATGCCCCCGATGCCGACCTGCTCGGCCTCGCGG
This sequence comes from Alicyclobacillus vulcanalis, assembly GCF_900156755.1. Taxonomy (GTDB): domain Bacteria; phylum Bacillota; class Bacilli; order Alicyclobacillales; family Alicyclobacillaceae; genus Alicyclobacillus; species Alicyclobacillus vulcanalis. The sequence continues at coordinate 305,315 of NZ_FTOO01000002.1, forward strand.
CCCCCGCGCAGGACAAGAGCCGTCACGGGCACCGCCGTCTCGGGCAGCGCCGTGCCAAGCGCCGCGAGCACGCTTCCGACGGCACCTTCGCCGAGTCCCAGCGTGAGTCCGAGCCACTCCACGGCATTCGTCAACAGCTCCGCGGCAAACAGCACCATACAGAGCCCACAGAGCATTTGAACGGCCGTCACCTCGTCCACCTCCCGCGCACAGATCCCTACACCTGTACGCGAGGCGGGCCTTGCCTATGACAAGCACCTGAGGACGCCCGCCCGTTCACGCTCCGCACGGTGGATAGCCGCGGCTCATTGATACTGCTTCTCCGTACCGCTGACAAACGGCAGCCAAGAGAACCACTGCGGGCGCAGGCGCCACAGGCTCGGCACCAACAGCAGGGCGATCACGACGGCATAAAACTCGACAAACGGAACCCAGATGTGCGGCTTGGCAGATACGACGCCCAGCAAGGCCGCCTCGACGTAAAGCGGATCGAGCGCGTAAAAGAAGTGCGACCAGACGAGGGCCGAATAGTCGATGGGATTCTGCTCGTACAGGGACTTGAGCCCGTAACCAAGCGCCCCGAAAATCACGGTCATCAGCCCCACGCTCCCATACGCGAAGACCGTGCTCCACGTGGAGCGCAGCGCGATGGTCGAAAACAGCACGCAGACCGCCGAGATGACGACGATCGTCACGAGCTGAAAACCGAGCACCGACGCGACCTGCACGGGTACGGCGCCGCCGTACAAGAAGACAAGGCTGTAGATGGGCAAGGTCAGAACCACGAGCAGGGCCAAGAGCGCGCTCGACGAGACGAGCTTCCCGAACAAAATCCCAAACGGCCCGACCGGCGTCGTCAACAGCACGGCGAGCGTCTTTCGCTCGCGCTCGCCACTGACCGATCCCGACGCAAACGCCGGAGCCAGGAAGGCCACCACGACCATCTGCAACAGGCTCACCAAGGCAAACACCTGTTGGCTCTTCGTCGGCTGCACGAGGTACAACTGTCCCTGCACGTTCTCGTACAGGAGGAAGACGGTCAGAACGCTCATACCAAACAGGTACGCCGTAATCACGAGCGGAGCGCGAATGGTGCGCATGCGCTGGCGAAACTCCTTGAGAAGCAGGGGATTCAGGTAAAACCTCACGACATCACCCCCTCCTGAATCGCGGCGAGCCGCAGGAAGAGCTGTTCGATATCTGTCGGCTGCTCACGAAATTGCGTGATGGTAAACCCGTCCGCGACGAGCCGGCTCAAAAGCTCCGCCTGCTGAGCCAGGGTCCCCGCATACAAGACTTCCCATCCGCTCGCGAGCGGGCGCACCTCCGCGACGTGCGGATCGCGAAAGAGAGCGCGGACGAAGCCATCGCCGAGATCGCGCCCGTCAATCACCAGGGTGCGGTAGGCGCTCGAGTGCTGGACCATGACTTGAACGGCGGCGACCGCCACCAGTTCGCCGCGCAAGAGAATGCCTACCTCGTCAGCCACCTCGGCGAGCTCGTTCAGGATGTGTGTGCTGATGATCACCGTCTTGCCGAGATCGCGCAGTCCCGCGAGCACCGAACGCATTTCCAGGCGAGACTTCGGGTCCAGACCGCTTGCCGGCTCGTCCAAAATGAGCACGCTCGGATCGTGCATCAGGCACCGCGCCACTTCGAGCCGCTGCTGCATGCCGCGCGAGAGGTTGTTGACGTACACGTCGCGCTTGTCCGCGAGGCGCACGCGCTCCAACAGCTCCTCCGCGCGGCGCGAGATGGTCCGCCGATCGACGCCATAGCACTGCGCAAAGAAGCGCAGGTACTCCATCACGGTCAGGTCGTCATAGACGCCGAAGGAATCGGGCATATAGCCAATTGCCCTGCGCACCGCCTGGGGTTCGCGCGTCACCTCGTGCCCGCCGATGTACGCGCGCCCAGAGGTGGGCAGCGTCAAGGTGGCCAGCATCGACAGGGCCGTGGTCTTGCCCGCGCCATTTTCCCCGACAAGCCCGAAAATCACCCCGCGCTCCACGTTCAGATTGAGGTTGTTGACCGCGAGCGTCTTCCCATACCGCTTGCTCAGATTCTGCGTGAGAATCACGATCCCGCCTCCACGACCGGCATGACCGGCGCGTATTCGCGCACAAGCACCAGCGTCCGTTGGCTCGCCACGGCGCGGTGGTCCGTCGGCGCCGCGAGTTCAGGCAGGCCGCCGTCCGACGTGGCGAGCACCAAGGCCGACGTCGAATTCAGATGCACGCCTGCGGCCAGCCCCGACAGGTACGCGCCAAGCGTGCGCCCGATGCCGTGCGTCAGTTGGCGATTGTACACCCCGTAATCGGAGATCCACGACGACGTCGCCATCTGCTGCCCCGCGCTGAGCGATCTCGTCTGCCCCGGCGCCAAGTTGCCCAGCTTCACAAGGGTCCCTTCGTAGACCACCGCCACGCCATTGAGCGTCATCCGCGTTTCGTTCGTCACCGTGCCGTACAGCATGCCATAGGCTTCTTTGAAGTTGCACTGCACGCGCCCCGCGTCCTCGTGAAAGCCTGAGGCGAACACGTATCGCACGTGCCACCGGGGCACGTCCGTGAGCGTCACCGTGGTCGCGCCGTCGCCGTGCTCGATCACGGCGTTGGCCACCGGCTGGTCATCGCTCTGCAGCGTCAGGACCTCGTCTCCCGCCGACAGGCGCAGGACGTCGTCACCCTGCGCGGGCGACATGATGGCGAGCGCGCCGTATTCGTACGCCCGGCCGTCGCCGAGAAGGTCCAGCACGCCGACGCCGTTCATCAGGAGTCCCGACGGGCGCGCCGATCCGCCGAGCGCAAAAATGCCAGCCGTCGCCACGCCGCTCAGCAGAGGCAGAATGGCCCACGCGAGCGCAGCCCGGTGAAGCCGGCGAAGCACGTAAAACGTCACGGGGCCAGCGGCCACGAGGTACGCCAGGAGCACGAGTCCAAACGTGGACAGGCCAGGCATGCGCAAGGGCTCAAGTGCGTCTCCGACACTCGTCAGGCTGAGCCCGCCCGTGGCGCGCAGCACGTCGGAGACAGCCGGCCCCGCGCTCTGGACAAGCCCTGCGCTCTGGAAGAGAGACGTCCACATCTCCGCGTTCCCCGGCCAGGCGAGAAGGTCGGGATCGAGCGGGGAAAACGACGTTTGCCAGATCTGGCCGCGGCCAAACGGCTCGCTCGCGACAAGCGGCTCCGCGTTCGACCCTGCCCAGAGCCGCGCATCGGGGGCAATGCGCCCGGCCGTCGACTCTATTTGCCCCGGCCCCGAGCTGGTGCCCGCAAAGCTGGCGAGCGGATCCCCATCGACCACCTGAAACGCGCCTGGCGAGATGGGGAGCGAAGGAAGCGGCGAGGGTGAAAGGCCTGTCCCCGTCGCGATGAGCATCCCGCCCTGCTCCACCCAAGCGGCGAGCGCCCTCACCTGCGCGGGCGACAACGCGCGCAGCTCGTCCACACTCGCCACGAGCGCGCTGAGGTCGGCGAGGGCCTGGGCAGACGTGGGGACATCGTCGGCCCTCAGCGCGACGGGCAGCACAGGCGTTCCGCTTGCGCTCGTGCCCGCGAGAAACTGCGTGGCCTGCGAACTGTCGCTCACCACCCCGACGAGATCGACGTGCGAGACGCTGTTGCCCTCGAGCCAGGCGGTGGCGGCCACGCGCTGGTTCAGGACGAGATCGAGCGAAGTTCCCTGGGCAAGCGCGTTGCCGGGCACATCGATAAACGTGGAGGTGGAACCGTCCTTGGGAAGCCACAAGAGCCAGGTCATCTCGCCCGCGATGTGGCGATCGCCCAGCGAGGGCCCGCCCACGCGCAGAACGAGTTTGGCCATGGCGGCCGGACCGCGGTGGTGGACCGAGACGTGAACCGGAACCCACTCGTCCGCCACGTAATAGCCTCCATAACCGACGGCGGCAGACATGGATACCGAAGCGTCATCCGCAAAGGCCCGTGGCGCGTCCACAGCTGCCACGCCCCAGGCTGCGGCCATCGCGGCACACGCGGCCGCGGCATATCGAACAAGCGCTTGGCAAAAGCGCGAGACGAGCCTCATGCCACCGATCCTTTCACAAGGGTTCACACCCATGCCCCTAAGATGGCCATGCAATTCCATTGTACCGCCATCTGAACCGCCCTGCGAATCTGGTCCCATTCGACCGGAAACACGCTTTGGTGGCGATCCGGCCGGATCAACCTTCGCCACCTGGGCAACCGTGCCTGTGGCGCTTTCCATTCCGAAAAAATCGGCGTATCCTTTCATTGTGACCTTTGCTTTGGGAAAGAGGGTTTGTCTCATGCTTCCACCCAACTCGACGCGCGACGAGACCTACATCGCGCGAGGCACAGCGGTCTACCGCCGCGTGAGCTTCGCGTTTCTCGCAGCTGGGCTCGTCACGTTCGCCAACCTGTACGCGGTACAACCCCTCATTCCGGCTTTCAGCACAGACTTTGGCAAATCCCCGGCGGCGGCCAGCCTCGCCCTCTCCGCTTCCACCTTCACGCTTGCCCTGTCGCTCCCCATCTTCGCTTCGCTCTCCGACCGGTTCGGCAGAAAGCCCATCATGCTCTTTTCCCTGTTTTCATCCTCTGTACTTCAGTTCGCGGTGGGGATCGCGCCGACCTTCTGGAGCCTGGTGGTGGTGCGGGCCATCGAGGGGCTGACCCTCGCGGGACTGCCCGCGGTGGCCATGACGTACCTGAGCGAAGAAATGGATGCGCAAAGCCTCGGCTTTGCGATGGGCTTATATATCAGCGGCAACACGCTCGGGGGCCTCTTGGGGCGCGTGGTCATCAGCGTGGTGGCGGACGGCGCCTCATGGCGCGTCGGCATGATCGGCTTCGGCGCCGTCAGTCTCGCGCTCTCCGCCTACGTGGCGTGGTCGCTGCCTGCATCAAGACATTTTGTATCGAGGAGGGATCGCCCCCGCGATCTCCTTACCCGATTCGGGCGGGCACTCAAGCGTCGAGAACTCGTGGCGCTCTATCTGATCGGCGGCCTCTTGATGGGTGGCTTTGTGTCGCTCTACACCTACACCGGTTTCCGGCTCGCCCGTCCGCCGTATGCGCTGCCGACCTCCGTCATTGGGTTCTTGTTCTTCGCGTACTTGGCCGGGACGTTCAGCTCGTCGTTCATGGGCAGCCTTGCGGACCGCATCGGCCGGCATCGCGTGTTGCCACTCAACATCGCCATCATGGCCGCTGGCGCCCTCTTGACCTGCGCGCGAGACCTCTGGGCAATTGTGGCCGGCATGGTGGTCTTCACCCTCGGTTTTTTCGGCGCGCACTCCACGGCGTCGGCAAGCGTCGGCAGCCTCGGCGGAGGGGAACGGGCGCAGGCGTCCGCGCTCTACTTGTTCTGCTACTATGTCGGATCGAGCGTCATCGGGTCGCTGGCTGGCGTGTTCTGGGCCGACATGGCCTGGCCAGGCGTCATTGGCATGATCCTTGCTGCGGACATCGCGGCGGCGCTCGCCTTTCTTTTCGTAAGGCGAAAATTAAGACCCGCACCCTAAACGGGCACGGCAACTTCGGCCGCCCTGCGCGGCTCAGCTTTGCTCCGGTAACGATCCGGCCGCAAGCAGGTCAGACAAGGTGTACGCCACGCCCTCTTCGGGCAAGACGCGGAGCACGCCAGGGGCGATGACCCGCTCTGGGTAAAACGAATGAATCGGCAGGTAGACGCGCGGCTGGATGGTTTGAACGGCTTGCACGATCTCGTCGAGCGCCGCGTGTCCGCTCGTGCCGATGGACCGAAAGGTGACGCCAAAGTACGCGAGCCAGCGCTGGAGGTTGTCCCAGGCCGGATCGAACGGACCGAGCGGCGCGCCGTTCGAATGGATGTAGAGGCCACCGGCTTGCGGGCCGAGATCGATGAGCCGCCACAGGCGATCATAGTTCAGTTCGGCAGCGTAAGCCCCCGGCGCCTCGCGAATGTCCTCTGGCCCGATGCGGCGAACTCCGGCCGTGGCGAGCCAACGATCGACTGCTTCGGGAAGCTCCTCCCCCGCCCATACCGCCACGTCCTCGGGCAGGCGCTCGGCGAAGTGGGCTGCGACATAGAGCGTGCGCGCGTCGAACACGGGCACGCGATGGGCCTCGCGCGACACGCGCGCAAACGCCAGCACGCGCTCTGGATGGCGCGGATAGGCATTGAAGTACACCATCCGGACCTCGCTCTGCATCGCCTCGGCCAAGAGGCGCACGAGCTCCTGCTCGCTGACCTGTGGACGCGCCTCGTCCGCAGCGCGCGTCCCCTCGATCAGAAGCACATCCGGTTGAAACGCCCTCGCCTGGTCCACGAACGCCCGCGATACCTCAGGGCGCCAGCCGTGAAAGCGCAGATCCCCCGAATACACAATTCGAAGGTCGGGCGCGCTGATCAAGATGGCCGCGGCCCCTGGCGTGTCGTGATCGACGGGAACAAACTGAAACTGGAGATCCCCCACCTGTTGCCACGCATGTGGTTCGACCCCGATGAGCTCAAGGGACGGCTGATGTTCGATGTGAGCGTCCGCAATAAGCTTCAGGATTTTACAGGTGTCTTTCGTCGAAAACAGCGAGATTTCATTTGCCATATAAGGCAAAAGAGCGGTATGATCCAAGTGGTTATGGCTTATGCAAATTGCAAAGTCAGCATGATGTTCATTCGTATAAAGCTCAGGAATATCCGGCAGGAAGCCAATCGCCCGCAGATCGGCGTTGGACCGTGGCACAAGCGCGCCGGAGAACATGGGAGAAGATGGGCGCACCACGTGGCCCATGTCGAAGACGAGCGCTGCCGAAGCTGTCTGGACGCGGCAAATGGTGCCGCCGATGGTTCGAGTGCCGCCGAACAACGTGATGTGCGTAGGCTTGTCCAAGATCATCTCTCCTTCGGGGAAGGCGTCTCGGGTTGCGGCCGAGCATTACAGAATACCACACAAGAGAGGGTGAGAACATACTTTCATTTTGAATTCGTGTAAATGATATTTTACGAAATCTTCACTTGGCTTGCGAAGTTTGGGTGATTACAATGACGTTGCGGTGGAAGCTGAGGCATCTCATGCTTGATTTGAGAGGGATTCCGCGATGACACTCAAGGCCAGACGAACGCTCACGGCCTACCTGATGCTCTTTCCCACGCTGCTGCTGTTGGCCGTGTTCACGTTGTATCCCATCGTCGAGTCGTTCATCATCAGCTTCTTTCACTGGGACATGATCAGCCCACACAAGCAATTCGTGGGTTTTCAAAACTATGTTCAAATTTTTGAAGATCCGCTGTTTCATCGCGCCGTCGTCAACACGCTCCTCTTCGTCGTGCTCTACGTTCCCATCGCCATGGCCCTTGGCCTCGCAGTGGCGCTGCTTCTCAACGCGAAAATCCGACTCAGGGGCTTGTTTCGCACCGCCATCTTCCTGCCTTACGTGACGTCCATCGCTGCAACAGGTATCATATGGCAGTGGATTTTTAACGACCAGTTTGGTCTGTTGAACTACCTGCTCCGCCTCGTGGGTATCCACGGCCCCGATTGGCTCAACACGCCCCAAGACACGATGGTTTGCCTCGTCACGCTGAGTGTTTGGCAGAGTTTGGGGTATGTAGCGGTGCTGTTTCTCGCCGGCCTGCAAAATATCAGCCGAGAATACTACGAGGCCGCGCGCGTCGACGGAGCGCACGGATGGCGGCTTTTCCGGCACGTGACATGGCCTCTGCTCTCCCCCACGACGTTCTTCGTGCTTCTGATGAGCACCATCGAAGCCTTCAAGGTCTTTCTTCCCGTATACGTCTTGTACGGTGCCACCGACGGCCCCAACGACAGCGGCTTGACGATGCTGTACTACATGTTTACAGAGGGGTTCAGCGACTATCGGATGGGTTACGCCAGTGCATCCGCGTACATTCTGTTCATCATCATCCTCGCGTGTACGCTTTTGCAGATGACCCTGCAGCGGCGCGTTCACTACGACATGTGATGGGGGAAGGGCGATGCGCAAGGTCCTGATTTACTTGGCGCTCACGGTCGTCACGCTGTTTGTGCTTGGGCCGTTCATTTGGATGTTGTCCACGTCGCTCAAACCGGCAGGGCAGGTCCTGACGACCACGCCTTCGTTGTGGCCGCACCCCTTCGAATGGCGGAACTACGCGGCGGCCTGGACTTCCGCGCCGTTCGCGCGCTACTTCCTCAACAGCCTCTTCATTTCGGGCGTGGAAACCGTGTTCGACCTGACCCTGGGCGCGATGGCGGCTTACGCGTTCGCCCGCATCAACTTCGCCGGCAAGCGCCCGCTGTTTCTTGCGCTCCTCGCGACCCTGATGGTGCCTGGAGAACTGTTGCTCATTCCCAACTACATCACGATCGCGAAGCTACACTGGATGAGCACGTACCAAGGCATCATCGTTCCGTGGCTCATCAGCGTGTTCACGATCTTTCTCATGCGCCAGTTCTTTCTCTCCATGCCGTCCGAAGTCTTCGAAGCGGCTGAAATGGACGGCTTAAATCCCGTTCGAACGCTGTTCCAGGTCGTCATGCCACTCACCAAACCGGTGTGGATCACGGCCGGCCTCATCAAGTTCATTGGGAGTTGGAACTCATTCCTATGGGTTGTGGTCATCTCCAATTCCCAATCTTTAGATACCGTTCCTGTAGGTCTGATGAATTTCACATCGGATGTCGGGACGGAATATAACCAGCTAATGGCCGCTGCCACGTTTTGCATGGTGCCGCTCGCCATCGTGTTTCTGATTGGCCAGCGGTATTTCATCGAGGGCATCGCGCGCAGCGGCATTAGATAAACTTGAGACCATCGAAGAAAGGAGAGGTCAGTGTGAAACCAAAACGCAAAGCGCTTATGGCGACCGCGACGGCCATTGTGATGGGGGGCTTGCTGGCCACCGGATGTGGAGATGAGGAGACCGGCGGCGGGGGCATCCCGATGAACAAGACGGCCAACGCAAGTGGACAAGCCGCATCCAGCGCTCAGCCTGTCACCATCACCTTCGAAGAGTCGATGCCTGGCAAGCTGGGCAAGGAACTTCAGAAGCTGACCAACGAGTTCGAGAAGCAAAACCCGAACATTCACGTGCAGCTCATCTTCAACGGCTCGTACAGCACGTTGGAGCAGAAACTGACGGCTGCCATTTCCTCGGGCACAGAGCCCACCATCGCTCAGGTCGAGGAGACGTGGGAGACCAACTACGTGCAAAATGGTCTGATCGAGCCGCTTGACGCCGTCATCCCGAAGTCGACGCAAAACGACCTCATTCCCATTTGGCGACAGGACTCGACGTACAACGGGAAGTTGATGTCGGTCCCGTTCAACAAGTCGGCCTACGTGTTGTATTACAACCTGGACGACTTGAAGAAGGCCGGCATTTCTGCGCCGCCGACCACGTGGAGTGAACTGGAGCAGGACGCGATCAAGATCCAAAAGAAGGAGGGCATCCCCGGTCTCGGGCTCCAGGGCAACTATTACACCTTCGAAATGCTCCTCAAGCAAGCTGGCGGACAGATTTTGAACGCCAACAACACGAAAGCGGCGTTCAACAGCTCCGCAGGGCTGGCGGCGCTCAACTTCATGAAGCGCCTGGTCGATGAACACGCCGCCAAGGTGGTGGGCGCCAACGAATACCTGTCGGACGGCTTCAACACCAACGAATACGCGATGGACCTGGATACCGTCGCCGCCATGTCGTTCATCAACAACCCGAACATCCACTGGAAGGTGGCGCCGCTCCCGAAGGGCGTCACATACGCGGTTCCCACGGCCGGCCTGAACCTCGTGATTTTCAACGCCGCTTCGTCGGCGCAGAAGGCCGCAGCTGCGAAGTACCTCAACTTCCTGATCTCCGTGCCTTCGACCATCGAATGGGCCGAACAGACGGGTTACCTCCCTGTCCGGCAGAGCGCGCTCACCAACCCAGCCTGGACAAGTTATGTTAAAACGCACCCCAATCAAGGCGTCGCTCCAAGCCAACTGAAGTACGCCTATTTCTCGCCGCGGCTCGCCTCGCTGTACTCGGCCGAACAGGAGATGAGCACGCAAATTGGAAACCTGTTGGCCGGCAGGCAGACCCCGCAGGTGACCCTGCAGAACATGGCAAACATCACGAATCAGGCCCTCGCTCAGGGCAACTCCTGATTCCTTCCCCCGTGCGCGAGGCGGCACACCAGAACCGCCTCGCGCACGGACGTTTTCCAGTCGATCGCGACGGATGCACGTACACGCGCTTTTGCCCTTGCTTATTTAACCTACCAGTATATATAATTAAGGCGGACGAATGAATCTCTTTCGTGGAGGCGTATCTTGCATGACGAGCCGACAGGTCTTGGCACCGAGTGAAGACCGCGTTTTCCCGGCGACATGGTACGCCGTCTGTTTCTCGCGCGAGCTTCATCGCGCGAAACCGCTCGCAGCAGCCGTCGCGGGACAGGAACTCGTCGTGTTCCGGGACGCGTCCGGCGCGGTGCGCGCGCTGCCGAGGTACTGCACCCACCGCGGCGCCGATCTCGCGCTCGGCGAGGTCCACAACGGCCGGTTGGCCTGCGCGTATCACGGCTGGCAGTTTGCGGGGGATGGCCGCTGCGCATTCATCCCCGCTCATCCTGACCGGCCGATCCCAGCGTTCGCTCATCACCGCGCGTATCCCGCGTGCGAGCGAGGCGGGATCGTCTGGGTGTATCTCGGCGGCGAATCCGCCCCACCCGAGCCCGACCTGTTTCCAGAGCTTCAGGGCGACGCGTATCGCCTCGTCCCCTATGAGGCCGTGTGGCGGGCGCACCTCACCCGCGTCGTCGAAAGCGTCCTTGACGTGGCTCACCTCGCGTTTGTCCACCGCAGAACCATCGGCCGGCGGACGCCAGCCTCCATCCCGCGCGTCGCGTTCGAGGTCGATGAGCGCGATGGGATTCTCATCCGCAACGGCGGCGGCGTCCTCGAGTACCGATTCCCGCAAATGTGGATCCTTCGGCCGGCCGAAGGCCGAGGCGGCTTCATCAACTTCGTGACCTTCACGCCCGTCGACGCGGAGACCACGCGCATTTTCGGGTACGCCGGCCGCACGTTCGCGCGATCCGTCCCGTTCATGGACGCCGTTTTCCGCCGCTACAGCCTTCGGGTACTCTGCGAGGACCAGCGGGTGGTGGAAAGTCAGCATCCCCGGCCCATCCCAGAAGCGCTGCGCATGGAAGCCCACGTGCCGGCCGACGCTCCCCAGGTGCGCTTTCGTCAGCGGTGGTACCGGTTTCTCACAGGTGACGAACCGCGCGTGACCGTCGCGCCGCCCGGATGAGCCGGGCCCCGGTGCGGGGGCCGACGAGCCGCCATCCCGCCCCCGCCCCGCCCTTGCGCCGCCGTCGAGCCATCCCGCCACAGGCCGTGCCACCTTCCCCTGGCGCGATCCCCCGGGCACCCTGAGCCCCTCCGCACTACTCCCCGCGAAACTGCGGCTTGCGCTTTTCCGCAAACGCCGCCAGGGCCTCGAGGCGATCTGCGGTCGGCATGACCCCCTCGTATGCCGCGTCCTCGATGGCAAGCCCTGTGGATACGTCGACGTCGAGGCCGCGATCGATGGCCCACTTCGCCTGGCGGACGGCCACCGGCCCATTGGCCCCTATGGCGGCGGCGAGCGATCGCGCCCATTCCACGGCGCCCTCGAGCGTATCGGCCACCTCCATCAGGATGCCGAGCTCCTTCGCGCGCTCTGCATCGATCCGCGCGGCTGTGAAAATCATCCACTTCGCCCAGGTCGGCCCGATGATGCGCGCAAGGCGCTGCGTCCCGCCCGCCCCTGGCACGATCGCGAGCGACGTCTCCGTCAAACCGAGCCGGAGATCGCGACACCCCACGCGAAAGTCGCAGGCTAAGGCGAGCTCCAGCCCGCCGCCGAACGCGAAGCCGTGCAACACCGCGATGGTCGGCTGCGGCAGGCGGGCGACGCGGTCGAACACTTCGCGCGTGAGGCGCACGTTGCGGCGCACCTCGTCGGGCCCGAGGCCGCGCCGCTCCTTGAGATCGGCGCCCGCGCAAAAGCCCTTGCCTTCGCCGCGCACGATCACGACCCGCACGCCGCGATCGCCTGCGATGTCGCGCACGGCCTCCTCCAACGCGCGGAGCAACGCGTAATTGAGGGCGTTCATCGCCTCAGGCCGGTTCAGGACGATCTCGGCCACGCCGTCCTCGTCCTTGTGCCACACAATGGGCTGTTCCACCTTCCGTCTCCCCCCTCAGACCGGGTACACCGGGTGCTTGCGCTGCCCAAACGCGACGGCTTTCCCCTCGTACATCGCAAAACGCGAGACGAGTTCGCTCCGCAGATCGTCGGCCTCGACGATGTGATCCACCACCAGCTCGGAGGCCAGGCGGTAGATGTCGATGTCCCGCCGATACGCCTCCCGCCTCTCCTGGATGAAGGCCGAGCGCTCGGGCTCGTCGAGCTCGGCGATCTTGTTGGCGTAAACCGCGTTCACCGCGGCCTCGGGTCCCATCACGGCGATCTCGGCCGTCGGCAGCGCGATGCAGGCGTCTGGCTCAAACGCGGGCCCCGCCATGGCGTACAAGCCCGCGCCGTAGGCCTTGCGAACGATGACCGAGATCTTCGGCACGGTGGCCTCGGACATCGCGGCAATGAGCTTGGCGCCGTGGCGAATGATGCCTTGGCGCTCGACCTTGGTGCCAATCATGAAACCAGGCACGTCCGCCAGGAAGAGAAGCGGAATGTGGAATGCGTCACAGAGCGTGATGAACCGCGCCGCCTTGTCGGCGGAATCGACGAACAACACGCCGCCCTTGACGCGCGGCTGGTTCGCGATGATACCGACTGGGCGGCCCGCGATGCGCGCGAGTCCCGTGATGATCTCCTGGGCAAACAGCTTCTTGATCTCGAACCACGAGCCCTCGTCGATCAGCCGATCGATGAACTCATACATGTTGAACGGCACATTCGGATTGTTCGGCACAATCTCCGAGGCCTTGCGCGGCGATGGCGCCGGATCCCGCGCCTCCTCCACCGGCGGGCGCCCGAGGTACGAATCCGGCATGTACCGGAGATACTGACGACACGCCTCGATGGCGCTCGGCTCGTCCGGGACCAACACGTCCCCGCACCCGCTCACACTGCAGTGCATGCGCGCGCCGCCCATTTCCTCGAGCGTCACCTTTTCGCCGATAACCATCTCGGCCATGCGCGGCGAACCGAGGTACATGCTTGCGTTGCCTTCCACCATGATGACGAGATCGCAGAAGGCAGGGATGTAGGCGCCGCCGGCCGCCGACGGCCCGAACAGCAGGCAGATCTGCGGAATGTGGCCGCTCAAACGCACCTCGTTGTAGAAGATGCGGCCTGCTCCGCGCCGGCCGGGAAACATTTCGACCTGATCCGTGATGCGCGCGCCGGCCGAATCGACCAGGTAAATCAGCGGGATATTGAGCTTCTCCGCCGTCTCCTGGATGCGCAGGATCTTCTCCACCGTCCTCGCGCCCCAGCTCCCAGCCTTAACCGTGCTGTCGTTGGCCATGACCGCCACCTTGCGCCCGTGGATGCGGCCGATGCCCGTCACCACGCCGTCGGCGGGCAGGTCGTCCGCCTGACAGTTGGCGTACAACCCATCCTCGATCTCGAGCCCGTCATCGAGCAGGAGCTTCAGGCGATCGCGAACAAAAAGCTTGCCCTGCTCGCGATTTTTGTCGTGATACTTCTTGGCACCGCCCGCCATCGCCCGCGCTCTCATCTCTTCAAACCGTTCGTCCGCCACGGCGATCTCGCCCTCCTTCACGTCGCCTCACAGGCGCCGCGCGCGACTTGGCGCGCGTGGCTCGCCAAAGGCTTGCCGATCACGCCTTCCAGCCAAGCGACGACATCCATATACCGCACGGGATCGACGCCCGTTTCAACGCCCATCTTTTCAAATAAGTACAGCACGTCTTCGAAGGCCACGTTGCCCGAAGCGCCCGGCGCATAGGGACAGCCGCCGAGCCCGCCGATGGAGCCGTCGAAGCGGCGCACGCCGGCCAGCCAGCCGGCGTAGATGTTGGCGATGGCCATGCCGCGCGTGTCGTGAAAGTGAAGCGACACCCGGTCGAGGGGTACGATGCGCTCGACCTCTCGCACGACGCTGGCCACCTGAGACGGCACGGCGACGCCAATGGTGTCGCCGAGCGCCACCTCGTCGATGCCAAGCTCAAACAGCCGCTCGACCACCGAGAGCACCTGCGAAACCGGGACGTCGCCCTCGTAGGGGCAGCCGAAGACCGTGGACACATACCCGCGGACCACGAGTCCCTCCGCTTTCGCTCCCTGAACCACTGGGCGCAGCACAGGGTACGTTTCCGCAATACTCTTGTTGATGTTTTTTCGGTTGTGGGATTCGCTCGCCGACATAAACACGTGCACAGCGTCCACCTTCGCCGCGATCGCGCGGTCGAGGCCCCGCTCGTTCGGCACGAGCGCAGAGAGTTCCACACCGGGCCTGCGCCGGATACGGGCAAACACCTCGTCGGCATCGGCCAGCTGCGGGATCCACCTTGGATGCACAAACGACGACACCTCGATGGACACGACGCCTGCGTCCATGAGCCGCTCGACGAGCTCGACCTTCAACTCCGTCGCGACGGCGACGCGCTCGTTCTGCAGTCCGTCGCGCGGGCCCACGTCGCGCAACCACACGCGCTCTTCCATGCCATCGCCCTCTTTTGCGTCAGCTTTCGAGCCGGACGAGATCGTCCCCCTCGTTGACGAAGTCGCCCTCGTTCACGAGCACCTCCGCCACCACGCCGGCCTGTTCGGCCGGAATGGGAATCTCCATCTTCATCGATTCCAAAACCACGACATCCTGGCCGGCCTCGACGCGATCGCCAGCCTGGGCGAGCACGCGAAGCACGATGCCCGCCATGGTCGCTTGGACCGTTGCCATCTTCATCCCCCTCTCAGCGCTTCCCCCAGGATTCCAGGAAATCGGTTGTGGTGTCACCGGCCCTAAACCGGTCCGAGGCGACGATGGCGCGGAGCAAGGGCAGGTTGGAGCGAATGCCCTCTAGCACATACGCGTCAAGCGCCTGTTGCATGCGTTGAATGGCCTCAGCCCGATCTCGGCCATGAGCGATGAGCTTGCCGATCATCGGATCGTAATAGGGCGTGATTTCCGAGCCGGATTCCACGCCGACGTCGTTTCGGATGCCCTCGCCTTCGGGCAGCACGAGCCGCGAGATGGTGCCGGGTGAGGGCAGCATCTTCTCCGGATCTTCGGCGTACACACGGCACTCGATGGCGTGGCCGTCGCGCCGAATGTCGCCCTGCCGGAAGCCGAGCGGTTCCCCCGCAGCGATGCGCAGCTGCCACTCGACGAGATCCAGCCCGGTCACCATTTCCGTGACGGGATGCTCGACCTGCAGGCGCGTGTTCATCTCGAGGAAATAGAAGTTTTTGTCCTCATCGACGAGAAATTCAAGCGTGCCCGCATTCTCATAGCCAATGGCTCGGCAGATGGCGAGGGCCGCCTCGCCCATCCGCTGCCGCAGCGCCTCGTCGACAAACGGGGACGGCGCCTCCTCGACGACCTTCTGGTGCCGCCGCTGAATCGAACACTCGCGCTCCCACAGGTACACCGCCTGACCGTGCGCGTCGCAAAGCACCTGAATCTCCACATGGCGCGGCCGTTGCACGCGCTTCTCCAGGAACATCTCGCCGTTGCCGAAGTACGCCTTGGCCCGAGCGGAGTTCGATGCGAACGCCTTGCGCAGCTCCTCTTCGGACTGGACCACCTGCATGCCGATGCCGCCGCCGCCGTACGACGCTTTCAGCATGACAGGATAGCCGATCTCGGCCGCCATCCGCGCCGCCTCGTCGGCGTCCGCGACAGCGCCTTCACTGCCCGGCACGACCGGCGCTCCCGCCCGCTTCACCGTCTCCCGCGCGGCGACTTTGCTGCCCATCGCCGCGATGGCCTCGGCCGAGGGCCCAATGAACTTGATGCCGCGCGCCACTGCGGCCCGCGCGAACTCCGCATTTTCGCTCAGAAGCCCGTAGCCCGGATGGATGGCCTCCGCGCCCGTCTCCTCGGCCGCACGCAGGATAGCCTCGATGTTCAGGTAGCTCTTCGCCACCGGCGGCTCCCCGATACGCACGGCTTCGTCGGCCTCGCGAACGTGAAGCGCTTTCTCGTCCGCGTCGGAATACACCGCCACCGTCGCGATGCCCATCCGCCTGCACGTGCGAATAATGCGCCTTG
This sequence comes from Alicyclobacillus vulcanalis, assembly GCF_900156755.1. Taxonomy (GTDB): domain Bacteria; phylum Bacillota; class Bacilli; order Alicyclobacillales; family Alicyclobacillaceae; genus Alicyclobacillus; species Alicyclobacillus vulcanalis. The sequence continues at coordinate 321,510 of NZ_FTOO01000002.1, forward strand.
CGATCTCGCCCCGGTTTGCGATCAACACCTTGGCGAACATGCCGCCCCCTCCTAACAGCCCAACTGGCGCGCGATGACCAAGCGCTGAATCTCCGACGTCCCTTCGCCGATCTCAATGAGCTTGGCGTCGCGGTAGTGCCGCTCGACCGGGTACTCGCGCATGTAACCGTAGCCTCCGAGCACCTGAATCGCCTGTTCACACGTGCGGGTGCACATCTCCGACGCAAACAGCTTCGCAAACGACGCCTCGAGCGTATACGGTCGGCCCTGGTCCTTGAGCCACGCCGCCTTCATCACAGCGTTGCGCGCCAAATCGATGTGCATCGCCATATCCGCCAGCTTGTGCTGAATCGCCTGGAACTTGCTGATGGCCTGCCCGAACTGAACGCGCGTCTTGGCGTACTCGAGCGCCGTCTCAAAGGCCGCACGCGCAATTCCGATGGCGAGCGCCGCGATGGCCACCCGTCCGCCGTCCAGCGTCGAGAGGAATTGCTTGAACCCCGCGTTGAGCGGGCCCAGCAGGTTCTCCTTCGGCACGCGGACGTGATCGAGAATCAATTCGACGGTGTTGGAGGCTCGCATCCCCAGTTTCTCATACGGCTTGCTCACGGAGAAGCCCTCGGCGTCGGTCGGCACGATGAACGCGCTGATGCCGCGCGTCGCAGGGTCCGTCACCGCCGTGAGCACGACGTACTTCGCGTAACCGCCGTTGGTGTTGAAGATCTTGTTGCCCGTGATGACCCATTCGTCCCCATCCAAGACGGCCGTCGTCTTCGTGCCGCCCGCGTCCGATCCGGCACCTGGCTCCGTCAGACCAAAAGCCCCGAGCGCCTCCCCGCGCGCCATCGGGACGAGGTACGTTTGTTTCTGCTCCTCCGTCCCGTACAGCAAGATGGGCGTGCAGGCGAGCGAGACGTGCGCCTCGTAGCTCAGCCCCGTGCCTCCGCAAGCCCGCCCAATCTCCTCGACGGCCAGGCAGTACGAGATCATGTCGGCACCGGCGCCGCCGTAGGCCTCGGGAATCGGCAGGCCGAGAAACCCGAGCTCCCCCATCTTGCGAAACACCTCGATGGGGAAGTGCTCGTTCTTATCCCACTCCGCGGCGTGCGGCGCGATCTCGGCCTCCGCAAATTCGCGCACGGTATCCCGGATCATCTTTTGTTCTGGGGTGAGATCAAAGTCCACGAGTCCCCTCTCCCTTCGCTCTCACCTTTCACTGTAGCCGAATAAGCAAGCGCTTGCAATCAATTTTAAGCATCCCGCCGATGCCCCGTCGGTCGGATCATCGCGCGGTCACTTCGCGACGGCCGAACGAGCGGGGCGGCGAGATGCATGGGCTGCCCGGCGCTGGCCTGCGCGTCACGGGCAGCGCATGAACACAGCCCAGATCCCATCGGCCGACGTCACTCGCTGCCCGGCGCCCGTTCGCGCAGGTCGTGCAACAGCCGCTCCACCACTTCCCAGTCTTCCAGGCCGGTGACGTCCCCCTTCACCTCGCCGGTCTGGAGAATCTCGCGCAACATCCGCCGGAGGATCTTGCCGGATCGCGTCTTCGGCATGGCCTCGACGAAGTGAATGCGCGCAGGCCGGGCGAACGAGCCGATGTCCATCACAACGCGCGCCTTCAGCTCCTCTTCGAGCTCGCGGCTTGGCGTGACGCCGCGCTCGAGCGTGACAAACGCGACAGGCACCTGGCCCTTCACCTCGTCCGGTTCGCCGACGACGGCCGCCTCCACCACCGCCTCATGCTGGATCAACGAGCTCTCCATCTCCATCGTGCTGATGCGATGCCCAGACACGTTGATGACGTCGTCCACGCGGCCGAGCACCCAGAAGTGGCCGTCGGCGTCGCGGACCGCGCTGTCGCCCGTGAAGTAGAGGCCGGGCATGCGCGAGAAGTAGGCGTTGAGATACAGATCGCGATCGCCGTACACGTCGCGCGCAAGCGAAGGGAAGGGCCGGCGAATGACCAGATACCCGGGCACGCCGTCCGGGACCTCGGCGCCCCGTTCGTCGACCACGGCGAGATCGTGCCCGAAAAACGGCACCCCGCACGATCCCGGCTTCATGGGCACCGCGCCTGGCAAGAGCGCGAGCGGCGTCCCGCCTGTCTCCGTCTGCCCCCACGTGTTGTTGATCACCGCCACCTCGCCGCCGATGACGCGGCGCACCCACTGCCAGGCCTCTGGATTCAAGGGCTCGCCGACGGATACGAGGAGTTCAAGCGAAGACAGATCGTGGTTTCGCGCGACGTCCTCGCCGTGCTTCATCATCATGCGGTAGGCCGTGGGCGCCGAGAACAACTTGTTCACGCGGTAGCGCTCGATGATCTCGTACAGGCGCCCGGGGTGCGGCCAGTCGAGCGCGCCCTCGTACAAGAGCGTCGTCGTGCCGAGCGCGAGCCCGCCCACGAGGACAAAGATGTGGGAGGTGAGCCAGCCAATATCGGCGGTGTTCCAGTAGACGTCCTCGGGGCGAAGGTCGAGCTGGTACTTCGTGTACGCGTACGTGCCCAAGAGAAACCCGCCTCCGGCGTGCACGATGCCTTTGGGCCGGCCCGTGGTTCCACTCGTGAAGATGAGGAACGCGGGCTCGTTGGCCTCGAGCGCCGCAGGAGGGCAATCGCGCGGTTCGCGTTGCATGAGCTCCTCAAAGTCGACATCGCGCCCAGGGGTCATGGGCGTCTCGAGTTCCGGCAGGCGGCGATAGACGATGACGTGCTCCACCGTTTCGACGCCCTGAAGGGCCTGGTCCACGGTCTCCTTGAGGCGAAGCACCCGACCGCGCCTGAGGCTGCCATTGGCGCAAATGACAGCCTTGGCCCCGCAGCGGACGATGCGCTCGCGGAGCGCTTCGGCGGAGAAGCCGGCGAAGACCGTGTTATACAGTACGCCGAGGCGCAGACAGGCGAGCAGTGCCACGTAGGTCTCGATGAGGTTCTGCATATAGACGCAGACCACGTCGCCCTGGCGCAGGCCGAGCGACTTTAACGCGTTGGCGAAGCGCGACACGGCATCCTGGAGCTGCAGATACGTCACGGAGCGGCGCTCGCCGTCTTCTCCCTCGAAGAACAGCGCCACCTTGTTGCGGTAGAGCGGATGTTTCGCGTGCCGATCCACGCAGTTTTCGCACACGTTGATATAACTGCCAGGGAAGAACTGAAAGTCCGGCAGATCGCCCGCGATGACCGTCTTGCCCCGCTGCTGCCACAGCAATTCGTCGGCGATCTCGTCCCAAAACGCGGCCGGATCGTCGATGGAAGCCCGGTATTTCGCCAGGTACTCGTCGTAGCTCGACAGGTACGAACGGGTCACGTACGACTCGGGCGGCGGTATCAGCCGGGCGCTCGCAATCATGCTCAACCTTTCATCTGCCACGAGGATCCCTCCTCCAACGTGATGCCGCGCGCGTGGATCAACGCGCAAGCCGCTCCACGACCATCGCCACGCCCTGCCCGCCGCCGATGCACAGCGTCGCAAGGCCATACCGCCCTCCGCGCCGCTCGAGCTCGTGCAGGAGGGTCACCAAGATGCGGGCGCCGCTTGCGCCGATGGGGTGCCCGAGCGCAATGGCTCCGCCGTTGACGTTCAGCTTGTCGTCCGGGAACGCAAGCTCGCGAGCCACCGCCAGGGCCTGCGCGGCAAACGCCTCGTTCGCCTCGATGAGGTCGAGATCGTCCACCGAAAGCTCGGCGCGCGCGAGCGCCCGCCGCGTGGCTTCAATGGGCCCAAGCCCCATCACGCTGGGATCCAGCCCGACGCTCGCGTAGCTCACGATGCGCGCCATGGGCTTCAAGCCGAGCTCGTCTGCGCGATCCCGCGCGACGACGAGCATCGCCGCCGCGCCGTCGTTGATGCCGGAGCTGTTGCCCGCCGTCACGGTCCCATCGGCCGTAAACGCCGGGCGCAGCTTCGCGAGCGCCTCCGCCGTCGTGTCGGGCCGCGGATGTTCGTCGCGATCCACGACGGCCGGATCGCCCTTGCGCCGCGGGACCGACACGGGCACGATTTCGTCCTGAAACCGCCCGGTTTCCATCGCCTCCCTGGCGCGCATCTGGCTGCGAAGCGCAAACGCGTCCTGATCCTCGCGAGAGATGCCGTGGCGGCGCGCCACGTTTTCCGCCGTCACGCCCATGTGGATGTCACAAAACGCGCACCACAGCCCGTCCTGGATCATGCTGTCGATCACGCCCTTGTGGCCCATGCGGTACCCTTCGCGGGCGCCCGGCAACAGGTACGGCGCGTTGGACATGGACTCCATGCCGCCCGCCACGAGAAGACTCGCGTCGCCTGAGCGAATGGCCTGCGCCGCGAGCATCACCGATTTGAGGCCGGATCCGCACACCATGTTGATGGTGGTCGCGGGGACGTCCTGCGGCAGCCCCGCGCGCATCGCCGCTTGGCGCGCCGGATTTTGCCCGAGCCCGGCCTGGAGCACGTTGCCCATCACGACTTCGTCCACCAGGCCCGGCGCCACGCCAGTGCGGCGGAGAACCTCCGAAATGACGGCCGCGCCGAGATCAGGCGCGGAAAGCGGGGCAAGGCTGCCCTGGAACGAGCCGATGGGCGTCCGCACGGCGCCTGCAATGACCACGTCCTGCACGTGTCATCCCTCCTGTGTCGTCTCTTGCGTTGGACCTGCGTTCAGTCGACGGACATGACCCGCACGCCTTCCGGCGGGATGTGAAGCTTGGGCTCGGTGATGCGCTGCACGTCTTCGGCGCTGTGGCCTGGCGCCACCTCGCGGAGCCAGAGCCCCTCGCTCGTCACGTCGATCACGGCGTAGTCGGTGATGATGCGGTGCACCACCCGGCGGCCCGTGAGGGGGAGTCGGCAGGTCTTGAGAATTTTCGGCTGACCGTCCTTGTTGACGTGTTCCATCGTCACGACGACGCGCTTGGCGCCGTGCACCAAGTCCATCGCGCCGCCCATGCCTTTGACCATCTTGCCCGGGATCATCCAGTTGGCGAGATCGCCAAACTCGGAAACCTCCATCGCTCCGAGGATGGCGATGTCAATGTGTCCGCCGCGCACCATGGCGAACGATTCGGCGCTGTCGAAAAACGCGGCGCCGGGCACGGCCGTGACGGTCTCCTTGCCCGCGTTGATGAGATCCGGATCCTCTTCGCCCTCGTACGGATACGGACCGATGCCAAGCAGGCCGTTCTCCGAATGGAGCATGACGCCGCGGCTGGGGTCTAAGTAGTTCGCCGCAAGGGTCGGCATGCCAATGCCGAGGTTGACGTAGTCGCCGTCTCGAATTTCCTGGACGGCCCTTCGGACAATTTGATCGCGCGAAAGCGGCACCGTCGTTCACCCTTTCCTTCGTCCCGCCCTCAGGCCTGCGGCCGCGGCCGCACGGTGCGGCGCTCGATTCGCTTGACGGGGTTCGGATTGACCACAATGCGATGCACATAGATGCTCGGCGTGTGGATGAAATTCGGATCTAATTCTCCAGGCTCCACGAGCTCCTCCACCTCGACGATGGTGATCTTTGCCGCCGTGGCCATCACCGGATTGAAGTTGCGCTCCGTCTCGTGATAGATCACGTTGCCGAGCTTGTCGGCTTTCCATCCCTTGACCAGGGCAAAGTCGCCTGTGATGGCGCGCTCGAGCACGTATTCGCGGCCATCGAACTCGCGCACCTCCTTGCCCTCCGCGACTGGGGTACCCACCCCCGTGGCCGTGTAAAAGGCGGGAATCCCCGCGCCGCCGGCCCGGATGCGCTCGGCCAGCGTCCCCTGAGGGACAAGTTCCACCTCGAGTTCGCCGCTCAAGAACTGGCGCTCAAACGTCTTGTTTTCGCCCACATACGACGACACCATTTTGCGAATCTGGCGCGTCTGAAGCAGAATGCCGAGGCCCCAATCGTCCACGCCGCAGTTGTTGCTGACGCAGACGAGGTCCGACACGCCCCGGTCGCGCAGCGCCTGAATCAGCGCCATCGGGATCCCGCACAGCCCGAAGCCGCCGACCAGAAGCGTGGCGCCGTTGGGAATGTCCGCAACCGCTGCCTGCGCCGACTCGTAGACCTTGTGTGAACGCATGGACTTCACTCCCATCCGACCGTGGTACATTGCGCCACGGCGTCCCAGAACGAGTAAGCGTTTTCATTCTAACAGAAGCCAAAGGAGGCGCGCTAGACCGCCCGGAGAGGCTGCCGCGGGCGAACACCGCACCCCATCCGCCCGCGGCCCGTCCTCCGTACTCCAAGCCCGCCATCCACCGTGAGGCCATCTTCTCTCGCCGTCATGCCCTCACCAGGGTCCACCACGGATGAAACAGACCCAGTCAGCGCCGCGCCCCGGCAGCATGCGCATTTCCCGTTGACCCATGCCCGCGCCCGATCCGGCGCATGCCGGCTAGGCCCGTCCCACGAGCCGCAGGAAATTGTCACGGAACAGCCGCCCCACCTCGCGCTCGATCTCGCCCCGCGTCACGCGCCAGCCTGTGCGCGCGATCTTCGTATACTTGTGTACCAAAACATGCGCAGCGAGTTCGCGCGCGCTTGCCCACTTGTACACCAGATGCTCCAACACACGCGCATCGGAGTGCTGCAGCACAAAGGTCGGGCCGAGAAGCTCGAGTCGCATGGCCGAAATTTCACGCGTGAGGCTCTCGGTGTTGACGAACCACCAGCAACCAAATGGCACGACATTCGCGAACTTGCGCGCCAGAACGGTGAGCTCATGCTGATCTTCGCGGGACAGCACCGTGACGAGGATCTTCAAGTCGGGATGACTGGCGGCCAATCTCTCGACCGCCTGCAGGTTGGCGCGCCCGCTCGCATCGCCTGCGTCGCGAAGCGCGGTATTCACCTGGCGGCGCACGCCGATCATGAGCGCGAGCGGCAGCCCGTGGGCTGCGCAAGCTGGCAGAATGCATGCCTCCAGCACGCGACCGGAGGTGTCTTCGCTCGGATACGCCCACTCGGGCGGCGCGGAAAACGCCAAATACAGCGGGCGCATTCGCTCGATCCAGTCCTCCAAAAACCGGCGAATGGCGGCGAGATCGGAGGCGTCCGCGCGGGGAGACAGGGAAATGCCCGCCTCAGCCAAGCGCTCGCCGAGCGTGCGCCAGTCCCCGAGGAACGGATCGAGGCGCAGCGCAGGAAGGAAGCGTGCATCGACGGGGGCGCCTTCCAACCAGTAGGCGCGCTCGGCCGGATCGAGCGGATCGTTTGTCATGACCACTTGATCGACGCCCGCGAGTTCGAACACCCGGGCGGCGTAGCGGTCGCTCGGCTGATCGCAGAGCGCCTCCCGGAGGCCCATCAGACCATCGCGGCGGAGATCCACGCCGAACGCGCGGGCGATGGCCACGACACCCATGGCTGCCTCGGAGAGGGGGCTCGCCTGCTCAAACAGCTGCGCATACACCCAGGCCGCCTGATCAGGAAGGGGCATGGCGTAAAACGATGCCGGCGAACGATGGCCCGCTCGAATGGCCTCGGCGATGAGGTAGTGATAGGTGAGGACGTGATCGGCACCCGAGCGCCACAGGGAGGCAAAGGCGGGCGGGAACAAGTGCGTGTGCATGTCGATGGCCCGCACGCGGCGAACGGCGTCCCGGACCCAATGTGAGATGACGTCTTCCATGGTCACACCTCCTGGTCCGGATTGTACCACGCCGCGGCGGTGACGGGTGCCGCTAGCGCCGGGCCAGGTAGCGGGCAAACCCCGCCTGGCAGGAGGCGAGCTTCTCCAGCATGGAGCGGTCGAGGAGCGAGCGCGCTGGCTTTGGGTTCATTTCAATCATGCGAACATGGCCGCCCTCTTCGACCGCCATGTCAAAGCCGACGAGCCCCACGGTCTTGTAACGGTCGGAGAGGGCCTCGGCAATCGTCTGGGCGGCCTGCACAAGCTGATCCACGGGCACGTCCTTGCCTTCGCGGCGGGCCGCGGCCTCGAGCTGCTCCAGCGTCCACCGCTCGCCCCCCGCGATGATGTTCGTGACGACGCCGTCGACCGCGGCGAGCTTCGGCACGATCCCGACGAGCTGCCATTGGCCGCGGTGATCGCGGTGAAGGACGACGCGAAAGTCCACCTTTCGGCCGCCCACCTGGAGGAGGCGAAGCCCGCGCTGCACGAGATACCGTCCGCGCAGCGAACGAACGAAGGAGGCAAGCTGCGGGCGCGTAAGCACACGCTCCCAGGTGCGCACGCGACCTCCCCGGCGATCCGCCCGCACGCGGACGCGATCGCCCGGCAAAAGCTCGAGGCGATGGACGTTCATCCCGCCGTAGCCGCCACTCGGCTTTACATAGACCGTTTTCCAACGCTCGAGCGCCTGCCAGAGGTGCTCGGAAGTCGTCAACGATTCCGTTTCGGGCGCGAATCGGTCGAGGCCTGCTCGGCGGAGAAACGAGATCATCTGCCACTTACCGGGCAGCATCGGGTTGAAAAGCGGAACGCCGCGGCGCCTTGCTTCCGCGCGAAGCGGGGCGCTGTAGCCCTTGACAGCGAGGTGCACGTAGACGTTTTCGTAGATGACGTCCGGGAACGGGACATGAGCGGGCTGCCAATCTCCGTCCGGCCGAGCCGGATCGACAGGCGTATAGGCCGACAAGCGCGACCAAACCGCTTGTCGACCTGGGTCAAACAGGCACACGCGCAGGCCATGGCTCAGCGCCGCTCGCGCAATTCTGCGGTAGTGCGCGCCGGGCCTCCATCTGCGCTGCCCATCTTTCGGCACCGCGGTGGTGGCGATGCCAAGCCACAAAGGTTCTCGATGCTCCGCCATTCGAATCCCCCCGCATTCGCTTCATGGTATGCGGGAGGCGCGCTTTCGGAGAAAACGCGATGGCCTAGGCACCATCGCGTTTTTGGCTCATTTGCGGTATTCTACGGTCACCTTGGTGTGAATCCCGCCGCGAATCGTGAAGTCGCCCACGACCTTGGCGTAGTGCGGCTCGGCGGCAGCCACGAAGTCGTTCAGGATCCGATTCACGCAGTCCTCGTGGTAGCTCGTCTCATTGCGATAGCTCCACAAATACAGCTTCAACGACTTGAGCTCGACGAGCTTCTGATCCGGCTCGTATTGGATGTAGATGGTCGCAAAGTCCGGCTGACCCGTCATCGGGCACAGCGTGGTGAACTCCTGCGTTTCCATTTCCACCGTATACCTGCGGTCCGGATGCGGATTCGGCACCGTCACGAGCGACTTCGAAGGTTGATTGAACATGGAGATCTCACCCCTCTGGCATTCTAGCGTTGGAACTGCGCGCGGACAAGCGAGGAGGAACAGCCCATGCGCGTCGCACCCGACATTCCCGAGCACTTTATCAAACAAATGGAAACCTGGATGGGCCCGGAGGCGCGCGATCTCGTCGAGGCGATGACCGGCAGACCGTGGCGAGGGCTCCGCTATGCCGCCGTCGCGAATCCGCACGGGTCGCTTCCCGCGGGCCTCGCGCCATTTTTAGGAGAACGCATCCCGTGGACAGACGACGGGCACTATCTTTCTCCAGGCGTATCCCTCGGCTACACGGTGCTCCATCAGGCAGGGGCGTTTTATCTGCAAGACCCGTCCGCCATGGCGGTGGCTGTCGCGCTCGACCCGAAGCCAGGCGAGCGCATTCTCGACCTGTGTGCCGCTCCGGGAGGCAAGACCACCTACGCCGCGCTCCTCGCCGCCCGCCGCGGGGGCGCGCACATCGTCGCGAACGACATCCACCGCGACCGGGTGGTCACGCTCGCCGAGAACGCCGAACGCGTCGGCGCCCCGTGCGCCATTGTCAATGAGTCCCCCGCCGCCCTGGCGGAGGCATGGCCACAGGCGTTTGACGCCGTTGTCGTCGACGCGCCGTGCTCGGGCGAGGGCATGTTTCGGAAAGATCCGGCGGTGCGCAAGGAGTGGCACCCGGATGCGCCGGCCAAGTTTCAGGCGCTGCAAAAGGACATCCTCGCGCATGCGCTCGCTGTGTTGCGACCTGGCGGCAGGCTCGTCTACTCGACCTGCACGTTGAACCCGTTGGAGAACGAACACGTCATCGCGTGGCTCCTCGAACACTTTCCCGTGGAACTCGAGCCTTTGCCCGATTGGCCAGAGTGGAGCCCGGCCCGTTCGGATTGGGCGCAAGGACGCGTGGAAATGGAAGGCGCCAAACGGCTCTGGCCGCATCTCGGGCGAGGGGAAGGTCACTTCGTGGCACGGCTTCGCCTGCACGAGCCAATCGCCGCCGCGAGACGGCGCTCTCGAGCCAAGGCCGGCCAGAGCTTGCTGTCGGACAAGACGTGGAGTGCGTGGCTTTCGTCGCTGTTGACCGACGTGCCCGATGCCTGGCGGCAGACGCGCGTTCAGAAGACCGTCGTCTTTGCGGATGCGCTCGGCGATCTCGCCGTGGACGGCCTCCGCATCTTGCGACCGGGCCCCCCGCTCGCCGAGCGCAAAGGCCAAGTTTTTGTCCCGCATCACGCGGCCTCCCGCCTCGTGGCGCCGGGAGGTTTCCGGGCGACCGTCGAAGTCGATGAGGAAACCGCCATTCGCTACCTCGCGGGCGAACCGCTGTCCATGCCGGCGAACGTGGCGCAAGATGCGTCGTTTTTCGCCGTGGCGCACGAAGGATTTCACCTCGGGTTTGCCAAGCGCGCCCCCGGGCGGCTCAACAACCTCTATCCGAGGGGGCTTCGCTCCACGCGCATCGAATCGCTCGCCGCGCTTGCCGGAGCCGCGGGCTCGTCCTCGTCGTAGACGTAAAACCCCTCCCCGCTCTTGCGCCCGAGCTTTCCAGCGCGCACCATTTGCCGCAACAGGCGCGGCGGGAGGTAGCGGCTATCCCCCGTCTCGCGGGCGAGCTTTTCGCTGATGGCCAGGACGTGATCGAGCCCCATGCGATCCGCCAGCTGCAGCGGACCAATGGGATGTTGCAGGGCGAGGCGCATGGCCTCGTCGATGTCCTGTGCGGTCGCGACGCCCTCCTGCAGTGCGCGAATGCCCTCGTGAATGAACGGGATGAGGAGGCGCTGCACGAGAAAGGGCGGGACATCGATGGTCTGAATGGGCGTGAGCCCGGCGCGCTTGCAGAACCGGAGCGCGAGTTCATGCGCCTCCTCGCAGGTGACGTAGCCGCGCACCACCTCGACGACGCGCGAAGACGTCGGAGGCTGCGGAAAATGGAGCCCCAAAAACCACTCCGGGCGCGAGGTGGCACCCGAGAGTTCCGTGATGGAAAAGGTCGACGTGGTCGTGGCCAACACGGCCTGGGCGGGGGCATACTTATCGATCTCGCGCCACAACGCGCGTTTCGCCTCGAATTCCTCTGGAATGGCCTCGATGACGAGATCGGCCGCGCAGGCGGACTCCAGCCGGGACACCGTGCGGATGCGCCGCAGGACTTCCTCCATCTCTCCGGCCGTAAGTCCATAGTGGCGCGCGCGCGCGGCCAGCCGCTGCCCCATGTGGAGAAGCGAGCGCTCCAGCACGTCCTCGGACGTGTCGTACAACTGCACCCGCATCCCGCCAAGCGCGGCGGCCATCGCGACGCCTCGGCCGATGAAGCCCGCTCCGATGACTCCGACGGATTGAACGTCCACCGATGTTCCCCCTTCCGCCCCAAGACGCGGGCGGTTCAGCTGTTGGATTGCATAGGACAGGAGAGAAACTCAAAACCTGTGAAGTGCAAAACGATCCGCTTGCCATGAGAGGAGGACGCTTGATGCGCGACAGCACCTTCTACCTCATTGCGGCAGCGTGTTTCGCCGCTTACCTCACGTGGCGCCTCTCTGATGGCCTGAGGCGCTCCTTGAGAGAGCGCGATCGCGCCCATGATGAGCCAAAGCCTTAGGATTCCGGCCTGCGCGGGAACGAGTCCTTGGCCACAATTTCGCGGGCGCCGGTCACTTCGAGCACGGTACCGTTGATTTCCTGACTGTCCTCGCGCAAAAACCATTCCACAGCGCGGGCTACGTCTTCTCCGACCGGCGGCCGCAATCCTTCTTCCGTGCGCACATCTTGGACATCCTCGATCATCCTCATCTTATCCTCGCCGCGGATATCTCCAGGACACACCATGTTGGCGGTGATGCCGTACATGCGCTCCTCGCGCGCGATGGAACGCGTGAGCGCCGCGAGTCCTGACTTGGCCGCCGCGTACGCTGCGCGAAAGCGCCAGCCGCGCGCGTCTCCAGCGCCGTCGTACCCGACGGTGACGAAGCGGCCAAAGCGGCGGGCTCGCATGTCGTGGACGGTCGCACGGTACAGCCAGAAGAAGTTCGTCAGATTGCCGTCCATCATGCGGCTCCACATCTCGTCGTCGTAATCCGCGAGCGGACGGCGCTCGAACACGAACGGGCCGAAGTTGTGCACGACCGCGTCGATGCGGCCCAACGCGCCCTTCGCGGCGGAGACGGCCTCTTGGATCGCGTCGCGGTCAAAGAGGTTACAGTGAATCGGCAGTGCGCGGCGTCCCATGGCCTCCACCTTTTGCGCGAGCGCCACGGCCTCCTGCTGGCTTTTCCCATAGGTAAACGCCACGTCCCACCCGGATTGCGCCAACGTGAGCACCGCGCTGTGGCCTAAACCCTTCGCGCCGGACGTGATGAACACCACTTTTGCCACAGCTTGTCCTCCTTTCAAGCGTGGGGTGGGGGGAATCCCCTCACCACCACCAGCCTCCCCACCACCAAGGTGCGAGCGCCAAAGCCGCAGCCCATGGAATGAAAATGAGCGGCCAGAGCCACCACGCCGTCTCTGGATCGAGCGATTGCGCGCTTTGATCGAGCGTCTGCACGTCGATCTCGCCGGTACCTCCCGCAAGGCGTGCGCCTGGCCGGTACACGCGCAGGTACAGGCCGCGATCGTCCATATGATGAAGCACGCCGCGGTGGACGCCGTTGGGCGTGTGCACGACCACAGGCCGTCCGACGTAATTGCGGGCGACAGACCTCAAATCCGCCACAGTCCATCCCTCCCTCGCTGCGTTTGCTTTACGCTACGCAGCGACCGAGGAAACAGGGTGGACGAAACGGAAGGGCGAGCGCGGAAGGGCGCAGGATTCACCCAATTTCCACTCATTGTACGGGTTTTCCCGGATCGAGGCCAGCCCCTGAGATGGCGCGATGTTCGCGACCGCCGTCAGTGCGGGCGCGTTCGGTCGTACACGCGCATGCATACGAAGGCGGCGGCGAGGAAGGCCGCGGGGACGAGGCCGAGCAGAATGCGAAATCCTTCGACGGCGCTTGGAGGCTGTGCACTCGCGCCCGCACGGTATCCGGACAGCGCAAAAAAGACGGCCATCACGGCGTACTGAAGCGAGAGCCCTAGCCGCACGATGCACCCGTTGACGCCGAGGTACATCCCTTCCCGCCGCCTCCCCGTCCACCGAGCGTCGAGATCGATGACTTCCGCCAACAGCATGTTCAAAAGCACCATGAACCCAGCGACGGGCACGCCGAGCAAGAGACCGGTGACGAGCACGGACGCCGGCGATCGGTCGACGAGCAAGAGCGCCTCCACGCAGGCGTAGAGGACGATGGCGGCCATCGCAGCTCGCGACGCGCTGTAGCGAAGGGCGGCGCGCGCCCAGACGAAGGCGACGGGCATGGCCACGATGAAAATACCGCCGAGAAAAATGGAGTTTTGCAGCGGACTCAGGCGCACCACGTAGGTCGTGTAAAACGACGAGGCGGTGGTGAAAAGCGTCGTGGTGAATTGGACGAGGAAACTCGCGATGACGTACCAGATGAACGCTCGGTTGCGAAAGGTCTCCCGCAGGGCCTGACCCCAGGAAAAAGGTGGCGCCGGGTCCTTCGACTCGAAGCTGCCCCAGAGCGATACGTAGAGCGAAGCGATGGCCACACCGGCGAACAGCCACGCCATGCGGGACCAGCCAAGCGACTGCCCGAACGACTTCGACAAAGCCACCCCGGCGATGAGTCCCACGATGCCAAACACCTGCTGCAGCGCCGAGACAAAGGCGCGATCGCGCGGGTCCGGATACATCTCGGGATAGAGCGCATTCGCATTGAGGGCGGTGAAGGTGAAGGAAAGGTCGAATAGGAACGTCATGCCCAGGAAATACGCGACGAGGCCCGTCTCTCCGAGATGAGGCGGAGAAAACAACAGGGCGAAACAGACCGCGTAGGGTACGGACGCGATGGCCACGTAGGGAATGCGCCGGCCGAAGCGCGTCCTCGTCCGGTCGCTCACGTGCCCCGCGACGAGGTTGAACAGGGCGTTGAGGACACCGTAGACGATGAGCCCTGTCGACAGCTGAACCGCGGAAACGCCGTGGTAGGCGACGTAATCGTAGACGGCGACGGCGTTAAACGCCTGCCAGAGCATGTTGACCGCAATTTGGTTGGCGGCGTCCGCGGTCTTTCGGGCCGCGGACGGACGCGGCGTCACGGGAGGATTGAGGCCGACTTGCGCCATGGATACGCCTCCGTTTCAACTGGACATGGCCTGAGGGAAGAAATGAAGCTGGCGCGGAGACAGCAGTTTGAACGCTTCCGCCAGCCGCCCGTTTCCCGCGTTGCCAAGCCACCTCTCTGCGGCCTGCCGCGCCTCGTACTCGAAGTACGCCTTGAGCGCAGGCCATTCCGGCGTGTCAAACTGACTTCTGTGCGCTTCAATGGCCTGGATTTTGTAAGCCCAGTGGTCGGTCACGTCGACGGCGGTGTTGGCAAACGCGCTCGCATAAAACGCAAACATCCGCGGGACGTAGGGAGGAGAACCCTGCGGCACCGTGAGGCTGGCGAGGCGAACCGCACACTGCGCCACAGCCCGCCCCACCTTGAGATGATCTGGGTGCGCCTCGTAGGGCGTCCAGGGGTCGACCGTGACGACCACTTCCGGCCGAAGCTCCAGAAGCACGGGGATCAGCCTCGCGACGACGTCCTCCTCGGCGTACGAGCCTAAGTCTTCGAAACCGAATTCGATGTGTTCGCGGACGCCGAGCGCCTTGCAGGCGGCCTCCAGCTCCGCTTGCCGCCGGCGCGCGAGCGCCTCGGGCTCTGTGCCGCCCATCGCCCCATAGCGTCCGTCCGTCACGGTCACGCTGACGACGCGGCATCCTTTGGCCGCGAGCTTCGCCATCGTCCCGCCCGCTCCGACCTCGTTGTCGTCTGGATGCGGCTGGACAAAGAGCGCGGATCCCACTTCATCAAGCGCTTTCAAACCAAGCAAGGCGCGCAGATCCATACGAGTCCTCCCGTCGACTTGTCGCTCGATTTGTATGTACGCTTGCATTCGACGCCGGGCGCGAGAAATCCTGTGGCGAGGAAAGCGGTTTTGCCTTCGCAGAAAAAGCCAGTACAATGGGTGCGGAGGTGTCCGCACCATGAAGTACCGTAGACTCGGAAAGAGCGGACTCAAAGTGTCCGAAATTGCGCTTGGCAGCTGGCTGACGTATGGAACCGTCACGGAGCGGGAGCAGGCCATCGCGTGCGTGCGCAAAGCGTATGAATTGGGCATCAATCACTTCGACTGCGCGAACGTGTACGGCGCGAAACCTCACGCCGCCGAAGAAGTGATGCGCGAAGCGCTGTCGCCCTTCCCGCGGGAGAGCTACGTGATCACGACGAAAGCGTTTTGGCCGGTCGGACAGGGCCCCAACGACCGAGGGTTGAGCCGCAAGCACATTGTGGAACAGGTCCACCAGAGCCTGAAGGCGCTCGGCGTGGAATACATCGACATCTTCTACTTCCACCGCTACGACGCGGAGACCGACCTCGAGGAAAGCCTGCGCGCCGTGGACGACCTGATCACCCAGGGCAAAATCTTGTACGCCGGATTCAGCGAGTGGCCGGCCGACAAGATCGCGGAAGGCGTCCGGCTCCAGCGCGAGCTGGGGCTGCACAAGTTCGCCGCGAGTCAGCCCATCTACAACATGTTCGAGCGCTACATCGAAGCCGCCGTGGTGCCCATCTGTGAGACGGCCGGGATCGGCCAGGTGGTGTTCTCGCCGCTCGCGCAGGGCGTCTTGACCGGGAAGTACCGCAAGGGCCAGCCCGCGCCCGCCGGATCGCGCCTCGCCACGCCCGGCGTGAATCAGTTCATGAGGGTGACCGATGAGGTCCTCGACAAGGTCGAGCAGCTCGCGCGCATCGCCCAGGAGGCGGGACTCTCGCTGGCTCAGCTTGCGCTCGCGTGGACCCTTCGCCTGCCCAACGTCGCGAGCGCGCTCATCGGAGCAAGCCGCCCCGAACAGGTCGAGGAAAACGCGAAGGCCTCCGGCGTGACGCTGACAGACGATGTGCTCTCGCGCATTGAACAGGTGTTGGCCAACTGACCACGCGCAGGCGAACTGAGGGAAGCGCAATGGAACTCGTGACGTTCGACGAGGCCTGGGCGCGGCTTGCAGGCCACCTTCCCGATCCCGGTGAGGAGCAAGTGAGCTCATGGGACAGGGACGAGCCTCGCTGGCTCGCGCGCGACGTGACGGCGGCAGTGGACCTGCCGCCGTTTTCTCGCTCGATGATGGATGGATATGCAATTCACGAAGCGGATCTTCACGCCACCTCTCCCCTCGCCGTGGTGGGCGACGTGCGCGCGGGGGACGCGCCGACGATGTCGGTGTCTCCCGGACAAGTCGTCCGCGTGCGCACCGGCGCTCCCGTCCCTCCGAGGACCGCGGCGGTGGTGCGGCAAGAGTGGGTGGAGGCAGAGGGTGATGCCATCCGCCTCCTGCGCCCCGTGCCTCAGGGCGAATCCGTGCAACCCCAAGGCGACGATGCGCGCCGCGGCGACGTCATCGCCCGCACGGGTCAACTTCTGGACGGCCAGACGCAGGCCGTGTTGCGCGCGGCCGGGGTGCACACGGTTTGGTGCCGCAGGCGGCTCACGGCGGCAATCCTCGCGACGGGATCCGAGCTCGTGGCGCGGCCTGAGTCTGCCGCGCACGTGGAGCGCGGCCGGGTGTTTGCAGCGACGGACGCATTCCTCAGGTCAACGCTTTGCGCGCTTGGCATGGACGTGATCGCCGTGGAACACTGCGTCGATGATCGACACGCGATTCTCATGGCGGTGGAACGCCTCACTTCCGCTGCGGATCTCGTGCTCATCACGGGCGGAGCCTCGGTGGGAGACGCAGACTTCGCGCGCGACGCCATCTCTGCCCTTCGCAGCCCATGCCCGCTTTTGTTCGATCGCGTCCTCATGCGGCCTGGAAGTCCGTTTCTCGCTCGGCCCACGTCCAAGGGCTTTGTGTTTGGCTTGTCGGGCAATCCTGCGGCGGCGTACGTGCAATTCCACGCCCTCGTCGTGCCGTTTCTCTTGCGCTGGCTGGGGGCTCACCAAGCTCGCCCCTTCCCGCTTCGGGCTGTCCTGGACCGCGACGTGCGCATGAAACCGGTGAAGCACACGCGCGTGTTGCGCGGATGTTTGCGGCTATGCGGCACCACGCTCGCGTTTCACCCGGAGGACAGGCAGTCGTCGGGGAGCCTGTCGGGACTCGTCTCGACGGACGCCATCGCGAGAATGGACGCGGACGAAATGGCTCAGGGCGAGGTGGTGCCCGTGGCCTGGACCCGAGGTTGGCTCCCTTCGCTCAGCCTGATGCCAATTCCAGATACAGGCGTGGCGCAAACGGTGCAAGATGGCTAAAATATGGAGGACAGGCCGATGGGTGCGAAAATCGCAGAGGTGAAGCATATGAAGGTGCGAAAGGCGGTCATTCCGGCCGCGGGATTTGGGACGCGGATGTTGCCGGCGACAAAGGCCGTGCCGAAAGAGATGCTGCCCATCCTGAACAAGCCCTGCATTCAATACATTGTGGAAGAGGCGGTATACTCAGGGATTGAAGAAATTCTCATCATCACGGGCCGCGCAAAGAAAGCCATTGAAGACCACTTTGACCGGTCGCCGGAATTGGAGCTGCACCTGGAGCAAAGCCGAAAGTCCAACATGCTGACCGAGGTTCAGGCCATTTCGGACCTGGTCAACATTCACTACGTGCGCCAGAAGACGCCGCTCGGCCTCGGCCATGCCATCTTGTGCGCTCGGTCCTTCGTCGGCGGAGAGCCGTTTGCGGTCCTTCTCGGTGATGACATCATCCAGTCGGACGAGCCCGTCGTCCGCCAATTGATGAAACAGTATACGGATCCTTCGCGAGCGCTCCTCGGCGTGCAGCCCGTGCCCGCGACCGACGTCTCGAAATACGGCATCATTGAGCCTGCTCGGTTGGTGGTCGGACCGGAGCCTGTGCCCGTCCGCCGTTTGATTGAGAAACCCAGTGAGGCTGAAGCGCCCTCCAATTTTGCGGTCCTCGGACGATACATACTGCCCCCGTCCATTTTTGATGCGCTCGAGCAGACGCCCATCGGCCACGGCGGCGAGCTCCAGCTCACCGACGCGCTGCAGAAGCTCGCGGCCATGGGCCTCGTCGACGCGTACCAGTTCGAAGGCGTGCGGCACGACATTGGCAACCTTGAGGGTTGGCTGAAGGCGAATTTGGCCTTTGGCCTCGAAGATCCGAAACTGGCGTCCTCCATGCGCAAGTGGCTGATGGACGACCGCGTGCAAAGCCGACTGGCCAATTATTGAGGTGCATGGCCTGACGCGCCGGGACCCGCGGGCATCCGGCGCACAGGCTATCCCTGTGCCATTGACATCGACGCACTTCTAGACTTTTACTTGGATGCTTTTTCTCTGGTTTCATTTACATAGAGGAATCTCTCCGATCTCGCTCGAAATCGAACTTTGTCAAAAAAGTTTTGATTTCGAGAGGATGGAGAGCATGAGACGACCGAGCGCTTGGATGTGCACCGCCCTCACCATCACCTTCGCCGCGCTTGGCCAAGCCACCGTATGGGCATCGTCGGAGCCCCAGCCGACCACGTACACCGTCCACCAAGGTGATACGCTCTATCGAATTGCGACAGCCAACCATGTCCCGCTGAGCGCCGTGGTCCTGGCAAATCCTCAGCTTTCAAACCCGAACCAAATCGCGCCAGGTGAGACGCTCACCCTACCCACGCCTTACATCGTTCAACCGGGAGACACGGTCTACCTCATCGCCACATCCCATCACCTCACGGTCTCGGCCATTCTTCAGGCCAATCCGGGCATTCAACCGCTCGATCTGCTGGTGGGCGAGACGATTTATCTGCCCATTCCTGCGTCGAACAGCGCGCCTACCCCTCCGCCCGCGACGGCCAATCCAACTTCAAGCACGGGCCCGTCCGCGTCAGGCTCTGGGCCCTCGTCCACGACAGGCACGGGCCAATCGGCGACGAGCGCAGGCGCCTCTTCCACCTCAAGCGCCGGCCAGCCGGCGACGAGCGCGGGCGCCTCTTCCACCTCAAGCGCCGGCCAGTCGGCGACCCCCGTGAGTCAAGCGCAACTTCGCCAGGCCATTCTGACTTATGCGAAATCGTTCCTCGGCACGCCGTACACGTGGGGCGGCGACACGCCGCAGACGGGATTTGACTGCTCGGGCTTCGTCGAGTACGTGTTTGCACATTTCGGAATTCAACTGCCGCGCGAATCCCATGACCAAGCCACCGTCGGCACGCCCGTGAGTATGGCCAATCTTCAACCTGGCGATCTGCTGTTCTTCTCGGACACCGACAGCAACGCCGCGCTCTACGCCAATCACGTGACGCACGTCGGCATTTACATGGGCAACGGGGCGATGATTGAGTCGTCCTCTGCCCACAACGGCGAGGGCGTCGTCATTGTGCAAAACGTCTTTCAGAACCCCTACTACGTCGCGCACTACTACGGAGCGCGAGACGTGATCGGTGGGTGAAGCGGGGCGCAGCCGAGCGCGGGGGCCGAGGCGGTTTGCCTCAGCCCCTTCCGTCGTCGTAACGCCGCCTCGGCGTTCTTCGTCCGCCGACGCGCCGTCCGTCATCGGACGCCCCACCAGACCACGTCTCGGCGGAACGCGATGATGGAAAGTCCCACATACACGACGACGATGCAGATGAAGTTTAACACGGGGATCCCGACGCCCGCGTAGAAATACCCGAACACCGGGCTCATGCCAAAACCTCGAAACAGCCGCGCAAACCACGTCGCGATGATGATGGCGGCGATGGTCGTGCAGACGATGAACGGCCACCGGAATGCATCATACGCGTGTGGCGGCGAGAGGATGAGACCGATGGCGCCAA
This sequence comes from Alicyclobacillus vulcanalis, assembly GCF_900156755.1. GTDB lineage: Bacteria > Bacillota > Bacilli > Alicyclobacillales > Alicyclobacillaceae > Alicyclobacillus > Alicyclobacillus vulcanalis. Next base: position 341,566 of record NZ_FTOO01000002.1, read on the forward strand.
TGACCATGGGCACGAGAACCCACCATCCACGCATGCCGATAGCATTCAGCATCTTGATGGAGTTGTACACGGGAATCCACGCTGCCCACGGTTTGCTCACGCCCGTCTTTTTCAGCACCCGATAAAACACAATGGACGCATAGATATAGACCGCGAGGCCAATGACGAACGCAATGAGACCCACGATGAGAAAAAAGATGGCCGGTACAGCCTGCTGAACCACACTTCCCCTCCTCTCCTACCCGCTTGCGTAGCCCCCCACAGGCCCAACATATCAAAGGCAGGAAGAAAGATCAATGTGTGGTTCAGCAACCATCTGGCTTACGCGGCCTCCCGCGTCTGGGAAGCTTTTAACGCCCATGCGCTTCGCGCTGCGCCACCTCCTGCATGCGCAGGTCAAGCGCCTGCGCGCGCACGGCCCGCGCTGCTCGCGCCTGGACGAAGTAGAGATACACTTCGGGTTCCTCACCCACCGCTTCCTTGACCGCCGCCGCATACGTCGCGACCTGCGGCTCGTACGCCTGAACGAACCGGTCGAGATCGCCGGCATCTTCGACTTGATCCGTCTTGTAGTCGATCACGACGTACCCGCCGCTATCGCGGAGGAGACAGTCGATCACGCCCTGCACCACCACGGGCGCGCACGTGTCACCCGCTTGAACGTCGACCCGGTAGAAAAACGGCTGCTCGCGATACACCTCGTCCGCGAGAAGCACGCGCGCTCCGAGCGGCGAGGCGAAGAACGCCAGAACGTCCGCCGGATCGAGCGCAAGCCGCAGGCGCTCCTCGAGAAGGCCCTGTTCCACGAGCGCCTGGGCGGCGCGCGACACCTCGTCGGCGTCCGCGTAGCGAATCAGGGGCGCGCGCTGCATGAAGGTGTGGAACGCCACGCCCCGTTCGCGCGGCGAGGCGCCGCCGACGCGCAGAAAGGCCGGATCGTCGAGGATGGCGCTGGCCTGCCTGTGGCGGCGCAGCTCTCGCTCCGCGAACCATCTGCGGATGTCCGTGGCGGTCAGTTTGCTCGGCAGCGCGACGCGCGCCCGCGCTGCCGCTGGTTCCACGCGCACCACGCGATACATCCATGCTGCGCCCTTCCAGCGGCTGCGAAGCTCCCGGGCCGCCTCTTCCGGAGACGCGAACCGCTCGGCGCGAACCGCTGGCGCGCTCCTCGTGGCGGCCTGCTCCACCTCGCCCGCGGCTTCCGCCCCGGGGGCCAGGTCCTGCTTTGCGCCGTCGATCTCGACCTCGAGCTCAAACCGGACCCCCGGCACGTCCCAAGCGGCCACGTGCAAATCCGGCACCAGACTTCTGAGCCCTGCGCCGTCCGGATGGCGCATCAGCGCGGGCACAATCCAGGCGGCGTAGCTTTTGCCGCTGAAGAAGGCGTGCGGCGTCAGCCGCCCCGCTTCGTCGTGCGCATCACACGCGCGCTCGAGCTCCTCCACACGACCCACGTGCCCGACGAGCACAAGGCGCTCCTTCGCCCGCGTCAGCGCCACATACAGCACCCGCGCCTCTTCCGCGCGCGCGGCTTCCCGATTGGCTGCGTCCACCGCGATGGAAGGGATGGTCCGCCAGAACGTCCCCGTTTCCACGCACCCCACCGCCGCGCCGATGCCGAGGCGCCGGTTGAGCGCAATCGACGAGCGGTTGCGCGGGAATTGGCGGCCCAGGTTCAACACGTACACGTGTGGAAACTCGAGGCCCTTCGATCCGTGAATGGTCATGACGCTCACGCTGTCCGTGCTTCCGCCCTGCGCGTGGCCGAGATCGACATCCGCTTCCTCCATGCCCCTGACCATGGCCAGGAAGCTGTACAGATCCCCCGCGTGCGGCGCGTGGGCCTCCGCGAGCCGAATGAACTGCTCGAGATTCGCCGCTCGCAAAGCGCCCCTCGGCATGGCGCGCAAGTAGAGCTCGATCTCGGTGTCGCGCGCAATTTCGCGCATCAACTCGCCGGGCGGAAGCGCGTGCGCGCGGGATCGCCAATGCTCAAACCGCTCCCTCGCCGCGGCGAGCCGTTTCAGGGACGCCTGCAAGTCGCCTGAGACTTCGGCTTCGCCGCCCTGCTCGGCCATCTCCGACGCCTGACGCAGCGCGTGCCACAAGGGCCCGCGCGGGCGCACAATTCTCGCCGCGGCGAGATCCTCGTCGGCCAGCCCCACAAACGGCGATTTAAGGGCGGCTGCGAGCGCCAGGCTGTCGAGCGGGTTGTCGATCGCGGCCAAGAGGCACACCGCCCAGCGCACCTCCATCGCGCGGAAAAACCCGCTCGATGCGCGCGCCACTGCGGGAATCCCCCGCGAGGCGAGCACCTGGACCACGGTGTTCAGGCTCTCGCCGCCCGCGCGGAGAAGAATGGCGATGTCCTGGTAGCGCAGGGGCCGATGCGCCTGCGTGGCGCGATCGTACACAAGTTCGTTGCGCTCCATGGCGCGTGCGATCTCGTCCGCCACCCACATCGCTTCGATCTCCAGCTTTTGTCGGGCCACCTGCTCGTCTTCCCCGTCGCTCGCGTCGTCGCCTTGCTCGAGGGTGTCCTCGAGGTCTCCTACCGCATCGTCGTCCCCCGCGCCGCGATCGGCCGAGCCTTTCGCCGAGAAAAACAGCTTAACCCGAACGGGAGGAGGGGCTTTGTCCTCTTCGGGATACGGCGCCTCGGGCCTCATCTCGTGCCCGTCCTCGTAGTCGTAACCCGCGATCTCGGCGTGAAACAGCTGGCGGAACAGGTAATTGACGAAGTGAATGATGCCTCGCCGGCTGCGGTAATTGGCCGAGAGATCGATGGCCTCGCCGCCTGCTCCAGCCGCGTATCGCCGATACCGATCGAGAAACAGGCCCGGCTCGGCCATGCGGAAGCCGTAAATGCTCTGTTTCACGTCGCCCACCAGAAACAATCCGCCCGGGCGCGCGACGGCATCGACAATCGCGTCCTGAATCGGGCTGGTGTCTTGATACTCGTCGACAAACACGTACCGGTAGCGCGCGTGCACCGCGGCGCGAACGTGCTTCGCCTTCAGCAACGCATACGTCATGTGTTCAAGATCCGAAAACGACAGGCTGTTTTGTTCCTGCCGCCGCGACTTGGCGCAGCGGAGCGTATCGCGAGCGAGCGCCGCCAGCACCTCGATGTGCGGGCGAAGCGCGCGCACGTCCTTCTCGAGGTCGTCGCGGCCGCGACCGAGTACCTTCCGCAGCACCTTGAGTGCATCGGCCGCCTTGCTCCGCCAGACTTTGAACGAATCGTAGTCGCTCGACAGCCGGGCCGCGGTCCACTGGATGAGCGACCCGATCTCGCCGGGGTCGAACCCGGCGCTCGGGGCGGAGAGGCGCTTCATCGCCTCCTGGAGATTGGCACAAATGGTGTGGGCGCCTGCCATCACGTTCTCCGGCGCTCCCAAATGCTCGAGCTCCGCGAGGCCCCTCTGCATGTACGCGTGCGCGACGGCAATCTGCATGCGCGCCTCGCGGGCAAACGCCTCGCCGAAGGGATTCGACCACAGCTCATCCGCGTCATAGTGACTCACGATTTGATCCAGCCATGCCTCGGGGTCGACCTGGCTCAGGGCCACGTTGCACAGGTCGATCACGGCGCGCAACGCCTGCGGCTGACGATGAAGCCTGAGCGCGGTCAACGCATCGCTCAGCTGGCGAAATCGCTCGGCATCCTGCCCCCATTCGTCGAACACCTGCTCGGCGGCGCCGCGCAACAGGACGGCATCCTCTTCCCCGGACAGCACGCGAAAGCCCGGCGCGAGTTCCGCTTCGACGGCGTGATCGCGCAGGAGGGCAAGGCAGAAGCTGTGAATCGTGGAGATTTGCGCGTCGTGCACGCGGTGCGCCAGCCTCTGAAAGCGGCGCGCCTTTGCCGCGTCCCCACCCTGCAAGGCTTCAGCCGCGCACTCGCGCAGCCTGCGCGCGATGCGGGCGCGCATTTCTTCCGCCGCAGCCTCGGTGAACGTCATGACCAAGAGGGCGTCCATCCGCAGCTTGGGTTCCTCCTCGGCCAGGCGAGCGATGCGCTCCGCGAGCACGGCCGTCTTGCCCGATCCGGCGCCGGCCGAGACGACGATATTCCGACCGCGCGCGTGAATCGCGCGGTGTTGTTCGTGCGACCAATGGACGCTCATGATTCCGCCCTCCCCTCCGCGATCACGTCCTCAAACCGAAGCTTCGGCACGGCTCGGTACAAGTCGAAGTGATCCGCTCGCTCAAAGTGACACAGCGCGTTGTACGGGCAATGGGTGCAGCCGCTGTCCTCGTGGCTCAGGTGGTACGGCGATACCGTCACCTTGCCCGACGCGATGGCTTCGGCGGCCTCCTTCGCCCGGCGCTCGACGTGCCCGAGCACGGCCTGCCACTCCTCCTCGTGCCACGCCGTCGCGTTGGCCGCCCAGTCGCCATCTTTGCGAAACTGCTTGCTGTATAACACGCTGTCCCCACCCGGTGCGAGATCCTCGTGGACGCGCACCACGGCCGCCGGATCGCGCAGAAAGAATCCCTTGGCCCGGTATGCGCCAAGCGGCGACTCCTGGGTCTTGGGCGGCGCATCCAGTGGGTTGCGCTTTGCGGTGAGCGGCATGTAAAACACGCCGTACAACCGCGCGGGCTTGTCTTCGAGGGCCTCCGCCTCCCGCATGGCGATGGCCGCGTACAGAAGCAGTTGCAGCTGCAGCCCTCGGTGCACCTTCGCCGGGTGAAGCGCCGTCTCCGACGACTTGTAATCGTACACCGCGAGCGCAAGCTCCCCTTCGGCGAGCCGGTCGACGCGATCGATCCGGCCGTCGAGCAGCACGCGCGTGCCGTTCCACACGCCCATCTCGACGTCGCGAAACTCCTTTTCGAGCCACATGGGCCGCATCTGGCCGCGGGCGAGTTGCATCCAAATGGCCTGGACGACAAAGCCGAAGTGGCGCTCGCGGTAGGCCTTATAGACGGCGGCGTCTGTGCGCGACAGCGCCGCGTGGAGGCGGGTTTCTTCGGCGGCTTCCTCCAGCGCCTGTTTCGCCATGGCGGCCAGAGCCTGATCCAGCTCTGCGCCACTTCGCCCTGCGAGCCGCGGGTACGCCTCCGCCAGCTGCTGCGTGACCATCTGCACCGCCGTGTGGATCCAGGTGCCCGCGTCTCGTTCGGCCTCCGGCTGAAGTTCGAGCGGCTCGAGGCGAAGGCCGTACTGCGCGAAGTGTCGATACGGGCACTTGGCATGCGTCTCGAGGCAGCTCACGCTCACGCGGACGGGATCGCCATACAACGTCCTCACCCAGGCCGCGGGCATCTGCCAGGGCCGCGGGCGATGGCTCAGGCCCTGAAGGACGCGTTCAAACCGCGCTGCATCGCCTGCACCGGCGAAGACGTGCGTGAGGACGTCCTGCACCACATCTTCCTCAGCGATCCTCTCGAGCGGCACACCCGCGTGCATGCGGCTCAGCGCGTCGGCGAGAAGCCGCAACGCCTGCGCGGGATGGACGGGCATCGCCTCCGCTTTGCCCACACGCTCGATCGCGACCACGCCGCGATCGACGAGCGCGGCGACAGCCGGCGAGAGGTGCCGCTCGATGCCGCCGTCGCTCTCTGCACAGGTCACGACGAGCGCCTGCGCCGCCCGCGTCAGCACGCGGTAGGGCAGGCAGGCGAGGGCGCGCCGCTCGTCTTCCGACGTCCGGCCGAGCGGTCGCTGAAACACCTCGGCAAACGCGAGCCGCTCGTCGTCCCTCAGGATGCCGGCGGTTTCGATGCGCGGCGGCAGCGACGCGTCGTCCGCGCCCACGACAAAGACGCGGGGGCGCGCCCAATTGTCCGCGCGCGCGAAGTCGCACACGAACACGGCGTCGGCGTCGCTCGGAATCCGCGTCAATCGCACGGCGGCGAGCGACTCGAGGACGAGATCGGCCACCTCGCGGGAGGGCAGGGCGACCTCAGGCTGGAGCGTGGCGAGATCGTCCAAAAGTCCGGTCACCGCGCTCCATGCCTGCTCCTCCACCACGCTCGCCATGGGATCGCGCCCTTCGCCGGCTTGGCCGAGGCGAACGACATTGCGAGCGAGCGCTTCCTTGACGCCAAACGCCTCCATCAGCTGCCACAGGGCCCGGGCGACGTCCGCAGGGCGCACGAACGCCTGGGCAAACACTTCGACCGCAGGCGCGAGTCCCGCGGCCAACGCCCGCCTCTGTGCGTCGGCTTCCTCGTCCGTGAGGCCAGACTGCGATCGCGGCTGAAGCGCCGCAAACGCCCACGCTTCCGGCGCAAGCCAACTTTTGTGCCCCTGCACCCCGTGTTCGCGGAGGTACAGGTCAAACGCCTCGCGCCTTTTCACCCGCACAAGCGGACAACGCAGCAGTTGGGCGACGGCGTCGAGTCCAAATCCCGTGCGGGCCACCTGAATGGCGGCGCGCAACAGTTGCCCGACGGGGTGATCGGCGAGCGTCGAAAACCGGTCGATGGACACCGGCACCCCGCGCAGCTCCAGCTCGTCCGCGATGCTGCGCCCTGGGCCATCGAGGGCAGGGACGCACACCGCGATGTCGCGCGGCCTGACGCCCTCGCGATGAACGAGGTGCGCAATCTCGTCCGCCACCGCCCCAAGCTCTTCGGCGCGATCGCGAAACACGCTGACGCGCACCCCGCCGATGGGCTCGGCCTCACCTGGGGACTGACCCGCGAGCGCCCGCTCGAAGGCGACAAGCGGCGAGCCGCTGAAGCGGCCACCCGGTGCGCCGCTCGACAGGAGGCACAACGTCTGGGCGAGCGACGCCATGGCAAAGTCGCGCGCGCACTCGATCTGGTGATAGGCCTGAACGGCACACGACTCGCTCGGAAATTCGTCCTCGAACTGGTCCAGCCAGTCCGCGAGGTGCGGCCACGCCTCCACGAGTCGCTCGCCCTTGAGCCACGTGCGCCACTGCTCCTCGTCCAGGCCGATCTCGTCCCACGTGATGACGACCCGCCTCGCTCGCTGCGCGAGCGAGGCGATGAAGCGGCGCTCAGCGGGCAAAAAGCGGTGAAACCCGTCGAAATAGAGGGTCGCCTCCTCGAGCCACGCGACGTGCGCCGCGGCCTGCGCCGCGTCGGCGTACAGAAGGGCGGGATCGCCGAAGCCCGCTGCCTCCGCGAGCTGCTGATAACGAACGTAGAGCTTCAGGATATCGCCGAGCTTGCCAACCAGCGATTGATGAACCGCCCGCTGCTCCACCTCCACCTCGTCGGAGCGCGCCGCGGACATCTCGAGGAGCGCCGCGAGTTGCGCCGCGGACACCCCGTGTTCGGTCAACTCATCGAATGCGGCGAGGATATGGTGGTACAGCGAGGGATTTCGCACCGCGCGACGCAGAGGCCCGAGCTTGGTCCTCAACTCGTCGTATGCCGCGCGAAGCACCAGCTGTCGGCCGACCTGGGTGAGGCGTGGCCTGGCCATTCCGCCCTGGGCACACAGGCGATCCGCCAATCGCCGCATGGTGACGACCTCGACGCGAAACGCCGCCCGCAGCCGCTCCATGAGCTGCGTCTCTGCCGCGAATGCGGTGGACTCCGGGACCACCCAGAGGACCGGAGAACCAAAAGGTTGCGTCTGTTGAGCCAAGGCCAGCTCGCTCGCGATGCGCGACGACTTCCCGCTTCCCGCGGCTCCTATCCACCATTCCACTTGATGGGACATGGGTTTCCCTCCTCGCCAACCACCGTGGGTGAGCCGCGCGTGGGCGGCTGTCACCGTTCATCAGCCATCCACATATACCGTGGGTAAACGCACAAGTGAGGTGAGCACAGTGGTCGATCCCGTGTCTCTGCCGGCCAAACGCGTTTCGGCGGCCCGGATCCTCGTCTCCTCCGGCCTCGGCCTCCTGTTCGACGCGTTTGACGTGGGCATCCTGTCGTACGTCCTCGTGGTCCTGGCGAAACAGTGGCACCTGACGCACACGGTGACCGGCCTCGTCGGAAGTGTGAGTTCCCTCGGTATGGCCGTGGGATCCGCTCTCGCAGGTCTGTTGGCCGACCGCTTCGGCAGGCGCTCCTTGTTCCTCGTGACCATTCTGATCTACAGCCTCGCGACGGGCCTATCCGCGTTCGCAGCTGGCATCGGCATCTTCTTCGTGCTGCGGTTTTTTGTCGGCTTCGGACTCGGCGGAGAGCTGCCCGTTGCCACGACATACGTGCTCGAGTCTTCGCCGGACGAAGTCCGCGCCCGCCGCGTGGTGTTCCTCGAGTCGTTTTGGGCGGTGGGCTCTCTGGCCGCCGCGCTCGTGTCGTACTTCGTGATTCCAACCTCCGGCTGGCGCGTGGTGTTTCTCATCGGCGCCATCCCTGCGCTGTACACCATCGTGTTGCGCTTCGCCCTGCCGGAAGCCCCGCGTTACGCGCGCCTGGAGCGCCGGAGCACGCTCGGTGAATCGATTCGCAACATCTGGTCGCGCAAGCTGGGCCGCCGCTCGTTCGTGGCATCCGTCGTGTGGTTCGTGATGAATTACAGTTATTACGGCATGTTTTTGTGGCTGCCGTCCGTGCTCTACGACAAGGGGTACTCCCTCGTCCACAGCTTGGGATACTCGCTCATCATGACACTCGCTCAGATTCCAGGATACATGACGGCCGCATGGCTTGTCGAACGGTGGGGACGCAAGCGAACGCTCGTCACCGCCATGATCCTCACGGCGCTCTCGGCGCTTGCGTTTGGCTTTGCATGGAACACAGCGTCGCTTGTCGTCTTCGGGCTGTGTCTATCGTTCTTCATGCTCGCGGCCTTCGCCGGCACGTACGCGTTCACCGTCGAACAGTTCCCGACGATGTTTCGAGCGACGGGCATGGGGTGGGCGGCCGGATTTGGCCGATTCGGCAGTGCCATCGCACCGTTTGCCACCGGCTGGCTGCTCGGTGCGCACCTCGGTTACGGATGGGTGTTTGGGGTGTTTTTCGCTGTGCTGCTCATTGGCTTTATCATCGTGACAGCGCTCGGCAAAGAGACGAAGGGCGTGGCCTTGGAGTAAGTCGCCGATGGCCCATGGGCACGAGCAGCGCGATGCCCATGGGTCGAAGGCGCACGTTTGGGCTGAGACGTTTCGTGTTCCGCGGAGGGACCCACGCCGGCGAAGGTGTACGCGCGGGCACACGCTGGAACGCGCAGGAACGGTTCCGTCAGGGACTTTCCAGCGCTTTGCTATTCGCTCAAGCGCCGATCTGCCAGGTAGTCGTAGGCTGATCTCGATCGCAAAACCAGCGACCAGTCGAGATCGACGCACTGGACGGCTTCTTCATCGAGGCCGAGATCGAGCAACACGGTGCCATCGGGAGCCGCCACTCCGCTCATTCCGCGGTAACGATACCGGGCGTTTCGGCCGACCCGGTTGCAATAGACCACGAACATCTGATTCTCCATGGCCCGGGCGAGAAGAAAGGTCCGGTGAATTGTTTCGTACGGCTCCATGTTGGCCGCGTTGACGAAAAGCAATCGGCACCCTTGAACGGCGAGTCTCCGCGCAGGCTCGGGAAACTCCAGGTCGTAACATGTCAGGATGCCGGCTGTCCAGTTGCGCCATGAGAAGGCGGATAACGCGTCGCCCGGCGCGTACGCGTGTTTTTCCTCAGCAAACAGATGCATCTTGTGATACACATGGATGCACGCCCCATCGCCGCTCACCAGGCGCGTCGCGATGGAGATCTCACCGCCGGCCCCTTTTTCCGGATAGGAAAACACCGTGGCCACGCCGTAGCAACGCGCGAGTTCACTGAGCGCCTGCTGCATGCCGCCGTTGGGTGGCTCCGCGAGGCGCTCCCGCACCTCGCCCGACACCAGCCCAGTCAGAGACAGTTCCGGCGTGAGGAGCACGTCCGCGCCCTGTCGACTCGCTTGTTCCAGCGCCGTTGCGATCTTCGTCAAATTGCGCTCAACATCGCCGTCCGCGACGGCCAGCTGTGCCAGGGCCACGCGAATGGGCGCCGGATCGCTCGTGTCAGAGATCCCCCTCATACCGGCATACCCCCTCCATGGGCATCCATGGACAACTCCGGTGGCTCCTTCTGAAATCCTCTCGTCATGAACGCGAGATAAAGCAGCCCCAGAACAGCCCATGCCGCGCCCAGGCGAAGTGCATCGCGGTCCAAATTCAAGAGCAACCAGAAGTCAAAAAACGCGCCGAGGAGCGGGAAGAGGAAGTGCACGGTCCAGTCCCGCCACGTCCGCCGGCGTTGCCGCACGATGTAATGGGCGATCACCGACAGGTTGACGCAGGTAAACGCGGAGAAGGCACCAAAGTTAATGAACGAGGTCGAGGTCTCCACGCTCATGAAAAGCGCCATGAACGCCAGGAGTCCTATGAGCACCACGTTCAAGACAGGTGTGCGAAAACGAGAGTGCAGGTACGCGAAGACGCGCTTCGGCAGGACCGCGTCGCGGCCCATGGCGTACAAAAGCCTCGCAGCGCTCGCTTGCGCCGACAGGCCGGACGCGAACTGCGCGACAATGATACCGGCGAGAAACACTGCACTAAATAGCGTTCCGCCGATTTCGCGAGCGATTTCAAACGCGGCCGAGTTGACGTTCTCAAACACGAGGCTCGGGTGCACCCACTGCCCCACATACGAACAGACGATGAAGATGACGCCGCCCAAGAAGGCCACGAGTACGATCGCCTTGGGCAGTGTGCGAGTGGGCTCGAGGGTTTCCTCGGTCAATGTCGTGATCGCGTCGAACCCGAGGAACGAGTAACAGGCAATGGAGGCACCGGCGAGCACAGCCGAGAACGATCCTCCTGGCGATGCAAACGGTCGGAAGACGGACCAGGCCTGTTGGGCATGCCACACGTGCATCAGCCCGAGGGCGAGGAACAAAGCGATGACAAGCAGTTGGAAGGCCATCATCAGCACGTTCAGATTGGCGCCGAGTTCGATGCCAAACAGGTTGATGACCGTCGTGACGAGGATGAACAACAGCACCCAAACCCAGACGGGGACCGCGGGAAAAGCGGCATTCAAGTACGATGCGCCAATCAGCCAAATGGCCATCGGGATGAAGACGTAGTCCAACAGGATGGCCCAGCCCACCATGAAACCCACGTGGGCGTTGAGCGACCGGCGCGTGTACGTGTAGGACGAACCGGAAACGGGATACGCTTTCACCATCTCGCCGTAGCTCTTTGCGGTGAACATCATGGCGACCATCGCCACAAGGTACGAGCTCGCGGCCATCCCCTTGCTCGCTTCTACAATGGTGCCGTAGATGGCGAAGACCACCATGGGCGCCAGATACACCAATCCAAAGAACAGCACGTGAGGCAGCCGAAGCGTGCGCCGAAGCGTCGACGTGGATTCCATCTAACCCCTCCTGAACTCTCTGTCCGGTTTCCAATTTTCTGACAGGGAAGCGCGGCAGAGGCCTCAAGCCTCGCCGCCTCCCACTCGTCGCTCGCCCGCGACATCACCGTTCCGTTTCCGTTTCGCGAATGGCTTGGGCCAAAATCTCAAGCCCCTGCTGCAACTCGTCGTCGGAAATGACCAGGGGCGATAGCAGGCGAATGACATTGTTGTACACGCCCGCCTTCACCGTGATGAGACCGTACTCCAAACACTTTTTGCTCACCCGTGCCACGGCCTCGGGGTACGGCTCCTTGGTCTCGCGGTCCTTGACCAACTCGATCGCCACCATCGCCCCGAGCCCGCGCACATCGCCGATCATGGCGTGCCGCTCTTGCAGCCCTCGCAGGAAAGCCATACTCCGCTCACCGATTTCGAGTGCCCGCTGCGGCAGGCCGTCGCGTTCCATGATCTCGATGACCTTGAGCGCCGCCGCACACGCCAACGGGTTCCCTCCATACGTACCGCCGAGACCCCCCGGTTTCGGCGCGTCCATCACGTCGGCTCTCCCGACCACGGCCGAGATCGGCAGCCCGCCGCCCATGGATTTCGCCATGACCACCATATCGGGTTCAAGTCCCGCGGCGTACTCCGTCGCGAACATGCGCCCTGTGCGGCCAAAACCCGTCTGCACCTCGTCGACCACCAGCAGAATTCCATGCTGCCGGCACAGATCGCGCAACTTCGGAAGAAAGTCCGCCGGCGGCACCACAAACCCACCCTCACCCTGAACGGGCTCGACGATCACGGCCGCCACCTGGTTCGGGTCCACGTAGGTTTCAAACGCGTGGCGGAGAAACCCAAGCGCTTGCTCCGTGAGGTCTCCTGGCCCAAACGGGTTTCGGTACGGGTTGGGAAACGGCATGCGATACACCTCAGGGACAAACGGCCCGTATCCGACCTTGTACGGGTCCACCTTGCTCGTCAGCGACATCCCCAACATGGTTCGCCCGTGGAAGCCGCCTTCAAACGCGATAATCGCCGGGCGACCGGTGAAACTCCGCGCAATTTTGATGGCATTCTCCACGGCTTCTGCGCCGCTGTTGAGCAACAGCGCCTTCTTGGGACCGGACAGGGGCGCGATCCGGCACAGCGCCTCGGCGAGCGCCAGATACGGCTCGTTCAGTGCCACGTGGACGCAGGTGTGAAACAGCTTCTCTGCCTGCGCCTTCACAGCGGCCACGACCTCCGGATGATTGTGTCCGACGTTCATCACGCCGATCCCGCCCGCGAAATCGATGTACGCTCTGCCGCTCTCGTCCCACATCCGCGCGCCCTCCGCGCGCACGATGACGACGGGATTCTGATTCGACACGCCTCTCGCCACATACCGATCACGCCGTTCCAGTTGAGACGAACTCGCAGACTGGACGAAAGTGTTCATGAGACACCCTCCTTGAACGCGCAAGCGCCTGGCATACGCCGGTTTCGTTCCTCCGGCCGTTTTCATTCCTCCAACCGGTTTCGTTCATCCGATGAGAAGCAATTTTCGTGCCAAATCGAAAACGCGGACAGCCGCGCTGGAAGGGCCCCGAGGCCGGCACAGGTCCATGCGATGCGTGTTCGCTTTACGGAGCCGGTAATTCCTGATTGAATGAAAATGATTCAATAATGCATGAACGCCTAGATCGTTCGCCGTACAAGGGGGTACCTTCGTGTCGACGCCATCATGGTTTGAGCATCTGGCAGTCCCCATCCTGATTTTTGACCCCATGAAGGGGCTTTTGTACGCCAACCAGGCGGCGAGGGAAGCCTGGCCTTCCTTGCGGACCGGCACCCAGTGGGACGAATTTCGAGCATCGGTGACGAGCGGCTGGATGGTCCACCTCCACCCTTGGCTTGACAGCGAATCGTTCCTCGTGGAGTGCCATCCGGACCTCACGGCGCCGCTCGCCGAGCGCCTGCAGGCGTTGCGAGAGGCCTACGAGGAACTGGAGCTGATTGTTTCGGAGGCGTTTGACGAGGTCTTCGTCACAGACGGCAACGGCGTCACACTGCGCGTCAACCGGGCGGCTGAGCGACTGTACGGCCTGCGCCAAGAAGAGTTGGTCGGCCGATCCGTCTACGACCTCGAGCGAGACGGCCTGTTTTACCCTTCCGTCATCGGCCTCGCCCTGAAGCTGCGCCGCGAAGTCACCGTGTTACAAAAGACGTCGGACGGCAAACAGCTGTGGGCCACCGCCAATCCCGTCTTCGATGCGCAAGGCAACATCCGGTTGGTCATCTCGACAGCCAAAGAAGTCTCCGACGCGTTTCGCCCCCACACGCCAGGCTTTTCGACGGCTTCAGAAGGCTCGGGATCCGGCGAAGCCATCCGCGGCCTCGTGGCGCACAGCCAGGCGATGCAGCGTGTATTGGAAATGGCGCGAAGGGTGGCGCGCGCCGATCTCACGTGCCTCTTGCTGGGTGAGACCGGCGTCGGGAAAAGCACCCTTGCGGAGTGGATCCACCGCATGAGTCCGCGCCACAGCGGCCCGTTCGTCGAAGTGAACTGCGCGGCTTTGCCAGAATCTCTCCTGGAGAGTGAGCTGTTCGGCTATGAAAGCGGCGCCTTCACCGGCGCGTCGCGGTCGGGAAAGCCAGGCAAAGTGGAGCTGGCACACGGAGGGACCTTGTTTTTGGACGAGATCGCAGAGATACCGCTTCACCTTCAGGGAAAGCTGCTTGACTTCGTGGAACGCCGGGCCATGACGCGCGTCGGCGGTACGACGCGGCGCCACGTGGATGCGCGCATCATCGCGGCGACGAATCGCGACGTGAAGCGCATGGTGCGTGAGGGCACGTTTCGCGCAGACCTGTACTACCGCCTGCACGGCGTGTCCATTGAAATCCCGCCGCTTCGAGAGCGCAAGGAGGATATCCCTGTGCTGATCGACCAGTTTCTTGAGGACATGTTCCGCACTCACCCCACGATGGTGAAGCGCATCCATCCGCAAGTCGTAGAGCGGCTCCAGGCCTACCGCTGGCCCGGCAACGTTCGCGAGCTGGAGCATCTTGTGAAGCGGCTCGTGCTGTTGACCGACGGGGATGGCATTCTTCCCTCCGACCTGCGCGAGGAGTGGCTCGAAGAGGACAGCCTGGGGGACGTTCAGACGGAAGGCATCCGCCCTCTGGACAAACTCGCCCAAGTCGAGCGGGAAATCTACGCGGAAGCTGCGCGGCGCTGCCGGTCGAGCTACGAGGTGGCTGAGGCGCTGGGCGTGAGCCAGGCGACGGCCGTTCGAAAACTGAAAAAATACGGGCTGTCAATCTGGCGCACGCCCTGAGCCATCGCCCGCTGCGCTTGCAGCGGGCGATGGCTTCATTCAAAGTGTACGCGGCGCGCTATCGCCGAGGCGGCGACGACCACTAGGCGATCTTTCGCCGCAGGATTCCCTCGCAGTATTCCCGCAGCACGGCTTCCATGCCCGCCATCGTGGTCTGCTGGTTGATCACGTTGCGGAACTCCGCAGCTCCCGGGAGCCCCTTGACGTACCAGGCGGCGTGCTTGCGCATCTCGCGAACGCCAATATCCTCGCCCTTAAATTCCACAAGCATGCGCATGTGGCGAAGCGTCACTTCCAGCCGCTCCTCCACGGATGGAGGCGGGAGCAACTCCCCCGTCTCGAGGTAATGCGCAATTTCGCGGAAAATCCACGGATTGCCGAGCGCGGCGCGGCCAATCATCACGGCATCGCACCCGGTCTCCTCCATCAGGCGTTTTGCACTCTGGGGATCCACGACGTCGCCGTTGCCGATCACCGGGATGCGCACAGCCTCCTTGACCCGCCGAATGATGTCCCAGTCGGCCTTGCCGCTGTACATCTGCTTCGCCGTGCGGCCGTGGACCGCCACCGCCTGAGCGCCTGCCTCTTGCACGGCAAGCGCCACCTCGACGGCGTTGACGTGATCGTCATCCCAGCCCTTGCGGAATTTCACCGTCACCGGCTTGTTCACGCGGCTCACCACAGCGCGAACGATTTTCGCCGCGTAGTTGGGATCGCGTGCGAGCGCAGCACCGCTCCCGTTCTTGCAGATTTTCAGGACGGGACACCCCATGTTGATATCGATTAAGTCCGCGTTGGTTTCGCCCACCATCTCGGCCGCCTGCTCCATCGAGGCGAGATCGTACCCGACGAGTTGCAAGCTGACTGGGTGTTCATCCGGAAGGATGGTGGTCATCTTTTTTGACTTTTCGTTTCCGCTCACCAAGCCCTTGTCGCTGACCATCTCTGCGCAGACCATCCCAGCGCCTAGTTCCTTGGCGAGTCTCCGAAACGGCGGGTTACACACGCCGGCCATGGGCGCGAGAATGACGGGGTTGTCCAGCGTCACGCCAGCAATGGTGACTTTCACGCGCACCCCTCCTTCGACCGATGCCAAATTGCATGTCCGATATTATAAAGCGAGCTGCAGTTGGGGTTCAACCGCGCGCAATCACTCGTGTTGAGCGTCTGTGATAGGGTCACCGTGAGATGCGTCCGCGAACATGTCCTGGATGAGGTGGAGCCAGGCGTGTGTGCCACCGTGCGTGACACGGCCTATGAGCTCCTCCAGCTCTTGCTCGAGGGGATGGAACAGAAGCTGCAGGGGAGCGAGGCTTCCGGTGGACGCTCATCCACCGGAAGCCTCGCACGTTGGTCACGACTGCGGGCGAGATCGCGATTTGGCGGCGGTGCTATCGGGACAAGCAGACGGGCGAGCGCTGGTTGCTCTTAGACGACGCGCTGGGGTTGGAGCCCCATCGGCGGCTGTCTCCTCAGCTACGGTCGCATGCGATCGCATGGGCCACGGAGACGTCGTACCGTCGGGCGGCAAGCCTGCTGCACGCTTGCGTTCCTGAAGTGAGCGCGATGGCCATCTGGGAAGAGCCACATCTTGCAAAGCGAGAGACGGCCCAAGAGGCGGTTGTGACGGACGCGGAGATGACGCGCAAAGTCGAGGCAGCGGCGTCGTGACTGGAAGTTCATATGCCTGCACTGGCCGGGCCGCATGCGGGCCGGCCGTGGGTGAAGTACGTGCTGCGGGAATTGGCGAGGGCCCGCACACGGTGGCATGACCGTACTTCCCATGAGGTCTCCCCTACGACAACTTGTCACGAACGATTTAACACCCCTACTTGAGACTCGAACCCGAGCTCTGGCGGCCGCCCCGCGATCGTATCGCAATATCTTCTCTTTTCATGTTCCCGCGAGCTTCGGCATGGATGTCTTCCAAAAAGTAAATATGGTAAAAATGATAGATTATAAGAAAGATACACCATGCTTATTGACAACCAACGAAGTCAATATGCGTGAAAGTCAAGTCTTTTTTATCCAGTAATAAATGATAAATCTCACTCCAGAGACGCAGACAACCACAAAGCAGACAGCGGCCGAGACACAGGTGCAACCTAATACATACCATCTTGCATGTTGGTAAATCCAAGGGATTGACTCTAGAATCCAAAAAGACAGACCTGTGAGAATAAGGGCTATAGACGTTTTATACATGATAGAGAGTTGTTCTGCGGCCTTCTTCACGGTTATGTGTCCTTTCTTTCGAGTGATCAAACGGATGCAACGTATTCGCGGGGGTGTGTCAAGTGTTCTGTGTAAACTCCATTTTGAAGAGATTACATTCGTTCCTGTGGCGGGTCCCAGGCTGTCGTACCATGTGAGGCTGTCAA